>SPAX01000269.1 GCA_005239475.1 Nitrospira sp. | reverse complement strand
TCATGACCCGTGCGCAAATCGTCTCGATAATCCGTCGTGGCTCCAATGATCATGTCATTCTCTTGTTGCTGGTATTCCTCCTGGTAGATCACAAACGTTTCGAAGACGACGGCGAGAAGAATGGGGCCGATGAACAAACCGAGGAGTCCGAAGTAGGCGAGGCCTCCGAACGATGCTAAAAACAGAGGGAGCACCGGAAGCCGAGCCTGCCTGCCGATGAGAAGGGGCTGCAGCAGATTGTCCATCAGGCCGACCAGGCCAGCGCCGACGCCAATGAGGATGACGCCTTTGGCCACCGCGCCGCTGAGCAATAGGTACAATGCGACCGGTACCCAAACTATCGCCGAACCGCCGACGGGAAGTATAGAAAGTAAGCCGGACAAGGCGCCCAGAAACACCGAAAAGGGCACGCCCAATAGATAATACGTTACACCGGCCGTCACACCTTGGGCCAAGGCAGTCAACAGCGTGCCTTTCACGACAGCCGTCATCGTCGTATTGAGACGTTTGAAGATCTTCGCCTTGTGCCCCTCCTCGAGGGGAATAGCTCTGCAGATTGTGTCATACGTATCAGGTCCGTCGCGAAACACGAAGAATAACGTGAAGAGCATAATGAAAAAGTCTGTCGCGAGGAGCAGCGCGTTCCTGGCAAAATCGACCCCTTGCGAAAGGAGAAAGGTACTGACGGCTTTCCCACCTTCCAGGAGGGAAGCCTCGACCTGTCCGCTGCCGGCAACGACGAGATGGCCCACCAGTTCCTGGCTCAGCACTCCCACCACGGGCACCTTGGCGAACAGCGCGCCGAGATCTTTCAGATGTCCTTCCTTCAACCAATCTGCGGCCAGTTGATAGGCCTCCAAACCCTGCTGGCCGGCGAGGATAATGCCGTACACGGCAGGAAGCACCGCCGTGATGAGCATCCCCCCGGTCATGATTCCAGCGGCAATATTTTTGCGATCTCCCACCCGTGCCAATAATCGGACGTACAGGGGATACGTCGTGGTCGCAAGGATCACGGCCCAGAGAATCGGCGAGAAGAACACATGGGTAATGAATCCCAGTCCCCAGAGGAGAAGGAAGAACACCAGCAGAAAGGTCACTCTAAACAGCTGTCGTCTAGACATGGGCTCAAGACCAGCAAGAGCAGCGCGGAGAGACTCTCGGTTTCTTCGGAACACTTTGGCACGCCCGAGTTCGATATCTATACAAACCGCGTGCGCACCCATTTCGCCATCCACTTGACGTCGTCAAGCATGATTCGGACGGTTCGTACAGGCACGATACGAACGGACTTTACGACCCCCTGCCCCGCTGCCACGAGCCCCGACACCACACCCAGTAGGATGATACTCACAATCGCGGCACAGAGCCATGCAGGCAACCCTGTATACTCGTAGAGGATCAGGACACAGGCCGCGGCAATCGCGATCAATCCGATCACTGCCAGCACCACAGCAATCCCGAACCACAGGACCGCTTTGAGTATCTTGCCGATTTCATACTGAACCTCATGTCGTGCCAACGCCATTTCCTGTCGCACAAGCGCGCGAACATCCCTCAGGAGTCCGACCACCACCGTTTCAAAATCGGATCGTCCTGTGTCATGTGTCTGTGACATCGCTATCTCACCTTGGTTCGCGACAGAATATAGCCAAGTCCTACTCCAACGAGCACCGCTTGCAGAGGATGCTTGCGAACCAGCTGCTGCGCATCCGCAAAAGCGGTTCTGAACCTCCCGATCCGCACATGCCGAAAGGCTTGTGCCGCAATCCTCCCCAGGTTCGGAGCCAGCACAGTGACGTCCTGTGTAGCATCGAGAGGTTTCCGCGCGAGGCGGTCATGATCCTTACTCATAATGGTATGCCTCCTTTAACTCGCTCCTCGTTACCGTTGTCCATTTCCTCTACTTCCGCTACGCCCTCTTTCGTGTACCGACGAAGGTCACAAAGTTCTATAGAACCGGCATCGCGCCGGAGCAACGCTGCTGACGTCACCGGGTCGGTGACGTCACGCGAACCTTTGGCGGCACCCGGGGACGCGGAATTCGTTCCATCTGCTTGAGAGAAGGGCGGGTTCGTTTTGACGACACCATGACCTTCACGGGACGGCCGGTCCGCGCCGACCGGTCCAAGGCTTCTATGATCGTCACATCGATCAAACCCTCCTGGCCGGACGGCTCAGGCTGCCGGTCCCGTAGAATGCAATTCGAAAAGTACCGTAGTTGTGGCGCGAATTGGTCGTGAACTGGATACTGTTGCATCTTCGTGCGTCCCCCGATACGGGTGACTTGCTTCATGCCGACCGAATACTCATAGGCGGATTCGAGTCGTACACTCCCTTTCGTTCCGATGACATCAATGTCGGCACGGTCGGAAGCTCCCAAACTGCAAACAAACGACGCTAGACGGTCCCCTGGGAATCGCAGAAATGCTCCGTCCATCTCTTCCACACGACGAAATCGAGGGTCATTGCCTTTTAGTCGCATGGCGAGCACTTCGTAGGGTTCTGCCTGATACACGTAGCGGGCCGCATTAATGCAATAGATTCCAATATCGGGCAACGGTCCTCCGCCGATCCTCGGGTCCAACCGCGTGTCTCCTTCGCGAACCTGCTGGGTAAATAGCGAGTGTAAGATGCGCAGATCTCCCAGGCGTCCTGATTGCGCCAGGCTGATAAGGTTCAGATTTGCCTGATCAAAGTGCAGGCGATATGCGACCATGAGTTTCGCACCGCTTTCTTCTGCCGCATGAATAATCTCCTCACAATCCGAGGTGGTCAGACCCAACGGTTTTTCACAAAGGACATGAATGCCTTTCCGCAAGGCCGCTGTGGCATACCGTTTATGCAGATGGTTCGGAAGTGCGAGGTAAATGGCGTCTACCACGCCGCTTTGCAGACATTCGTCAAATCGATCATAACCATAGACGTGCTCGACCCCGTACGTTGCGGAAAGCTTTGATAACTTGACTCGACTTCCAGACACCAGGGCGCTCAGCTGAGAGTTGGTGCGTGCGTGGTAAAACGCCGGCAGCACGGCCACCTGCGCAATGTGACCCAACCCCACCACCGCATACCGCACTTTTTTCGCCTGCACTGCGCGTCCCATTTTTGCGATTCCCCGAATACCCCTCTGGAGAAATGAAAACCCTCAGCGCCTTGCACAGACTGAAGGAGCGGGAGGCCTACAACCGGTCTCTCCATCGAGACCACCCACCCGTCAGGTCAGGGATTCTTCATTGCCGTGGATTGTATTTGCAGATTGTTGTTCACCTTCGTCACTCCATCCACCTGTCGCGCGAGTTCTTCCGCCCGCGATTGCTCTTCCGCGGATCGGACCACGCCGTTCAACGTGACGACCCCGCGGTCGGTATCGACATTGATACGAGAAAAATTCGACAGCTTATCAGCTGTTAACTTTCCTTGAACCGATGCGGTTACTGTAGCGTCATCAATGGTTTGGCCCGTGGTTTTTCCGGTCATGGACTGGCAGGCCGTCAGAATCATAAGACTGACTCCGAGAAGGCCGACTAGTACTGTGCGATACTTAAAAATCCTCCTTTGGTGGCATAGTGTTGGCATGATCGCTTGCGTGGCACCTAGCGGTGTTGCGACGCCAATTCGTCCTTTGTTTCATTGAACGCTTTCCTTCCCGCCTCGGTAAATTCCTTTGCCTGGCGACCAGTCTCACGCAAAGACTCCTTTCCCTTCTCGACGAATTCTTGACCACGCTCAACGGCACTGTCCAAAACTTCGGTGCCGTGATCGACTGCTTCATCAAGTTCATCTTTAGCGCGGGCCGCATAGTCGCGAAGAAGTCCGCGCATTTGCGCGCCAGACTGTGGCGCAAAGAGCAGCGCGATACCCGCGCCGACCAACGCTCCTACAAAAAATCCCGCTAGATTTCCTGACTCAGGTCTGTCCGATGATCCCATGGTGCTTCCTCCCTTCGAGTTAGTTAATTATCCTATCAACGCGTTCGATCCCTCACACCGATCGCCAAACTATCGATGGCACTCCGCTTGCCCAAATACCCCGACGCATTCCGCCGATGCGGTCCACCATCATCATGATGTCCGACTTTCTCATATATATGGATCGTGGTCTGTGCAAAATCATACACTTTGGGTATTCCGTGAACCGGGATAGGGTGTGCGGCGCGACCAGTCCGAGATAGCCGGAGCGAAGACCCCACGATTCTGCGCAGTGCGATCTCTGGTTGGAAGACGACACCTTCGCAGAGGACGCGATGTGGCGTATCCAGTCTTCAGCTCCAGGGAAGATGGTTTCAGTCTCAGGCCATTAAGAGGTCCCTCAAAAGGGCAAGGAGCCCGCTTCGCGCTCGCGGCGGCCCGATTGCTCGTCATCGGTCCTTCCGTCGCTACGTTGGTGAGGAGCTCCCATGGTACGACCGGCAGCAAGCAAACCAGCGCGGCCCATCATGACGAAGGTTTCTACGAATCCTCGGTTTATTGTCGCGTGAGATCGTGGTGGGTTTGCTCAGAGTGGGACAGCTCTGAGCTCGTACCCAGCAGGCCGTGGTGCAGAAGCACCTTGATAGGGACAGGGTTTCCCCTCCGCGGGTCGGGGCCCAACCCTCTGATTGTTTTCCGAGAAATGATCGGCCGCACCGGGTGCTGTGCTCGTCGTGTGCTAGTGCATGACGAGCACTCACCGCCTTCCATAAGCCAGATGGTTGGAGGACAGACTAGTCATAGGAACAGCGGTTTAGCAAAGCGTTTTCACCACCCTACTCCAGCCCATTCAGGCTCATTCCGGGCCAGTCTAGCCAAGAGTGAGGGGAAAGCGAACTTTGGCTGGAGTAGGTTGGAATGAGATGGAGTGTGGTGGGCTTGAGCACAAAATGAGCATAATTGTGATGTTCTTCGCTTGGATCGTAGCTTCAGGATGACTTAGAGTCTTCCGCGTCTGGACGGAGCCTAACGCCCAAGCTCAGCCGCCTTACACCGGATGGCCCGATACATGACTTGAGAAAAATGTGATGACATGCCCGGCAGGATCATGGACACTGAAAATCTCGTGATCGATTGCTGGTCTGGCCTCGATTGGTGTTGGGGCAAGCCCCAGTGACGTAACAAGCTGGTGAGTTGAATGAAGATCATCAGCATGAGGTCAAATGAGGCATTACCGGGAACTCCGCTGCTCTTCAACATAAGGATGAGGTGTGTTCCGCCACGCAGTTCATAAACGGAAACTTCAGGCCCCTGAAATACGGTGCGCATGCCAATAGTGCGCATGAACTGAGCAGATTCTTCCATTCGATCAGTCTCAAGGGCGCCGTGCCCAACACTTACCTGAGGCCGCTGATCGTTAATGCCCATCCCACTCTCCAAGCTTATGCCCTTGCTCGTAGCCACATTTATCGCACTTCCAACTTCCCTTCCATCCCTTTGTCACGATGGCTAGGCAACGGCCAGAGACGCTTGTCGCAGTAGATGGGGAATGTGCCAGGCTGAGCCGGCGTAAATGTAATGGTGACCGTCTTGCCGGCACTCACATCCTGCTCGACGGATAGGCTTCCCGCCGGGTCCTTGATGATAAAATTGTGCGGGATAATCGTCGTCACACTGGTCAGCGTCAGTACAACCGGCTTCCCAGCTTCAACAATCAAATGGTTTGGGGTATAGGAGTAGCTATCAATCGTGACCGTGGCTCGCTGCACCCCGTCTGCCGCCACCGGGATTACCACGGGAGGGCCGGACTGCGAGGGTTCCGCTGCATGAACGATTATCACGCCGACAGATGTCAGCAACCAGACCGCCGCCAACAGGTGGAGCACTCGCAGGGGCACCGTCCGCATGAGCACTTCTAACAGGAAGGACGGGAACGGATCAACTTTGTCCAGGAGTATCAGTCACTCTGGGCACCTTGACCTTGGCACGCTTGTGTTAACGGCTGGTCTCCGGCAAGGGTGTGCGGTCCCACAAACAACTGTTTCTGAATACCGGCGCGGTGAGCGGAGAGGGGCTAAAAAGCTCTTGCAAAGTGCTTAGGGATGAGCAAAGCTCTGACGCTATCTAACCTTCGTAAAGGGAGACAACTGGACGTTATTCTGGATTCGTTCATTTCCTCTACACCGTACTTAAGCAACGAGATAAGGAATGTAGCCATATGATCAGTTCAGAGATCACGGTAGCTGAATATCTGTTAACCCGGCTGAAAGAGATCGGGGTGGACCACCTCTTTGGCGTGCCGGGAGATTTTGTTCTGGGTTTCTTCAACCAAGTATTGAAGAGCAATCTACAGTATGTCGGTACATGCAATGAACTCAATGCGGCCTATGCCGCCGACGGCTATGCACGCATTCGGGGCATCGGTGCATTTTCCTCAACCTATGGTGTCGGAGAATTAAGCGCCCTCAACGGTGTGGCGGG
>SPAX01000268.1 GCA_005239475.1 Nitrospira sp. | reverse complement strand
TTCACCAGCCCGATCATCCTCATCCTTCTGGCGGCCGCTGGGCTGGCCTTCTTTCTGGCGGATCCGACCGACACGGCGATCATTCTCATGATCGTGCTCGCCAGTGGCCTGCTCGGGTTCTGGCAGGAACGGAGCGCGAACCAAGCGGTGGCCAGCCTGCTTGCGATCGTGCAGATCAAAGCGGATGTGTGGCGCGATGGAAGCCAGGTCGCTGTGCCGGTCGAGGAGGTCGTGCCGGGCGATATCGTCCTGCTCAGAGCGGGCGACACGGTTCCCGGCGATTGTCTCCTGCTTGAGTCGAAAGACCTGTTCGTGGACGAGGCGACGCTCACGGGTGAGACCTATCCGGTCGAGAAAGTCTGCGGCGTCCTGCAGGCCGACATTCCACTGGCTCGACGGACGAATAGTCTCTTTCTCGGGACCCATGTCGTCAGTGGAAACAGTACGGCGGTTGTGGTGCACATCGGGTCAGACACGGAATTCGGGAAGGTCTCGGGCCGGTTGCAACTCAGGCCGCCTGAGACGGAGTTCGAACGAGGCATCCGGCAATTCGGGTATCTGCTCTTGGAAGTGACCGTCGTGTTGGTCGTTGCCATTTTTGCGGTCAATGTGTATCTGGCCAGGCCCGTGCTCGAAGCCTTCCTCTTCTCCCTCGCCCTCGCGGTCGGCCTCACCCCGCAGCTGTTGCCGGCCATCATCAGCATCAATTTGGCCCATGGGGCCAAGCGCATGGCTCAGCAGAAAGTGATTGTGAAGCGATTGGCCTCGATCGAAAACTTCGGGAGCATGACCGTCTTCTGTTCGGACAAGACAGGGACACTGACCGAAGGGCTCGTCCGGTTGAAGGCCGCCTGCGATATCACGGGGAATCCGAGCGAACGGGTGCTCTTGCACGGCGCGCTCAATGCGAGTTTCGAAACCGGATTTCATAACCCGATCGACGAAGCCATCCGTACCGCTCGCTCGTTCGATCTCTCCCCCTATCGGAAATTGGATGAAGAGCCCTACGATTTCGTCCGTAAACGGTTGTCCGTGTTAGTCGCGACGCCGACCGCCCATCTCTTGGTCACCAAGGGAGCCCTGGCGAATATGCTGGCGGTCTGTTCAACCGCCGAGGCTGCGGACGGCACCTTGGTTGAGTTGGCTGCTGTGCGGGATGCCATCCAATTGCAGATGGCGCAGTGGTCCGGCCAGGGATTGCGGGTACTCGGGCTTGCGTCCCGCGAGATGGGCGCACGAGAGGGCATCACCAAGGACGATGAGGCGGACATGACATTCTTGGGATTCCTGGTGTTCGAAGATCCCATAAAGGACGGTGTTCTAGATGCGATTGGCCGCCTCAAGGGCATGGGCGTCACCTTGAAGATCGTGACCGGCGACAATCGTCTCGTCGCGGCTCACGTCGGACAGGCGATAGGCTTGTCGAATGGAAATCTGTTGACCGGCGAGGATTTGCGGCAGATGAGCGACGAAGCGCTGGTATCGCGCGTGAATGACGTCCATGTGTTTGCCGAGGTCGAGCCGAATCAGAAAGAACGAATCATCCTGGCGTTGAAAAAGGCAGGCCACGTCGTAGGCTATGGGGGCGACGGCATCAATGATGCCTCGGCATTGCACGCGGCGGATGTCGGCGTGTCCGTCGAAAGCGCGGTGGACGTGGCGAAAGAAGCGGCGGATATCGTGTTGCTTGAAAAGGATCTGGGCATCCTTGTCGAAGGAGTGCAGGAAGGGCGGAGGACATTCGCCAACACGTTGAAGTATGTCTTTATGGCGACCAGCGCGAACTTCGGCAACATGTTCAGCATGGCGGGGGCGTCGCTGTTTCTGTCCTTTCTGCCCCTGCTGCCCAAGCAAATATTATTGACCAATCTTCTGACCGACATTCCGGAAATGACCATCGCCGGTGATCGCGTGGACGAGGAGCTGATCGACCGGCCCAGGCGGTGGAACATCGCCTTCATCAGGAAGTTTATGCTCACGTTCGGGCTGGTGAGTTCCATATTCGATTATATTACGTTTGGCGTGCTGCTCTGGTTCCTCCACGCCGGTGTGGAGGAATTCAGGACCGGGTGGTTTGTGGAGTCGGTGATCTCCGCCTCGGTCATCGTCCTGGTCGTGCGGAGTCGTCGGCCGTTCACTCGCAGCCGACCGAGCCGTGGCCTGCTGCTTGCGACGCTCGCGGTCGTAGGACTGACGCTGCTGTTGCCCTATACGCCGCTACGGGGGCCGCTGGGGTTCGTGCCGTTGCCGCCACTGTTCCTGGCGGCATTGCTCTGCATTGTCGTCGGGTATGTCGTGGCGGCTGAGGTGGCGAAGAAAGTCTTTTACCGGTATGTCCTCTACTGAGGAGGGTTGATCTGGTTCATCTGGTCTGTCTTGTTCATCTGGTTAGAACCTATCTCAAAATCGTTTATCCACGAGGGAACAGCTTCGGCATATCGCCTGCGCCATGAATAAATTGCAGAATCCTTGGGAATATCGCTCTCGATGTCTTGGCTCTTGCATAAGGGATGTCCGTCGGACTGTCATTTTTCAATTTTGAGATAGGTTCTAGGGCCTGTTAACAATTACGCCAACCAGATGTAGGCGCATACGAGGTTGAGCAGGGACACGAAGTTGCGTGCCAGTTTTTCATAGCGTGTGGCCATGCGGCGAAACTGCTTGAGCCGATTAAAGAAACGCTCCACCAGATTGCGGTCTTTGTACACATGTCGATCATAGGCTCTGTGTTCAGTGCGATTGCTGCGTGGCGGGA
>SPAX01000267.1 GCA_005239475.1 Nitrospira sp. | reverse complement strand
TGAATCAACGAGGGAAGTCGTGGACCGATTGAGCCCCTCTAGGTCCTTGTGGGACGCTTGAGGATTAAGTGAGAAAAACAGCCTAACTCAACGCCGAATTAAGCGAAACGATCCTTCTTAATCCCACATAATTGCAAATCCTAGGCGGTCTTGAAATCCCTCTGCCCCACAGGCCCATCCCGGTTCAATCCAGGTCTCGTGCACCAAGAACAAGGGGTTGCGTTAGATGCGGGCTTCCTCATTTTAGGACCACCTCTCCACGAGCCACCCAGCTACACCAACGGCTCCGAGCCACGCAATGTCACCAGGGCGAACACACGGTGCGTCCAATTGCTTTGCCTGGGCTGCGAGCGATTTGATTGAGCGACCTACAGTGTTGTTGATTCCACCCCGAGAGGTTGACGCCAAGCTAGGAGCCTGTCCGACATTGCCGTTTGTGACGAGGCAAAGGAGGTACGGCCAGTTGCGAGGCCGCAGGCCCGGAAAAACCGGAGGCGTATTCGCTGGAATACATTGAGGACTTTTTCGGGCCGAGAACGACGCAGATGGTCGCAGATCGTTCGCCGCAGTAGAAGGTCAATGTCGGACAGGCTCCTAGGCCCGAATGAGAAGATGGTCGATTAGCGCAGGTTCTTCGATGTGCATAGCTGCGGGGGCATCGATAAATCGTTTCAGTCTTATCCGGTCATTTTGGCTCACCTGGATCACTTCCACCGCGACCCAGTGCTCGTGAACCCTTCTGACTTCCGCCAGCCGGATGTCTATAAAGGACTCCTCGCCTTCCAACCATAATTGGACTTTCACAAAGTCCCCTGCTTTCAGGTGATCAGGGGTGCTGAGCTTACACCCAGCCTCTACGGATTCGAGGACGCACCCGTCCGCTTCAAGCTGCCTGCTTCCATTCACTAGAACGCAGTCAATAGTAAACTTCGGACTATCCCACCATGCCTGTTGTGTTCCCTGAGCCATCATGTTATGCGCAGGATAGTCTAGGAACTGGGTGGGTGCCTATTCCTCAAGAGGTGGGGGAACTTACCCGAAATGGTGGTGTACGGATAACTATCGGTATTTCCTTCACCTACTCCCGGCCTTTGAAAGCGTTAATTCCTTAGATCAACTCATCAGGGACATCCGTTGATCTGCGGCTGTTAGCGATGTTCCACTGAAGATCTCCAGCCATCCACCAATGCCCGTTCCCGCCGATGACCCACTTCTTCAATTAAACAGCGGGAGCGTTCGAGAGGCATATCGAGACTTAGTTCTCTCTGCTAGAATCCAAATTCGATGTGACCGGTTGGTTTTTCTTTTTTGATTGAACCAGACCAAGCAGAGAAACACGGAAGATCACGAACTAGGAGGATACTACTATGATAGGTCGGTCACCCTCTCAGCGATTCTTGGTAATTGGGAGCATATTGGCAGGATCCGGCGTTGCTGCCGGCGCCTTTGGTGCCCATGCGCTCAAGGAAATTCTGGAGGCTCCTATGCTCCAAGTATTCGAGACCGCAACAAGGTATGTGATGTACCATGCCTTTGGACTTTGTATAGTTTCTTGGGCAATTGATCGTTACCCCGGACAACGTCTTGAAAAATCAGGATGGCTCTTTATCCTCGGGATTCTTCTCTTTTCAGGCAGTCTGTACGTGGTGTCTCTTGCGGGCATCCGGTGGATGGGGGCTGTGACCCCGGTCGGTGGGCTGGCATTCATGGCAGGCTGGATACTCTTAGGTTGGGGAATCTGGCGGGATGCGCTCCCTCGCTCCACGGACCGGTGACGCGTGAAGCGCGAGAGGGGCGAGAAAGGCGCGACGTGGGTTGACTGGATGTCACCTTGTCCCGCTTTTCCCGCCAGTCTCGCGACGCTAAGGCGTACAGCCGGCCGTTGAAGGTCCCTTCGAGACGCTGGCCTTCTTTGCTAAATTGCAGACTATCTTCTTGAACCCGACCATCGACTTCCCACCGTAAGTAGACGTTCTCGCCCAGCACGATCGTTTCCACGAGTCCCGGCAGAGTGGCCTGTGCATTTCCTGCTGGCGGAAAGAGTAGCGAAAGCTTCTGTTCTTGATGGTGCTGCTGATGGTTATGAACGATCCACTGCCAGGTCCCGCACAGCCTGGTCTGTCCACGGAGCCCGCGCACGCGATCTTTCCAGTTCCGTATCCGATCCCACTCCTGATAACTGGCCTGCAGGGCGTCAACTTCCAAGCGAGTGGCTCGCTCCACGACCGTTACCAACAGGGTCGATTGAGATTCTCCCTGATTCTTCTGGGCCCATTCTGGGGAGGCAACCACGTCAGTGAGTTGATTCAGTGAGTCATGCCAGGAGGCTTTCCCTTGTTGATCGAGCCATGCCAGGGTTTGCGAGGCTCCGGATAGTCGCTCGGTCACCGTCGCGAGTTGCTGATCTCTTATAGCCTGCCTGACAGTGGAGGCAAGGTGCCACGCGGCCAGACTGCCCATCAACCGATGAACCGCTGCCGTCAGATCCGGCACCAGGAGTTCTTTCGCGAGCTTGGCCGGCAAGGGGTTGACCCCCAATGTCCGGGCCACATCGCCCAGCTGAAGCGCGGGACCGATTGCCGACACAAACAGGTTACTGGCTCCCTTGTCGGACTCCATCTTGGCCAGTTGATCAGAATGGGCACGAATGACTGATGGGAAATCTGGGGTGGAACTTGGAAGGGATTCGTCTGCCTTGGCATTGAGCCAAGTCCCGAACATAGAGACGACCATTATCACAAGGGCGATACCGATCCGTGAATGGGCTGGCCGAATAAATTGGAGGTGATTGCGCATCGCGTTACTCTACTGTGCTTTGGTTGGGACTCTCAAGCAACAGAATTGGATGGGGAACTCGTTAGAGGCCTTGGAAGCAGGTCTTGAGAAACGCGGCCGTTGCCCCCCAAGCCTCTGCCGTCGAGTCGGCACGATAGCTTTCCACTCGTTGTTCATTACAAAACGCATGGGGGGTATTGGGGTAGGTCCGGATCTCAACACGTTTTTTATGCTCAGCCGCAGCAGCACGCAACCGGTCCACATCCTGACTGGGCACCCACTGGTCCTGACCTGCCTGGTGATAGAGCACCGGACAGAACAGATCTTTAATCGCGGTTTCCGGCTGCATCACTCGTCCATAATAGACAACCGCTGCTCGAAGCCGTTTCCGTTGACAGGCGAACCGGAGTGCATACGATCCGCCCATGCCGTAGCCGACCACACCATGGATATTTTGTTTAATGTGGTCGCGCGTATTCAAGAACTCACAGCAGGAATTGATGTCTTGCAGGACGAGCGATTCGTTCAGCTTGCCCATGAGCGCATCCGCAACCTCTGCGTTGGCCGTTACCATGCCCCCCAGCCGCCCATACAAGTTCGGAATGATGACTCCGTAGCCTTCGCACGCTAGCCTGGCGCCGAGATCCTTGATTTGCGCGGTCAGCCCCCACGCTTCATGCAATAAGACGAGCCCGGGGTAGAACCCTTTTTCCTGAGGCCAAAACTGAATACAGTCCACCTGCACATGTTTCGACACGCGTGTCTGGATATAGGGATCGACAGCGGCATCCGTCAATGTGGGAATGGCGACGCCACTCGGAAAGCGAGCTGTGCCGGTGCCGATTTGATCCAAGGTAAAGGGCGCGACAGTCGATATCATTGCGGCAATCTCTTCTCCACCAAGACTTTGCGGGATGCGCCCTCTTGAGACAGGGCTGATACAACGCGCGCGTACTATAGGGACCAGGCCGTCGGGCTGTCAATCTGGCTGTTAGCCCGCATTATTCATGAGCGCTTCTGCTGCAAGCGCGGATGCCTGACTCAAGCGAGATGGGCGAGACTGGCGGGAAGCGCGCGACGGGCAAGGACAGGGCTCACACGTCACGCGAGTCGCGCTCCTCGCGCTTGTCGCGCGCCACTCCGCCATTTCACGACGAACCGTCATGAATAATACGGGCAGGGTCGAGTTTTAGTTGACCTCGCGTTCGATGTTGACTACAGTTTTCTTACTCTCACGGCAGTATGATGACTATGCCAATAAGAATCGGTCTCATCGGTGCTGGCCGGCATGGCAGCCGATATATCCACCATCTCCTGCATGATCTGCCAGGGGTCAGCCTTGCCGCTCTCTGCCGGAAACGGGTTGGGGAAGGACTGCCTTCGCTCCCGACCACAGAGATCCCTGTCTATGGGGACTATCGCGCCTTAATCGCCGATCCGACAGTAGAGGCTGTCGTAGTGGTAACCCCTCCGTCGCTCTGCCTTGAGATCTGTCTTGAGGCCGTGCGGGCGAGGAAGCCGATTCTCATTGAAAAGCCGTTAGCGCCGACGGGCCGCGAAGCACGAGCGATGGTGACGGCAGCAGAAGAGGCAGGCGTGTTGCTGATGACCGCACAGACCTTGCGCTTCGACTCGACGATTCTTCTTTTGAAAGATCGCTTGCCGGAGATCGGCCGGCTTCGGTACGCCACCTTCACCAGCCGGATTGAAACGAAAGCCAGCGACCACGTTCGGTCACCGATACTCGGTCAGCGCGGGGCGCTCTTGGAATTTGGGGTTCACCTCTTGGACATGGTGCCCTTTCTCACCGGTGAGGAGCTGGTCACTGTCCGCTGCGAGCTGGACCAGCTTCCGACCGTGGCACCGGACACGATGGCGATCGTGCAGGCCCAGACCGCAAGCGGCATACGATGCATCCTGGACATTGCACGAGTCGTAGCGGGGCGGGTTGCGAGAACAGAGTGGGTGGGAACCCAGGGGCAGATCGCCGCCGATTGGTATCACCAGCGAGTGACCAGTGTCATCGGGGACCGCGCTCCTCTGGAATGGGTCGTCCAACCGCAGCAGACAATCCTCGCCACGGTCCGCGCCTTCGTCCATGCCATTGAGACGAACACCCCGCCGCCTATCAGCGGGCGTGATGGATGCCGCGCCGTCGAGGTGGCCGACGCCTGCTACCGTTCGGCAGAACTTGGCGGAGCCACCGTCACCGTTTCTTCGTTGCGCGAGCAGGCCGCAGGACCTGAGAGAGGCTGAGGTCGAGGCTGAGGTTGAGTGAAGCTCAGATCTTTTCTCAACCTTAGCCTGAGCCTTCCGGAAGGGCTAGGCATCGGCGACGATGTGTGTATCTGTTTCCTCTACCCCTTCGACTTGGTGAATTTTTGTAATCACCACATCCGAAAGGGCTCGTTCGTCCGTGACCGCGATGAACAGAATAATATCCGGTCGCCCGAAGCAGGAGTGGGCTTGTTCGACGCCGGGGAGGCGCTTGAGTGCCTGCAGCACATCTTTCGTCCGCCCAGCTTTGACCTTGATTAGGATGTAGGCTTTCGTTGCCATCGCGTCCTCCCTGTTACAGTTATTGTGTGCCGCCAGGCATCTCCCGCCGTCGCTGGGCAAACACCTGGTGCATGTTCTCTCCCCGTTGCTCCAAGGCGGTACGCGCCTTCCCAATGAGTTCCATCAACGAATCGAAATTCGCCAGGCTGACGTTGAATTGACGAAAGCCCGGTGCCAAACGCTCTCGCTGATCGATCGCTGTGGCGACCCACTGATCACTGAGTGCCTCAAGCACATCCGACGTCCAGCCTGCCGAACGGAATCGAGACGCGGCTTCGTTCGCATCGCCGTCTCTCTGTGCCGTAAGTGCGTGACTCAGAAATGCCTGCACGGCCAGATCACCGCTTTTCAGAAATACCGATTGAAATTGGATGACCGTCTTGATGACGCGATTCGCATCGGGAGTGCCTTCGGGCGGAAGTACATCAGCATCTTGCAACATCGCGAGGACGGCCATTGACGCTCCGACTGGTCCAGATGGGGTGGGTGCACGATCTGGCGCTTGGGCCAAGATCGGACTGGCAGACCCCATGATCAGGCCACCGAGGAGAAAACACAATGGCATATGGCCCGGCAGCATGATGTGTAACGCACGTTCTAACAAACTTGATCTGAGGCAGTGGAACGGCACAGGCATGGGAGGGATTATACAGAAGGGGAGGCGAGGGAGCTAGCGTTCGAACTGGTGTCATGACATTAGGGATAATGGAACCATATTCCTGCCATCCCCTGTTGTTTCGATTGCAACGATTCGACACGGTTTCTATAATCCACCAGCCCCGCGCCTTGCACCGGAGTCATCCATGCTCGCAAAAGTTCTGAGTGCTGCACTCGTCGGCATCGATGCGCATCTGATAGACGTGGAAGTCGATATTACCGGAGGGCTTCCCCAATTCTCGGTCGTCGGTCTTCCCGATGCCACGGTGCGGGAGAGCCGCGATCGCGTCCGCTCCGCGCTCAAAAATACGGGCTTCCATTTTCCGGCAAAGAAAATCACCGTGAACCTCGCTCCCGCGGGAATCAAGAAGGAAGGGTCCGGCCTTGACTTGGCTATTGCCATTGGGATTCTCGTCGCGGAAGAAGTCATTCCGTCCCAGAATGTACAAGGCCGCGTGTGTGTCGGTGAACTTTCACTGGACGGACGCATCAAGTCGATTACCGGCGCCATATCCATTGGCATGGCCTGTCGGTCCGACTATAGTCTGCTCTTGCCGGCTGAGAACAGCCAAGAAGCGGCCATGGTACAGGGCGTGACGGCCTATCCACTCCACACGCTCCCCGAGGCCGTGGCATTTCTCAATGGCACGGTTTCGCTGGACCAGGCTCGCGCAGACCTGAACCGGTTCTTTACCACGCGCCCGGTGGAAGATGACGACTATGGCGATGTGAAGGGACAAGACCATGCGAAGCGCGCCCTGGAGATCGCTGCGGCTGGAGGCCACAATCTCTTGATGGTGGGACCACCCGGATCAGGTAAGACCATGTTGGCCAAACGTCTCCCGACGATTCTGCCCCTCATGGAGCCTGAAGAAGCGATCGAAACAACCCGCGTCCATAGCATCGCCGGACAATTATCGGCCAATCATCCACTGCTGACGGTCCGTCCCTTTCGCGCTCCACATCACAGTATTTCCGATGCAGGACTCATCGGAGGAGGAACAGTTCCCCGGCCTGGAGAAGTGTCCTTGGCGCACAATGGCGTGTTGTTCCTGGACGAATCTCCGGAGTTTCGCCGTCCCGTCCTGGACGGATTGCGGCAACCGCTGGAAGATGGGCATGTGACCCTGACCAGGGCCAGCGGCTCGCTCCGCTACCCTGCGCGATTCATGTTGATCGCCGCGATGAATCCCTGCCCCTGCGGATACTATGGGGACCGCACGCGTGAATGCGTCTGTACCCCGCACCAAATCCGCCGCTATCGAGCAAAATTGTCGGGGCCGCTTCAGGATAGGCTCGACATTCACATCGAGGTCCCGCCGGTCTCCGTGCGAGACTTGCACGATCACGGTCCTATGCCGGAAAGTTCAGCCACGATTCGATCACGCGTGCTGGCAGCGCGTGATCGGCAGCTCCATCGG
Organism: Nitrospira sp.; assembly: GCA_005239475.1. Taxonomy (GTDB): domain Bacteria; phylum Nitrospirota; class Nitrospiria; order Nitrospirales; family Nitrospiraceae; genus Palsa-1315. The sequence goes on along the minus strand of SPAX01000267.1, from coordinate 9,957 downwards.
TATCGTCAAGACGGGATTCACACGAATGCTCAGTTGAAGCCGCGGCTTCTGAAGCGGTATTGTGGCCTGGAGACTCCGGCTCAGAAGCTCCTCGAGCAGGCGCTGACCAAGCTCGGATTGTCTGCTCGGGCCCATGGGCGCATTGTGCGTGTGGCAAGAACCATTGCTGATCTTGCAGGCTCTGATAAGATTGAGCCGCTGCATGTGGCAGAAGCGATTCAATATCGCAGTCTCGATCGTCGAATGGAGTATTGACGATTCCCTATGGGGTTCACCTTGAAAGTCTTTCTCTGGTGGTTCATTGTCGGCGCCACCATGGCGCTGGCCGTGATCATGCTGCAAGGCGGCATTCGGGAAGCTATGCAAACGCAGGGGTCCGTCTGGGGACTCAAATTGGTCGAGCTGTTGACGACCATCCTTGGAGGGGGACTGCTCGGCGGCTGTATCGCATTGATTCTGGATCGTATCAAGAAGTCTTAACCCTCATTATTCATGAACACTTCTGCTGCAATCGCCGATCCGCTGCTGCAACAAGCCTTCGGCCAGCGGGCTCGCGACACGGCTTAGCGATTTCGTGTCGAGCCGTCATGAATAATGTGGGTGAATGGATGTTTCTTACATCGTAGTGAAATGAGGCCCAACATGGACGTGGAAGTGGGTTCGAATCTGTACCGCAACACCGACGGCATGATTGAAATCGAGGGCGTTCCGCAGATTCAAGTGGCACTGAAACCAACGACGGGCGACTTACTCGTGACCTTTGCGTTGTTCGACGCAGGAGGAAAAGTGACGGCAAAACTCGTCGATAGCACCCTGATGATCAACGAACGACGCGCCTACGAAGTGAATAGGACCCCGCGGAGCCTGCTGCTCACACATCCAGCCTCGGGAACCATCATCTTACAGATAGACGTCAAGGCGCCCGACGTGGTGGCCTTCACGAAAGGGGAGTTCCATACGATCAAAGGCCATGTGATCCAGGTGTCTCCCGTCGAATGGAAAATCGACACGCTCCGTGTCAGCGAGACGACGCACGATCTGAATGGCGGGTCCATCGTCCTCGGTTAATAGAGGGCGACGCGTCCTATCCCGAGACCGTCGGCACGATGACGATATGCTGGTCTTTTAGTTCCACGGTCGCCGTATCTCCATCGCGCAATTCACCCTTGACCAACTGACGCGCCATCGGCGTTTCAATTTCCTGTTGGATCAATCGCTTCAACGGTCTCGCTCCATAGACCGGATCGTAGCCTCGCTCGCCCAGATACCGTAAGGCCGCCGGCGTCACGGACAGAGAAATTCGTCGTTCTGTCAAACGTGCCCGCAACCGCTCGAGTTGAATCTCCACGATCTTCGTGAGCTGCTCCGTCTCCAGAGCATGGAATACCACCGTCTCGTCGACGCGGTTCAAGAACTCCGGGCGGAAGTATTCTCGTAATTCCGCCATCACGAGGGAACAGACCTCGGCATAGGAGGCGCGCCGTTGCTGCGCCTCAAGAATCTGCGGGCTCCCGATGTTCGATGTCATGATCAAGACGGTGTTCTTGAAATCAACGGTCCGTCCCTGAGAATCCGTCAATCGTCCGTCGTCCAATACTTGGAGCAAGACATTGAAGACGTCGTGATGGGCTTTTTCGATCTCGTCGAACAGAATGACGGAGAACGGACGCCGCCGGACAGCTTCGGTCAGTTGTCCGCCTTCTTCATAGCCGATATAGCCTGGCGGAGCCCCGATCAGACGGGCAACCGTATGTTTTTCCATGTATTCGGACATATCGATTCGAATCAGGTTGGCGTCGTCATCGAAGAGCGTCGCGGCAAGGGTCCGCGCCAGCTCGGTCTTTCCGACACCGGTCGGACCGAGAAAAAGAAACGAACCGATGGGCCGATTCGGGTCTTTGATGCCGGAACGCGCGCGGAGAACCGCATCTGCGACGGCCTGCACCGCTTCATCCTGTCCAACCACGCGCTGATGAAGCAGTTCACCCAGCTTTAAGAGTTTCTCCGTTTCGCCTTCGACCAGTCGAGAGACAGGAATTCCCGTCCAGCGACTCACGATGGCCGCAATGTCGTCTTCATCGACTTCTTCTTTGAGCAACCGGCTTTCACTCTGTTTCTTGCCGAGCTGCTCCTGCTCCAACGCGAGTTCCCGCTCAAGGCGTGGCAACTCTCCATACCGTAGTTCTGCCACACGATTCAGATCGTAGGCACGTTCCGCACGCTCCATCGCCTGCTTGACCTCTTCCATCGCTTCTCGAGTCTTGCGCAGCCGTGACACCGAGGCTTTTTCAGCGTCCCATCGCGTCTTGAGCGCCTGCAGATCTCCCTGTTTCTCACCCAGCTCTTGCTCAAGCGTCGCCAGCCGTGCCTGGCTGGCCTGATCCTGTTCTTTCCGCAAGGCTTCCCGCTCGATCTCCAACTGCATCACCTTACGCGAGACCTCATCGAGCTCCGCCGGCAAGCTATCGATTTCAGTACGCAGGCAGGCTGCCGATTCATCGACCAGATCGATGGCTTTGTCCGGGAGAAACCGATCGGCGATATACCGGTTCGAAAGTTTTGCGGCAGCGACCAGTGCGGCGTCTTTGATGCGCACGCCATGGTGCACTTCGTAGCGTTCCTTGAGTCCGCGCAGAATCGAGATGGTGTCCTCCACCGTCGGCTGCTTGACCAGCACCGTCTGGAACCGCCGTTCCAACGCAGCGTCCTTTTCAATATGTTTCCGATATTCATCCAGCGTCGTCGCGCCGATCAAATGCAATTCGCCGCGGGCCAGCATCGGCTTAAGCAGATTGGCGGCATCCATGGCCCCTTCTGCCGCCCCCGCTCCCACGACCGTATGCAGTTCATCGATGAAGAGCAAGACCCGCCCTTCTGACGCCTGCACCTCTTTGAGGACGGCCTTCAATCGTTCTTCGAATTCGCCGCGAAACTTAGCGCCGGCCACCAACGAGCCCATGTCGAGGGTGACGACGCGCTTATTCTTCAGACCCTCGGGCACGTCTCCTTTGATAATGCGAATGGCAAGCCCTTCGACGATCGCGGTTTTCCCGACCCCTGGTTCGCCGATGAGCACCGGATTATTCTTGGTTCGTCGTGAAAGAATCTGGACGACGCGACGAATTTCCTCATCGCGCCCAATGACGGGATCCAATTTCCCTTGCCCTGCCAACCGGGTGAGGTCACGGCCATACTTCTCCAACGACTGGTAGGTGCCTTCCGGGTCCTGGCTCGTGACACGTTGGGACCCTCGTACCTGTTGCAGCGCGCCCAAGAGCCGTTCTTTCGTCAGGCCGAGTTTCTTGAAAACGCCCCCTTCCTGGACCATGGCGAGGATGACATGTTCGACGCTGAGATAGTCGTCTTTCAACGTACGTTGTTCGTCTTCAGCTTTGGCCAAAACCTGGCTGAGCCGCGAGGCGAGGTGGAGTTGTCCGGGGCTTGCCCCAGCGCCCTGTACTTGAGGCAACTTCGCGAGTGCCTGCTCCAGCGCCTGGCGAACGGAGGGCACCGACAATCCTGCCTGCTCGAGGAGAGAGGAGGCGAGCCCCCCATCCTGTTCGACAAACGCAAGCAGAAGGTGCTCCACATCTATACCCTGATGGCTCCGCCTCGTAGCATGGGACGACGCGGTCTGGAGCGCCTCTTGTAGTTTGATCGTCATGCGATTCATGTCCATTGGACCACTCCTCTCCACTCGGATGTGTTGCCCACGTCAACTTCCATATTACATAAGCATAGGATGCGGGAAGTCAACCTCTCGCGAGGGTCCATTGGCTTGACCCGACAAGTTCTCGCAGACTATTGTCTTCCATGTCACGAATTCTGACCGAAACACTCGCACTCTATCGAAACGCCTTCCGCAAAACCGGTGAATCCCTTGCCCGGGGCTGGATGACCATAGTGGCTGTGGTAGGATTTGGACTTCTGCTGGTGCTCGCCGCCCAGATTGCATCGTCGCTCGGCTTCGCAGGAGGTTTTCTGCTGGGCGCAGTGAATGCGCTCCTGGTTGGCGCCACCCTGAGCCTGATCGAGCAATCGATTACCCATGCGCGGGCACTTACCTTCCACGACATTCTTGGCAGCGTCGGCCACTACTTTTGGGATGTCATCGGCATAGGATTCATTCTGTGGCTACCGCTCATGGCTCTCGACATGAGCATGCAGACGAATCCGTATGGGCAACTTCTCTCGTACGCGGTCCTCCTGCTCCTCTTTCTCTTGCTGAACCCAGCACCGGAGATTATCTATCAAGTTCGGCATGGTTCTCCGCTCGAAGTGTTCAAGACCTCGTATGAATTCGTCCTCGAGAATTGGATTGAATGGTTTCTTCCGCTTACGCTGATCCTGATCCCCATCGTCCTCTCGCCCATGGGACTGCAATCGCTGTTCTCCCTCTCCAGTCAAGTGGGCAGGGGAGCGGGTTTGGATTTTTTCCAGCTCCTCGTGCTGCCCTTCACGATCCTAGGAAGTTGGCTGGACTACATCGGTATCCCCCCCTCAATCAGCTGGTATCTCGTGCTGCTCTTCACGCCACCGCTTGCCGTGGCCATGTTATTGTTTCGTGGTCATCTCTTTGCATCGCTCCATGGGGTGTCACGACGCCAACGCCGATTTCTCTCGCCATTCAACTAGGGACTAGTAGTGTGGTGGACACAGAGAGTTTCCGACTCTCCTGACTGGAAGCCGCTCAAGCCTTCTTGGCCCCTTCACCCTACACAAGGGCAGGTGATTCACGAGAGAGTTTGTTTGCCTGATCCCTTGAGCGGACCGGGGAAATAGTGTATGGAATTACCTACAGCCTCTACAGTTACCCTTACGCCCCAAGGCTGAGAAAGAGTTTCACTCGTGCGCATATCTATCTTCTGGCGGATCGTTCTGACCTCCCTCATCATCATCGTGGTGATGGCAGGGGTGAATCTGTATGCCTTGTTTCAACTACGCCAGCTGACTGCGTTAAGTGCCAACATGGCCACTCACCATTACCCGGCAATCGAATCGGCCAAACATCTGCTCACCGTGCTCTATGCCCAACTCAATAGCGAAAAGAAGTATCTGGCCGTCCGCGATGCCACGTTCTTACAACATTTCGATGAAGAGGTAGACGAATTCCATCGCGGACTCCAGAGCCTCGAAACACAGGAACTCACTCCCCAAGGCATTCAGCTACTCGAGGATACCAAGCACCTGCAGCAGGAACGACTCATGATTCTCCACGCAGAATTGGAGAACCGCGTGTCGACTCCAGCACCCCCGTCTGCGGACTATGAAGGTCGGCGAGACGCCTTAACGGACCGCATAAGCGCCACACTCCAACAGTTTATCAATCTTCACGAGACGGGCATCAGTGTCGGCGTCAGCCGGTCACGGGAAAACTCGGCGCAAGCCGAAGCGGTGACTGAGCAACTGGTTCTGCTCGCGCTCGTATTTGGCATTGCGCTCGCTGGCTTTGCCAGCTACACGGTCCTGCGCCCGTTGCGCCAGTTGCAGAGCCATATCAAACAAATCGGGCAGGGCAATTTCCGTACGTCGCTGAATATTCGAGCCCCCAGCGAGTTGCGAGACCTCGTCGAGTCCGTAAATTGGATGGGCACAAAACTACAAGAGCTGGACGATATGAAGGGGGAGTTTCTCGCCCACGTCTCCCATGAATTACGCACGCCCATGGCCTCGATCCAAGAAGGTACGCATTTGCTGTTGGATGAAATTCCGGGCCCCTTGTCGCAAGAACAACGCACGACCTTACGCATCATGGCGGACAGCAGCCGCCGACTCATCACCCTCATCTCCACCATTCTGGATCTCTCCAAGATGGACGCCGGGATGATGGAGTATCGAATTGTCCCAACGGATCTCAAGCGCGTCGCAGATATGTCGGTCAACAAAGTCCAGCTCCTCGCCGATGCCAAGCATGTGCAGCTGGTGCTGGAAGCCCCGGCACAACGTGTGTGGGTCAAGGCGGATGCGCTTCGAATTGAACAAGTGCTCGATAATTTGATCTCAAACGCCTTGAAATTCAGTTCGGAAGGAGGCATTGTAAAGGTACTCATGAAGCCGGACCAGAACGCGGGGGTCCTCGAGGTGAGCGTGACCGATGGAGGACCCGGCATTCAGGCCGAAGACCTGCCCTATATTTTCGAACGATTCTATCAAGGACGCACGAAGGCCAAACATGCGACGCCGGGGAGCGGCCTCGGCTTGGCACTGGCAAAAAAAGTGGTCGAAGCGCACGGAGGACGGATTTGGATCGAAAGCGAAGCCAAGAAGGGAACGACAGTACGATTTATCCTACGCCTCACGAAACCAGGAGAAACGGCATGAAGACTATCCACCGGGGCTTCACCTCGGGAGTCTTGTCCTGTCTATTTTTCCTTGCGGGATGCGCGGCATGGTCGTCAGCCCCGCAATTTTCGCAGCCCTACTTCGTGGTGAGTACGGGAGAGGCAAAATCCCTCCAGGCGTTGGCGAAGAAACAAGAGACGCTCGCCCCGAAATGTGCCGAGCGCAATTCCTGCGACCATGTCTACTTTGCGCGGGCCCTGCTGGGGCTCTATGAAAGTCGAGATAGCGCCTCGAAGTACTTCGAGAAAGTGATCGCCTTCGCGCCCAAGAGCCAGCTAGCCTCCTCCAGCAAGCTCTGGTTACAGCTGCTCGAGTATCACGCCGCTCCCGTTGAGCAATCCTGGTTCCAATCGGTCATAGCGGCCCCGGCCATTTCAGAAAGCCGGACGATCCTGGCTCAGGTCTCAGATCGTCTGGTGCGAGACTTGCTTGATAGAGAGGTTACCATCCAGCAATTGCGGGCCGTAACGGATGTGGAATCCCAGACCCTGGAAAGCCTCCAGCGTGAATTAGCCGAGCGTGAACGGAAGATGGACAGCAAGAAAGACACCGCAAGAGGTTCGACCGATTCAGGCATCGTGCTGTCCCTACAAAAGCAACTGACGGATCGAGATAGGAAAATAGAGGAATTGACGAGCCAATTGGAGGCATTGAAGCGCATCGACCAGGAAATGCGGGATAAGGTTCGTCCTATTCGTCCCCCATCGACGGTTGCACCGCCACCGACTGCGCCGGAACCGACGACACCGTAGAAGGAGCTTCATGGAAAAAGAGCATATTCTTGTAGTCGACGATGAAGAGGGACTGTTGCATCTTGTGAAGATGCGGCTGACCGCCATGGGCTTTGACGTCACAGGCTGCACCACCGGGCGTGAAGCCCTCGCCGCAGCCAAGAAAGACCGGTTCGACCTTGCCATTACCGACCTCCGGCTGGGTAGCGAAGACGGATTAGATGTGACGGAGGAACTACTGCGGATTCATCCAGGCCTTCCGGTTATCATTCTGACGGCCCACGGCAGTATCCCTAATGCCGTGGAAGCCATGCAGCGTGGGGCCTTCGGATATCTCACCAAACCATTCGATGACAAGGAACTCAAAGCCAAGATCGAAGAAGGGCTCTCTCCGCAACGAATGAGAGGAGAGATCCAGCGACTCAAGTCTCTCGTCAACGAATTGTATGGCATGGAAAACATCGTCGCGCGGAGTCCTGCGATGCAGCGCATACTCCAACAGGTAGTCCAGGTGGCAGACTCCGACGCGACCATTCTCCTCTTCGGAGAAACCGGAACCGGCAAAGAAGTGTTCGCTCGCGTCATCCATTCGAACAGCCGACGGAGTAAAGGGCCGTTTGTCGCCCTCAATTGCGCGGCCATTCCCGAAACGCTCTTCGAGTCTGAACTCTTCGGACACGTACGCGGCGCGTTTACCAGCGCCCATGGCGCCAAGAAAGGCCTGTTTCAAAGCGCCAACGGCGGCACGCTCTTTCTCGACGAGATCGGCGAAATACCACTCTCGATGCAGGTCAAACTGTTACGGGCCGTACAAGAACGGGAAGTCCGCGAAGTGGGGTCTGAAATTTCAACGAAGATCGATGTACGGATTATTGCCGCAACCAATAAAGACCTCGGCGAAGCGGTGAAGAACGGCACATTCCGGAACGATCTGTACTACCGCATCTCTGTCGTCCCGCTGTTTATCCCTCCGCTTCGTGACCGCCGAGATGACATTCCCTTGTTGGCCCAACAGTTCCTGACCGCGAGTGGGAAACGGGCGAATAAAAGTTTGCGCGGCTTTACACCGGCCGCCCTCAATCGGCTGCTCACACATCCCTGGCTAGGAAATGTCCGCGAATTGGAAAATGTCATTGAAAAGGCCGCCGTGATGACACGCCAAGACATGATTACGCCGGACCTCTTGCCCTCTATGGGCACATCACCGGACGCGCCACTCAAACCGCTGACTGAAGCAAAGGAAGAGTTTGAGAAAACCTATCTCAAGAACGTCCTGCAACTCACCGGCGGCAATATCTCACGCGCCGCCCAATTTGCCGGACGTTATCGGGCTGACTTCTACAAAATGCTCAAAAAATATGGCCTGCACCCCTCAACCCTGAAGGCCAAAGCGGAAGCCGATCTTGAAGAGCTGGAAGAGCAAGACGATCTCACGGAAGCCAAACGCTAGGTCCGTGTTTCTCTTTCCGCTGACCGAGCGACGGGATCAGCCAATCTTCCCAAGGCCTATGGATTCAGCAGGATCGAACCATGCAGACGCCGCCTAGCAGCATCCGTATGTTCTGAAGAACAACCGTGGGGATACATCCAGTGGCGGAGTGGCTTCGCGTACGGAAACGTCGGAAGTTCGAGCATGGACAGCGCGAGCGTGTATAGCACCAGCACATGGATTAGGGGTGCCAGCATTGAAACAGGCGAAGTCGTGTGGAGTGCGACTGCACGATATCCAGAATCGTCCGCAAGCTTAGATAATGTACTCGCACTTTTAACCTGTCACGCCCTTGCCACTGCTTGGGGCTATCGCCAGTCAGGCCAGCCTGACTATCTGCCCGACGATATGTGTATGGTGAACGGGCCTCCTCCTTCTTCTTGATTTACTGAAGTCGTCACGCTTCAAGAAGTGGCGCACGCAAACACCACAGGCTCATACCCCCGCCGTCAATTACATGTATTTCCCCACGCCCCGTCTTGCGGTTTGCTCGTCCCCCTCCTAGAATGGGCCTCTCAGCGAGGCTCCTATGCCAATAATAGTTCGTCCCTACCTTTGCTTCCCCGTGCAATCTTCTGTCATGATTCCAAGGAGCCTCCTTCGAGAGCAGAGAGAAAGGAGGGGTCGAGTATGGAAATCATCTACATTGGCGTCGGCATCTTCTTGGTCTGGCTTGTCCGAACCCTACACAACATCAGGCGCCGTGAGCAGGAGGAGGAGGACAAGAAGATCGCGTTCGCCAAGTGGGCTAAAGACCAGCAAGACCCACACATCGTGTCCATGGTACAGAGCTTCATGAGTGAAGGGCGTTTTAAGACCTGGGAGGAGGCGGCGATCTATGCCGAGCAGGCCCTCAAGACCCCATCGCCGGATTCCTGCTTCAATAGCCACGCCAACGACACGGAAGGCACAACTTCATGACACTCGTTCACATCCCTCCTAGACGACGCCTCCCCAACGAGGCCCATATGCCTTTCTCCTTCCGTACCTCCCGTCGCTTCCCCGTGCAATGCGCTGTGACGAACAACTCTGGCCCCTGCATCAAACGACCGCGTTCGACCCAAAACGGTCATTCGCGGTGTAGATTTGCGGTCCATTGAGGACACGGCGGTGATCGAGTTGTTGCTGACCCGTCCTGAAAGCAAAGTCGAGCGATGATTTCAGCACTCAGAACGATCGGGGTGCGAACCCATTTACAGCGAGGTGCCGTGTTGGCGCTAACGAGGAGAACGCCGCGCCTCATTCGCCGCGCATGCCTTGCGACGGCGTTGCTGGTGACGATAGCCGCCGTGGCTCAGCCGGTTCACGCCGCAGGCGGAGGTCAGACGAAGTTCCAGCGCATATCGACGCAGTTCATCGCGGCGTTGGGCGATCCAGGTGCGACCTCCGGGAGCG
>SPAX01000266.1 GCA_005239475.1 Nitrospira sp. | reverse complement strand
CGGGGAGAGGAGTCCGGAGTCCCGCGGATGCGCTGACATAGGCACTCACTGCCTCGCAGCTAATGGAACTATGCCGATCCGTATATCACGCCAATCTGGAGTTGTGGATATCGTTGAGAAGGCTTTGAGCCGAAACGAGAATCACATTGGACTATGCACGCGGTGTTCGCATATTATGCCGATCAATATACTCAATAGTTATGACTCGGTAAGTCGCTATGGGGAGTATTGACGATTTGACTTGGATAGAACCGGTGGCCCTCCACTGTGCGGATTCGTTTCGAGAGACAGCGGAGTCATTCATCATCGGAAAATTTAAAAGCCTCCCCAAAGGCGAATTGAGTTTTTGGCATCCCAGCTTCGGAGATATTGCGGCTTGTGCTACCAATCTTGCATTCGCACTTGAAATCTATCTGAAATGTCTCCGACTTCAGGTTGGCTTGCCACCTCGGGCGGCCGCTGGAGCCGGACACGATCTATGGCGACTGTACAAAGAATTACCCAACGACGTACGCAAGGACATTGAAGCGCGGTATGAGAGAGGCAGGACTCAGCCCTATCCCGCGAATGCTTCGATCAGCTTTGCGATGCAACGTAGCCCATTGGCATCGGATTGGTATGCTGGCCCCGAGAAATCGATGGAGCTTGAACAGGTACTAAAGAGATCAAAGGACACTTTCGTATCTTGGAGATACGTTTTCGAGATTCAAGAACCCGACAAACGCCACGGAAGGCGGCAGACATTTGAGTACCTACTTCTCTTTTTTGCCTGCGTAGCGATCAATGCCGTCATCTCACGAAACTGGTTCACTCCAATGCTCGGGTCGGACTCAACCGCGAAACAAGCATGGATGCTGCTCAACGATATCGATTTCGCAAGGGTGTCTTCAGACACTCCCTGGAAGATCGCAGACGTCACGGATCAATACACCGGAAAGCGATATCGGATTCGCAATAGTGGAGTCCATGCAATTGCGGAGGAGCTGTGAGCGAGCATCCGAGTCATAACCATGCCCTCGAAAGGGAACGGAGGCAGGCGTGAGTATGGACTTATCGAGGCGCCCGATCTCGCGCTGTGCCACCTGGCGCGGTCGCTTGGAATCAAGTCGTACAGCGAATGTATCCCCGTCATGGCGGGGGAGTCTCTATAAGGTCATCGTCCTGTGCACCTAGGGTGGGGTCATTGCTTGACTTTGCACTGCACCATCGCTGCGGCGGAATCTCCTGCCCGAGCCGTGTCAAGAAATCGGTACGGTCGGTCTCGTGATGAACAATCGTCTGGTGGTCGTTGCCAGGAGCGGTGAGGAGGGAGAGGGCGCCCTGGTATTCCACGCGAAGGTGTTGAGCCCTGAACACGGAGTCTCGGGGGAGGGAGGTGCAAAGTCAAGCAATGACCCCATCTCTTCTCTCAATGACCCCATCTCTTCTCTCATCTCTTCTCCTGAACAGCGGCTGCTCGTTGCGCTTGAGCTTTCTGACGCTGTCGCAGCTTTCCACCGCGCTGGTTCCAAGAAGCGTTAGCTGATAGTCGTGCCGACTGCCGCAGAACTTCGTCTTGTCAATGTGTTCGAAACGGGATATTCTTTCATGTCATTCGGAGCGCTTCTTCTTCAGATATTAGACGAACCAAAATAGGTAGGCCTGTAGTCGGCCTTCACATAAGACCGTGTCGTGCTGCCCAGCAACAATAAGGAGTATGTGACATGGCTATGAACGATGAGCAACTCGATGCCGAGATCATGAAGCTTGACCTGGATGCGAGAGCGCGTCTTGCGGAGAAGCTCATTTTGAGCTTGGACGTTCCCTCGGATGAAGAAAATCTACACTTGTGGGTTGTTGAAGCAGAACGAAGGCTCAGAGACCTGCGTGAGGGCCGGGCCAAAGAGATTCCCGCTGAGGAGATATTCCGCCGGGCTCGGCAAGCCATCTCATGAGGGCAATGACCTTTCATGAGGAGGCCAGTGCCGAGGTCAACGAGGCAGCAAAATACTACGAAGAAAGAGTGCCTGGGCTTGGTTTGTTGTTTCTTGTCGCACTCGAAGAGGCAGTTGAGAAGGTACTAGCCAATCCTGAGGCATTCCAATTTGTCGGCGGCGAGACCAGGCACAAGCTCATCAGGCGCTTCCCCTACAGCCTCCTGTATATCATCGAGTCGGACCGGATTCGTGTTCTTGCGGTCGCGCACCAGAAGCGTCGGCCTGGATATTGGAGGAACCGTTTGTAAAGGGCTGGTATCGCCTTCCATTCTCCCTTCCTAATCCTTTAATATAGCCTTCAGATTTCCTTCTTATTGAGGCTCTAAATGCGGGCGAAGACTAGTTTTTCCTGCCAAGCTTGCGGCCACCAGTCACCACGATGGCTTGGTCGCTGCCCGGACTGCGGCGGCTGGAATACCATGAAAGAGGAACGGCAGGCGGCGACCGGCAAAGGGCGGCCTGCTGCGATGAAGTTGGCGCAGGCAAAGGCCACGCCGATTGCTGAGATCGAAGTGGTCGGTGAGGACCGGCGGTTGACGCATATCGGCGAATTCGACCGGGTGCTGGGTGGAGGAGTCATTCCCGGCTCGGTCATCCTGATTGGCGGCGATCCCGGGATTGGGAAGACTACTTTGTTACTCCAGGCGCTCCCGCGCCTGTCTTCCAAGGAAGAACCGGTACTCTATGTCTCCGGCGAGGAATCTCCGAGGCAGATCAAGATGCGGGGGCAGCGGCTCGGCATCGAGCATCCGAATCTCTTAATCCTGGCGGAAACCTCCCTCGAACAGATCCTCAAATCGGCGCAGGAGATCCAGCCGGCCGCAATGGTTGTCGACTCGATCCAAACGGTCTACACGGAACAGATCACGTCCGCGCCGGGCAGCATCAGCCAGGTGCAGGAAGTGGCAGGCCAATTGATGTGGTACGCGAAGCGCAGCAGCGTGCCGGTCTTCATCATCGGGCACGTCACCAAAGATGGAGCGATCGCCGGACCGCGACTGTTGGAACACATCGTGGATACGGTGCTCTATTTTGAAGGAGACAAGGGCCACAGTTTTCGTATTCTTCGCGCGGTGAAGAATCGCTTTGGTTCGACCAACGAGATCGGCGTGTTCGAAATGAAAGACTCCGGGCTGGAGGAAGTGCGCAATCCCTCCGAGTTGTTTTTGGCGGAACGGTCCCAGCGCACGACGGGATCTGTGGTGGTATCCAGTCTCGAGGGATCGCGGCCGATTCTCGTCGAACTACAAGCATTGGTGTCTTCCACGAGTTATGCAATGCCAAAACGAATGGCGAACGGTGTGGAGCAGAATCGAGTCTCGCTGTTGCTGGCAGTCATGGAGAAACGGCTGGGTCTGCATCTGTCTGGACAGGACGTCTACGTGAACGTCGTCGGCGGGATGCATATCGACGAG
>SPAX01000265.1 GCA_005239475.1 Nitrospira sp. | reverse complement strand
TATGGCGCGCAGGACTGGCCAACACTCGGCATTGAGTACCGCGCTGCTTGGAGTCTGTACCGTGGACGAGGCTGTGAGGCCTGCAACCGAACCGGCTTCAAGGGGCGGATCCCCTTACACGAACTGTTAAGAGGATCGGAAGAGATGAAGCGGCTCATCCAATCCAGAGCCAGGATCGACGATATGCTCAGCCTTGCAAGGAGAGAAGGGATGTCGACCCTGGTACAAGACGGGATACAGAAGGTCCTGAGCGGAGCGACCACCTATAAGCAGGTCAGGGCTGTGGCGATGAAGTGAAGAGAGGTTTCAACATGTGACTCAAACCGGGCGGTCAAAATGTTCACCGCACAGATCGCAATCGACACCTTCATAACAGGAGTGGTTCCGCGCTCCATGGAATGAACGCCTCGCAATGGCCACAATTCTCATCTGCACGCGACACAAAGGCTCCCGTACTGAGTCCTCCGGACTGCTTCTAATGTTCGCTCTGCCTCACTGCGGGCGGTCTAGGCCAGGGTAGGGCGGTACAATATGTGCGCCTGCTGTGACACAAATTGTCGATGTCCTTCAAAAATCTGCCTAATTCATCCCCCGCGATAAGTCGTTGAATATATTTTAAATCAACGAGTTACAGCTCCTAGGCCAAGCGATATGGTCGGCATGCCAATTGCTCAATTGGCGGCCAGCTATGGGTGTATCTAAGAAGACAAGACGCGATGGAACCCTGTCACGGCAGGCAGGTTTTTCGCTGATCGAGCTCCTAATCGCCACGGCGATTATCGGGATCGCGGCCGCAATAGCCATGCCGAATTTCACGCGGATGTACATCGACTATCAAGCGAGAGTCACGGCCTCTGAGATCACTCGCCACCTTGTGCTTGCTCGTACAAGAGCGATGACGTCGAATCAGACTCTGGCCGTCCAAATCGTCATTCTGAATGGAGGGGTCGAGATGACCACCACCAATCTCGCCGCCGCTCCGGCCCTTCAAATGAACAGGATTGAGGCAGTACATATGACGACATTAGCCTTCAACAACGGAGGCATCCCCAACGGTGGGGTCGTGCAGTTTAATTCCTATGGGATGAGGGCCAGTGTGCCGGGGACGGGAGTACAGACCATCACGGTCGGAGGGACTCTCGGAGGGGCTCCAACGACACAATATCGCGTTAACATCGCGCCGAGTGGAACCAGTGGGCTTGTGAGGCTGTGAGGTGTTCTGCTGATGAGCGACAACATGCACGATAGCAACAGGGCGACCAGCCGGATTCGACGAGAGCAGGGGTTCACGCTCATCGAGGCCATGCTGTCGTCGGCCATTCTTGCCGTTGGGTTGCTCGGCTTAGCGGGAATGACGACACTGTCGTTCACGCGCAACAGCGACGGCAATGAATTGACGGTTGCCACGAACCTTGCGGCGGAGCTCGTCGAACGGATGCAATTCAATCGCCGGAACCTCGTCAATGGCTATAACGGAATCAATTTGACCTCGGCGAATCCCGTGCTCTGCACCCAGAATGCGCTGACTCAGCCGGTGGCGCGAGGAGATTGTCTGCAGTGGCAGGCTCGCCTCTTTGCGTCGGGATTGGCAGGGGTCCAAGCCCAGGTAGCGGTGGCGGCCGGGGGGCCGGTGACGCTCAATCAAAACAACATTGGCGTGACGGTCACTTGGATCGGGTCAAGTCGAAACACAATTTCCGGGGGGACGCTAGTTTCGTTACCCGGGACCAAACAAGTCCTGTTGAATACGGTCATCGCACCAGAGTGAGAAGCCGACAGGGAAAGGGGCGGACACAGGCTATGAGATCGCAGGACAAGCCAGAGGAGCAGGGGTTCACACTGGTCGAGATCATGGTGGCGACGGCCGTGACCTCCGTCATCGTGTTAGCCGGCATGGCGGCGCTGACGATGACCGGCAAATCCGTGCGGGCCAATGAGCAAATATCCGATGCCCAACAGAACGCGCGTATGGCCATGGAGATGATCACCCACGACATCAAGATGGCGGGCTTTGGGCCGGCCATCGATCCCTCAAAGAATCCACCCCCGGTCGGTAACTGTGGAATCGGCGGGGTTCCCGTGCCGATTCTCCCGGGAGATAACAATCCGACCGTCGGAGTCGCTGATACTGGACCGGATCAAATCTCCCTCGTAGTGCCCCTCACGTTTTATGGCGCGCCGGCGACTCCGACGTGGCAGACCACCGCTCCACTTGGTGTCGGCGGAGGGGGCTTTGCAAATGTACCGATCAACGCAGCCATCCTTCCCGATATGACCGCAGCAGGGCTCGCTGCCAACTCCTTTATCTCGATCGGCGGGATCGTTGCTGCACAGGTGCAGGGCGGGGCTGCTCCCATCTTGTTGACGGTGCCCGTTCCTGGGCCGACACAAATTCCGACCGGGACCCAAATCTTTATCCTGCAGTGCATCACCTATCAAGTCATTCCTCAGCTGGCCGGCGGGGCTCCCGGTGCAGACCTCAACAACATCTGTGCCGGCAATGCACCCTGCTTGGTCCGCGGGATCGCAAATGCCACGGTCGCCTCCTTTGGTCGTGTCCTGCCGAACTGCAATGTCCCGGCAAGCCCCTGCTTGCCGATCGTCAACGGGATTGAGGATCTCCAGTTCGCCTATGCCTGCGATGGCTGTCTGGTGGCGGCAGCCGGCCTGAGCGAGCCAAATGGTCAGATTGACGACGTGAGCCTGAACCTGATCTTCGATCAACCGGATTACATCTCGAACCAGATCTGGAACAATCCGCCCATGACGCCGTCCGCAGTCAAAATGGTTCAAGTTACGATCGTCGCCCGACAACAATCGATGGATAATGGGCTTGGAGAAGGGAATTCACAGGCAGGAGCGGGAACCTTGTCCACCACCTTTCTCACGGTCGATGACCATCTCCATGCCGGCGGCGTCTTCCTGGCCGGCGATGCGGGGGCCCAGATTCCTCCCTATGCCTCGGTACGTCGGCGGGTGGTGACCAGGACCGTGGAGACGAGAAATGCGAGACCATGGTCCTGAACCGGGAAGGAAGACGATGATGCGTGAGTGGCACAATGGGTCACAGATAAGGGACGAACGGGGGGTCAGTCTCATCACCGTCATGATGGTGATCTTGATCATGACCCTGATGGGGATTTCGATCCTCGCTGTCACGGGATTTGAGCGGCAAATATCGAGTTCTGTCAGCGCCAATGAAGCGTCGGTGGCCGCGGCGGAGTCCTGTGTGAGCACCGGCGCGAATGTGCTCCAGCAGTTTATGGCCGCCCGTGTCGTGTCGCCAGCATTGCTCGACAACGCGGTTCCGCCTGGCCCGGTGCCGCTCACGAATCTTGCCGTGTTGAACGGTGAGCTTATCAACGATGGGGGCAATGCGGACTTCCCGATCGGAGCTGGCTCTGTGCCAAACCTGGCGATGACAGTAGGCAATTACCAGGTGTTCGGCGACATTGATCGAATGTATATCCAATGCGCCCCCGGAAGCGATTGCACCGACCCCATGGCCGCGCGGTACGATATCTTTTATCAAATCGACTGTGTGGCGCAAAACTTGGCGACCGGGGTCACCAGTCGAGTCGGAGCCTTGTACGCTTGCAACCTTTCCAGTCTTTTTTGTCAGCCGAGGCCGTACTAGACCTGCGGCCGCTAGATGAGGAGGATCATCATGTT
>SPAX01000264.1 GCA_005239475.1 Nitrospira sp. | reverse complement strand
ACACACACGCGGCGGCGGCCGAAACATAAAACCGGACATTTCTACTTTGGGAGGAAGAGGACATTTCTATTTGGGCTTGACAGATGATGATGAGAGGTGTGGTGTAGGCTGTGGCTGCGCTGGTATCCTCTTCGGTGCGCCGCTCGCTGTGCGAGGCCCCTCTCACCCGTTCCAGGATTTCCAGACCGGACAGGACCGGCAGTTCCAAATCCAGGAGCACGAGATCAAAGTCTCCTTGTTCAATCAGACGCAGCGCATCTTTACCGTTGTCGGCTGTGACAGGCTCGTGCCCCATCCAGGTGATACGATTCTCGAGTCCGAGAAGAATATCGCGGTCGTCGTCGACGATTAGGATTTTGGCGCGCATCGAAATATACTCCTCTCAATGGCAGAAATCGGACACGCCAGGCGCGATCAGAAATGTGAAATGTGAAATTCGAAGTTGGAAGTTCCGAAAGCCTCGAACTTCGGACTTCGAGCCCTCGCCCGGTGTGCCAGTTCCGACAATTTAACATTCATCATTCAACATTCCCCAAGCGTCCCGCCCTTCCCGATCCGCCTCTAACCTAGAACTCATAACGCAGAACTTCTTCACCCGTCCCGTCAGTTCCGACAATTTAACATTCATCATTCATCATTGAACATTCCCCATGCGGCGCCTCGCCCCTCCCGCGCGTCACGCGTCCCGTCCCGTGGCCTGTTGCGGTGCGGCTTCTCGCGAAGACGCGACAGGCATTGTGAAGTAAAAACGTGTGCCGGCTCCGGGCGTACTCTCCACCCAGATGGTTCCCTGGTGCATCGTCACCAGGCTTTTGGTAATGAACAGCCCAAGCTGAGCCCCCTGCGCGGTAGGGTTGGCAGACGGCACTTTCGAGAACTCATGGAAGAGCTGTTTGATGTGATCCGGGTCAATCCCACAGCCGGTGTCGGCGACAGAGATTTGGACAAAGCCCTCGGAGGTCGTCCGGAAATCAACGGTAACGCGGCCGCCCGGCGGCGTGAACTTGATCGCATTACCGATGAGATTCCAGAGAATCTGTTCCAGTTTATCGCGGTCCCCCTGGACCGCTGGAAGGCCAGCCGCATGCTCGATCTCAAGGGTAATCGTTTTTTCATCGGCGACGGTGCGCAAACTGTCGGCGACCAAAAGGGCCATGGCTTCGACAGAGATCGGTGCGAGGGAGAGCACGTCCTTGTTGCTGTCAAGGCGGGACCAATCCAGCAATTGATTGATGATTCTAGTGAGCCGACTCAGGTTATGCCCGATGCGAGTGAGATAGGTCAATTGCTGTTCGCTCACCGGCCCTGCAATGCCGTCGCGCATATTGTCAGCAAAGCTGCGAATCACGGTCATGGGGGTGCGCAATTCATGGGACGCGACAGAGAGAAACAGCGACCGCCGCCGATCGTGTTCCTGGAGGCGCTCATTGGCGAGGGACAATTCCTGCGTGCGCTCTGCAATACGCTGTTCGAGGTGCTGCGTGAGTTCTTCGAGGTGAGAATAGGCTTTGGCATTGTCGATGGCCGCGGCCACATGGCTGGCGATCGTCAAGAGCATATGGAGATCTTCGTTCGTGCAGGGTTGTGAGCCACGGTCGGCGGCGAGGTATCCGAGTATCTGATTGTGGCTCTGGAGCGGCACCGCGACGAAGGACGTCACCCCGGAGCGGCGAGCTAAGTCCAGTATCGGTGGTTGCATGCGATCGGCCACGGCCTCAAGGTTCAGGATGAGCAAGGGCTTGCCATGAATCAGTAGGTCGGCTTGGAGGCTGCCATTGTCCTGGATCGGCACATCAAGCTGGCGAGCTGCATCCGCAATGTCCGGCGAGACCCCGGCGATTTGGGCCATATACGCCGTGTCTCGTTCGTGATGTCGCAGCATCAGAAACATCCGCGTAAAACCCAGATTTGTGATCAGGAGCTGCAGGATGGTGTTGAGGAGCTGGCTCCGGTCCAGCGTCCCGACGATGGCCGCACTGACTTGATGTAACGTGGTCAATTGACCGACCTGGTGCTTGATGGTGGCCAGGTTCGCGGTAATGGCAATGCTCCTATCCTGTAATGAGTGGGTCATCAGGTTAAACATACTCGTCAGTTGACCGACTTCGTCTCGGCTGGAGGGTGTGAGGGGCACAGGCACGTGGCCCTGAGCGACTTGTTGAGCCACAGTGGCAAGACTCCTCAGTGGTTTCGTGATGCGGAGGACGAGCAGGTAGGTGCCGAGCGCGCCTGCGCCGATGATGAGGGTGGTGAGGAGGAGAATATTTTTGATCGTCGTTGCGAGTTCTTGTTTCCGGCGTGCGTCGGACAATCCTATTTGGACGACACCGGAGACGAGTGCCGGCTGTGACGGGGATGAGTTGGTGCTTCCATCATCCAGCTGAACAGCGAATGGAGGCAGCGAGGCGCTTTCTGTTGCCGTTCGCAGCATCGGCATGGAAAAGTCATACACGACTTCCTCCCACGCAAATCGGCTCCCTATCTTGGTGGAGAGGGATAAACGTGTGATCAGAGGAGTGGTGCGTGACGATTGGAAGAGCTGTTTCGCAATCTGAGGGTCCGGGTATAGAGGATGATCCACGGACCGCACAAGGCTGGCAGAAGATTGCCGTGTCCCCTTTGTGTGCTGGACGAGCAGGGTGCCGTCTGCGCGGGTGATGACCACATACACCACGTCCTGGACAGCCACGAGGCCGTCAATGAATTGTTGAAGCGTGGGGCGATCTTCCGCTACGAGACCTGCATATTGAAAGTGTTCATTCTGTACGACGCTCGTGAGGAGAATCGTTCCCAGCTGCTGGAGGTTGCGGGCCATCGACGCTCGCCTCTCTTCGATGTAGTACCAGCTCAAGGTTAAGCAGCCGATGACCAGAATAAGGCTGAAAAATAGCACGAACTTTGCGCGTAGGCTGGGGAAACCGGCCGTGGGTAATGCCTCGGGAGTCCTGGATTCCTCCGGCGGATAAGGAGTACTCACTTGCCGGTCCACATTAATAGGTTTCATCGATAAGGCTCGTCAGCTCCTTCGGAAACGTAATGCCCAGGAACCTTGCGGTCTTGAGATTGACGGCGATCTTGAGTCGCTCGATCGGCATGGGGTTGAGCGGTAGCAGCCGTTCCCCGTCGAGAATGCGCTTCGCGAGCAGTCCGGTTTCCCGGCCGACATCGCCGTAGTTGACGGACATGCTGAGCAGTGCTCCCAGGCGTGTGAACTCCGGTGAGAACCCGATCACGGGTATCTGACGCGCGAGCGCTGATTCAAGGATGAATCGTACGGACTC
The DNA here is from genome assembly GCA_005239475.1 of Nitrospira sp. GTDB lineage: Bacteria > Nitrospirota > Nitrospiria > Nitrospirales > Nitrospiraceae > Palsa-1315. The sequence goes on along the minus strand of SPAX01000264.1, from coordinate 766 downwards.
GTTCGTCAATACCGTGGAATCCGGTATGAGCCAGAGGGCCTCAACATTCGAGAGCAGCGTGCGCAATTGCTGGGGTACCTCCTTATCACTCTCGACGGGAAGTCCCGTTAATTGAAAGTCGGAGAAGGTGGCCACTCTCTCCGCCTCCTTCACCCGAGAGGAGGTTTTAGCGGGATCATAGAGCATTCCGAGCTGGTGAAGGGCCGGGAGGAAGGTTCGCATGATCTTCAGCTGTCGGTCGACGGGGACCTCCAGGAGCGTGCCGGTCATGTTGGCGGCTGTGAGCTGATGTTTCAGCGGGTCCAGGATCATCATATAGACGATCGGGACATCCACAATTTCTACCTTCGCTGCCAACGCGGCCTTGAGCCCTACGGCGACGACTAGTGACGCATTCGATGCTCGCAGTTTGCGCGCGATCTTTTTCCCAAGCTCCAGGTCGCCTTGCGCATCGTATTCGGTATAGATCGCTCCAATCGGGCCCGTGGCCTTCAAGCCTGCCACGGCCTCGCGATACGCCGCAATGTCGGAAGACCGCAGGATGGCAATGTCCATCGCCGCCGATTCGGACACACCCAGGGTACAGAGGCCGAGCAACCAGACGAGTCCCACCACCGCTCGGAAGAGCCTGTCTATGTGGTCAATCGTTTTCATCATCCTCAGACCCATGGTCCCATGGCAATTCCGGTATCTGTTGATCCGTCGAATGTTAAATGTTGAATTTGGAATGATGAATGTTCGGGAATCATCAGATCGTGAAATATCC
>SPAX01000263.1 GCA_005239475.1 Nitrospira sp. | reverse complement strand
GCCTCCATCACCGCTCGAAGCGCCTGGATCTCCTCTCCATGGATCGTGTCTTTCCCGATGCAGATCTTAAATCCATTGTATTCTGCCGCATTGTGGCTCCCGGTGATCATGATACCGCCCTCAACCGGTAGCTGAAACAACGAGAAATACACGAGGGGCGAGGGGCAAATGCCGATATCCACTACGTTCAGCCCGCCGGCGAGGAGCCCCCGCACAAGAGCCTTATGGAGCCCGGGCGAACTGAGTCGGCCATCTCGCCCGACCGAGATCGTCCTCACCCCACGATCTTTCACATACGTGCAGTAAGCGCGCCCCACCTGCTCCGCGATCGAATCGGTGAGTTCCTGGCCCACAATGCCACGCAAGTCGTATTCGCGAAACAATCCCATGATTCCTTAATCAGTCGGAAAGTCTGAAAGTCATCAAGTCCAAAGTCGAAGAGTATCGACTTGAAGACTTTAAAGACTTGATGACGTTTCGACTGTTAGCCCTTCGTTCTCCCATAATCATCCTGAAACCGGACAATATCGTCTTCCCCAAGATAGGGCCCGTTTTGCACTTCAATGATGTGCAGGGTCTCTGGACCGGGGTTTTCCAACCGGTGCCTGGTTTCGACAGGAATTTCTGTACTATGGCCAATCTTGAGATCGAAGACCTCGTCGCCCCTGGTCACCCGCGCCGTCCCGGTGATCACCACCCAATGTTCGCTCCGTTGATGGTGCAGCTGTAACGAAAGCCGCCCTCCGGGCTTCACCGTCACGCGCTTCACTTTGTAACCAGATCCTTCTTCCAGGATCGTATAGGACCCCCAAGGCCGATGCACGGTCAGATGCTCCAGATGTTCCGGCGCGTTCTGCTTCTTGAGAATCTCGACCAACTGCTTCACATCTTGCGCGCGGGATTTCGGACAGACCAATGTGGCGTCCGGCGTATCGACCACCACCATGTCGGTGAGCCCGATCGTCGCCACGAGGCGTCGATCCCCGTAGACGATCGAACGACGGCTGTCGACGTCGACCACACGACCGATCACGACGTTACCGGCCTTATCCTTCGGCGCCACTTCATCCAGACTCCCCCAACTCCCGACGTCAGACCACTGAAAGGACACGGGCACGATCGCGGCTTTATTCGATTGCTCCATGACACCCGTATCGATCGAGACCGGCGTGAGTGTCCGGTAGGCATCGTCGATGGCCTGTCTGGTCGCCCCTGCCTGCATCAATTGGCCGATCCGTTCGATCCCACGAAAGAGGGTGGGTTGATGGCGTCGAATTTCATCAAGAATCGTCGCGGCGCGCCAAATAAACATGCCACTATTCCAGTAGTAGTCCCCAGCCTTGAGATATTGCGCAGCCTTGGTGGCATTAGGTTTTTCAACGAATCGGCTGACCGGATGTCCCTTGAGCGTACCCTGTTTTCCCAACGTCACTTTTCGGTTGGGCCTGATGTAACCGTAGCCGGTTTCTGGACGGATCGGCTTGATACCAAACGTCACCAGATAGTCCTGCTGCGCCAGTGTCGCCGCCAACGATACCGCCGCATCGAACGCTCGCTGGCCTTTGACGATATGATCGGCCGGAACCACCAACATGATCGCGTCAGGATCCCGACGGACCAGTTCTAACGCCACCAAGGCAATAGCCGGAGCGGTATTGCGCCCTTCCGGTTCAAGTATAAAGTTATCCGTGAGCGCGTCTTTCCATTCACTCAGCTGGACGCGAATGGACTCTGCTTGGGCCGGATTCGTGGAGATCATCACCCGGTTCGGCGCCGAAGCACAGACCACCCGGCGCATGGTCTGCTGAATCAACGTTTCATCTCCCATAATCCGCAGCAGCTGTTTGGGGAATAGCTGTCGACTGAGCGGCCAAAACCTGGTGCCGCTGCCGCCGGCCATGATCACGGGATAGAGATGGTTATGTAGTTCGAGGTTCGAGGTTCGTCGTTTGAGTGAAGCCATAAACAGACCTTTTACCCTACGAGCGCTTTCCTGAATCTGGAACCACGACTTTCGACTTTCGACCTTCGACCTTCGACCTTTGAGCGTCGAGAATCATTTCTATGATTTCCCTGACCGCCCCCTCCCCACCCTTCTTCTGACAGACATAGTCGACCGCCGCCACAATTTCCGGCAGCCCGTCCGCTGGAGAGGCCGAAAACCCCACGGCCTTCAATGCTTCAAGATCATTCACATCGTCTCCAATATAGGCCACTTGCTTGAGCGAGAGCCCGTGTCTGGCCGCCATCTCCCGAATCACCGTTAACTTATCCATGGCCCCTTGGTGCAACTCAGGAATCGCGAGCTTCTCGGCACGCCGCGCCACCAGCTTCGTCCGCTCCTGCGTGACAATGGCGGTGATGATCCCTGCCCTCTGCAACAGCTTGATCCCCATGCCATCGCGCGTATTGAACTTCTTCCACTCATCGCCGGACTCCGAGTAATACATGCCGGCATCGGTCAAGACTCCGTCCACATCCGTGGCAAACAGACGGATCTGACTGAGCAGCTTTCGTGACACCTTCCCGGACCGCGAGGTTTTCTGAGATGATGATCGTGAGGCCATGTTGTTTAACTCTAAGTGTTCTCTCTTGCCATACTACTAACCCTACCTAGCCCTGCACAGCAAAAACTGAGATGAGGGTAAACCGATGGGTCAGCGAATACGATCCGCATCCCATTAATTTGGCGTGGACGCGAGGCGTGGAGCGTGCCTCATGAATCTGGCGAGGGCATCCCGCCAATGGGGCAGCAACGCTCGCACCGTACCTAACTGGCCTGGGGCAAGGACGGAATAGGGAGGACGCCTCGCAAGACGTCCCATCTGTTCAGTCGTAATGGGACGAACAGGAGTGGAGAGACCCATGAGGCTGACGATGGCCTCTGCGAACTCATGCCAGGTACAATCGCCGCGATTCGTCACGTGACAAATTCCCCGCAAGTCACTCGTGAGGAGATCTTTCAAGGCTAAAGCCAGATCGTCTGCATTGGTCGGACAGCCTCGCTGATCTCCCACCACCTCGAGGAACGGCTTCTCACCCGCCAACCGCATAATCGTCTTCACGAAATTATTCCCGGCATGTCCATAGAGCCAGGCCGTTCGAACCACCAATGTGTTGGGGCAACCTGTCAATGAAGCGATTTCCCCCTCACGTTTGGATTGCCCATACACATTGATCGGATGGGGCACGTCCTCTTCACGATAGGGAGTCGACTTGGTTCCATCGAAGACATAGTCCGTTGACAGATAGATCAGTCTCGCATTGAGCGTTGCGGCAGCGCGAGCCACAAACATAGTCCCTTTAACGTTCACCGCCATCGCACGATCAGGCTCGCGCTCAGCCCCATCGACATTGGTATAGGCGCCGACATGCAGGATGACAGAGGGGCGGACAGCTACGATCTGGGATTCGCTGTCAGATTGTGTGAGGTCAAACTCCGGCAGATCTTTCAGGATGAGATCTTCCCCCGAGAGGGCCTGCTGGAGCGCGTGGCCCAATTGTCCCTGCGCCCCTGTAATCAGGATCCGCATCTTAAAATAGGGGTACAAGGGCATGGGGGTAAGGGGGTACCGCATGGGGTTGCAGGATAAACGGGGTAAAAGGGGTAGAGTAAAACACGGGATACGGGGGTAGGGGGGCACTGGGGGCAGGGCAAGAATATTGGGAAAGATGCATCGTCATATCCCCTTGATCTGTTCGCTGGGCTGGCATTCCACGTACCCCGCTATCCCTCTATCCCGTTACCCCTCTTCTACCCCAGCCCCTTCTTGAAGTCGCTTCCCATACATCTGTTCATA
>SPAX01000262.1 GCA_005239475.1 Nitrospira sp. | reverse complement strand
TTTGGTCAGGATCCGTTCCGCAGACGCCGTCCAGACGAACACGCGAGGGTTTTGGTTGTGATGGTCCAGGTAGTCTCTGATCGCGGCAATCAGTTCCGGGACACTGGTGAAACTGCCGCGACGGATGCGCTTGTCGGTGAGGTCTCGGAACCATCGCTCGACCAGATTCAACCACGAACTCGACGTCGGAATGAAGTGCAGCTGGAACCGCGGATGTCGTTGCAGCCAGCGTGTCACGCCGGGGTGTTTGTGCGTTCCATAGTTGTCCACGATCAAATGCACATCAAGCCCGGCCAGCGTGTCGGTATCGATCTTCTTGAGGAACCGAATGAACTCCTGGTGCCGATGCCGCGGCATGCAGTCGCCAATGACCGTGCCATCGAGCATGCTCAGGGCCGCGAACAACGTGGTGGTGCCGTGGCGCTTGTAGTCGTGCGTCATGGTTCCGCAGCGGCCCTTCTTCAAGGGGAGGCCCGGCTGGGTGCGGTCGAGGGCCTGGATTTGGCTTTTCTCGTCGACACACAAGACCAAGGCTTTGTCCGGGGGATTGAGGTACAGGCCGACGACATCGTGGAGCTTCTCGACAAAATGCTGGTCGCGGCTCAGCTTGAAGGTCTTGACCAGATGCGGCTTGAGGTGGTGCCGTTTCCAGATGCGGCGGATGGTGGCCTCGCTCAGCCCGTGCGCCTCGGCCATGCGGCGGGTACTCCAATGGGTCGCCGCGGGAGGCGTGGTGTGGAGGGTCGCCTCGACCACCGCGCGCACCGCCCGCTCCGAGATGCGCGGGATACGTCCAGGGCGCGGGGCGTCCTGTTCCAATCCCGCACAGCGAAGAGCCAGAAACCGCTGTCGCCACAGCTGCACCGTCGGGCGGGAGATACGCAATTGGTGGGCGATGTCCTGACTCAGGCGGCCCTCGGCGGCCAGCTCGATAATCCGTGCGCGGTGCACCAATCGCACGGGGACGCGCCGCCCGTGCGCCCAGGTGGAGAGGGTGACGCGTTCATCGGGGGACAGCACAATGGGCTCGGCCATCCGACTCATACGCACACAGCATACGCACCCTAAATCTATATGTCAATCTATTTACGACGCACTACACTAGGGCCTGTTAACACTAACGCAAGCCCTCGACGATCAACGCGAAATTGATAAACGCGACGAACATGACATCGAGTTTTTCAAACCGCGAGAAGATGCGCCGGAATGCCTTGAGTCGGCGGAACAGTCGTTCTATCTCATTGCGGCGCTTGTACCTGGCTCGATCGTACTCCCATGGCGTGAGTCGATTGTGCTTGGGCGGCACCACAGGAACATACCCTAACTCCAAGGCCAGTTGCCGCGTCGCATCGCCTTCATACGCCCGATCCATCAACAGGTGGACCGGGCGCGGCATTCGACCTACGCGCTGCAGCAGCTTTCGTCCCTCGGGCGCATCGTGGGCCTGGCCCGGGGACAGGGCAAACGCTATGGCCGTTCGAGCATCCGCGGCAACCAGATGAATCTTGGTCGTCCATCCGCCGCGGGACTGGCCAATGGCTTGCGGGCCGTTTTTTTTAACGCCCCCGTGCCATCCGGATGGACCTTGACGATGGTGCTGTCCAAGGCGACGGCTTCGATCTTCACGCGGATGATCTGCGTGTGTTGCAACTGTGCAAATACACGATCCAGCACCCCGCGCTTCGACCAACGATTCATGCGCGTATAGATGGTGTGCCAGTTGCCGAACCGCTTGGGCAGACCGCGCCATTTGCACCCCTGCTCGGCGACGTACAAGATGGCATTTAGAACGTGCAGATTGTCGAGCGTCACGTTGCCGCGTTGTGTCGGCAAACATGGCTCGATTTTGCGATACTGTGCGTCGGTGATTTCCATGTACACAGTATCTCATAAAAATGGCCGTTAGTGTTAACACGCCCTAGCGAGTTCTTCTTGCCGGTCAGCAGTCCCTCTGTCTGGCTTCGCGACGCTATTTTTTTCGAAATCCGAAAAACATTCCGACCGCTCCCGCACCCGTTGACGGGAGATACCCAGAGAGGATGTGTTTAAGTCCTTCAGCCCCCTGATGTACGGACGCGATGGCGTGGCTGATCTGCGTTTCCACCGTGGTCCAATCGAGATCGATCCAGCCGGTATCTTCCAATACGGCGATGCAGGCCAGCAACCCGCCAGTGATCAGCGCGGCCATTTTCAGAAATCGACGGAATGCCCAGCCAAAGAAGAATCCACTCAGATAGCTGCCACCCATGCCTACTACAGCAGGCGATGAGAAATCTGCAATCCATGAGGCGAGACCTCCGACAGTCGCCACCGCAGCGGCGATGACGGATTTCGCATTCCAAGGCGCATCGGCCAGAAGGGCTGCACAAAAGCCTTGCGACGATGATTCTTGCGGATGTTCTAGATCCTCTTCCATGTGGGCGCTACTATCGCTTCCGGTAAAGAAATCGAACGGATGGAACCACATCCCTCTGTGCCGTGCAAGCCCTTAGCTCGCATTATTCATGACGGTTCGTGGCGAAATGGGGGAGTGGCGCACGACAAGCGCGAGGAGCGCGACTCGCGTGACGTGTAAGCCTTGTCCCTACCTGTCGCGCTTTTCACGCCAGTCTCGCCCGTCTCGCTTGAGTCAGACATCCACGATTGCAGCAGTAGCGCTCATGAATAATGTAGTGAGGGTGTTGTTTCTTGGTGGCGTTCTTCAGAGGTAGCGGGAAAGGAGGCGCGACCTGTTGGTGCGCGCCTCCTCCTGGTTTGTGTCGCTACTTCGATGTCGCCGTATCGGTCTCGAGTTGGCCGGCAATTTCTTTGAGGTCTTTCGGGTACAGCACGATTTCAATTCGGCGGTTGGATGATCGCCCTTCGTCAGTGTCGTTCGAAGTGAGGGGGCGAGTGTCTGCGTAGCCGACTGCGGAGAGGTATTGGCGGTCCACCTCGCCCTGATCGATCAAGTAGCGTACCACGGTCGTGGCTCGCGCCGTCGAGAGTTCCCAATTTGTCTTGAAGCGATCCTGCAGTTTCGAGCTGATGGGCACATTGTCGGTGTGGCCTTCGATTCGGATCTGTTTGTCCGTGACCGTTTTCAAGACGTCGCCGACCTGCTTCAGCACTTTGATGCCGGCCGGCTTCACCTGCGCCTGGCCGGAATCAAACAGGACACGATCCACCATATTGATCGTTAGGCGGTCGCGTACCTGCTGAATGGTGATATTGCCCTTGGAAATTTCGTCTTGCAGCGATTTGGACAGTTCTTCCTGTGTGCGAGTCAGGCGTTTGATCTCTTCTTCTTTCGCCAGTCGTTCTCGCTCTAAGGTCGCTGCAAGTTGTAATTGTTCCTGCCGAAGCTGCTCGCGCTCCTTCGCAATGCGGGCGGCGTTGGCCTCCAGCGTAGAAGCCTGCTTCTGTAGCTTGGCGATTTCTTCTTGCGCCGAGGCACTGCCGCTCGCGAGCTTCTGTTCGAGATCAGTGATTTGACCGTGCACATTGCCGAGTTCGCTGTTCAGTTGCCCTTTCTCCTTCTCCAGGCCGTCCAGGCGGGACTGCAACTCGCTTGAGCGCGCCGCGAGCGCTTCACGTTCTTTGGCCAACGAGGCCGCCTGCTGTTCGGCGGCTTTTCGCTGAGCGGCTTCCTGGTCCAGATTTTGTTGAAGCCCTGCCAATTGCAGTTGCAACTGGGCGGATGTTTCTTTGGCGGCCTCAAGTTCGGTGAGCGTCTTCGTGTGGGTTTCCGTGCTCACGCACCCCCCCACGGCCATCGCACACAGCATGGCCAATGCGGGGCCTCGGAGTGGCATGGTTCGATCAATAAAAATTCGTCGCATCGTCTCCTCCTTTAAATGATGGCGAACAGACTATCGCGAAGGGGAGCAAGCGCAATGCCCAATGACTCGGAAATGCGCGTGAAGAGAACGGCTCATTTCTCAGGGAGTTGGAGCGGCCATTGTCGCTTAGTGCATGCGGTAAGTAAATGCACTGGAGCATGATGCCACAGGCACTGTAGGGGTTAGCCTACAGAGTTTGAGTCTGCTGCTGTAATTTATTGCGAAGTCAGCCGGCTGCTTCAAGGAGAAGCGGGGACTGATTGTCTGACGAATATATTGCAACGGA
>SPAX01000261.1 GCA_005239475.1 Nitrospira sp. | reverse complement strand
ATACTCGTTATCCAGTGGGACCCGGGTTATCCACAGAATCGCGTGTCACGCCGGTGTCACAGGATTTTGGAGGGATCGCGTAAGTGTTGGTGTCCCCAACGGGATTTGAACCCGTGTTACTGCCTTGAAAGGGCAATGTCCTAGGCCAGGCTAGACGATGGGGACAAAGCACGGCCCGCAAAATGAGCTGGATTGTTACCATACTTCAGACTCATGTGTCACTAGAGAACAGGGGAGGCTTCACGGCGCCCGGTCGCGTTTCTACTCCGAATTCGGTAGGATAAACTATATTACGAGTATTGGAGACTCCCCTACTAAGGACCCAAGGAGCACGACTCATGGCAAGACCCCGATTAGCAGCGTACAGATCCATGGTGCTCGTTGCCTGCGGCCTGACACTGGCAAGTTGTGCCCACGATACCTACCAAGAGCGAGCGAACCTGATTAAGACTCATTCTGGGGCGTTCTATGACAACTTGAAAACCAACCACGTGGAATCCGCGATCCGGGACAATGAGCAGATTGAAGCGATGGCGAGCCAGATGGGAGACACCGTCAGGAAACGGGCCGGCCAACAAGGCACCACAACGGTCGAACGGGAGTTTGCCTTGATGAACACCGCCAACGAAGCCGCAGCCACAAACTGGCTCGCGCTGGGCCAATACTTCGCCATTAAGCGCCAGTACCTCCAAGCCCGAGCCACCTATCGACGCGTGATCGACACCTATACAAATCCCACAGACCGACCATACCGTGAACAGGCCCTGCGCGCCTTGAGGGATTTAGACATGCTCAATCCGCCCACCACGACCACGACGAACCCGTGAACGGCGACCGTCTCCTGCGCCAATCCTCTCGCGTACTTCTCAGCGGACTCCTGTTGCTCAGCTGGGGTTGTATCCACCGAATTCACGTCACTCCTGCGCCTTCTGCTGTTTCGCCTGCCACCATCGCGCAATCGCTACAAGTAATTGTGCCCTTTGTCGCAGTGGAGGGAGCTGATCACATGCCGGGCATTGCCTTGCTTGAGTGGCCGGCGCAGGATTTTCGTTCCGCCGCGATCGACTATATCCAATCGCGTCAGACATTTGCCTCGGCAGGCGACAAACCAGCCGATCTCACACTCACTGTCAAAGCCTGGCTGACAATGCGATCCCGCGGCAACTACCGCTACAGTCTGCGCCTGGAATCAGCCCTGGGCCCTACGGAAAATTCGCCAATCAAGTCCTATCTGGTGGAAAAAGAAACGGTCGGGTCGAGCGTTCGGTGGATTACGGCCTCAGATCAGAGCCCCATTGTAGAAGCTGTCCAGGCTGCGCTGGACGATCTACTCTCGCAGATCGAAGCCGATCACCTTCTGTATCGAAAAGAACCGCACTGAGGGCGCGTGGAATCTCGCAGGCTGCGGGAAAATTATCTAGGCACGCCAGATCGTCGATGGTCCACACGTGTGGTACAAGCCCGGTCTGTCTGGTTCATCTGGTTGATCTAGTCTATCTGGTTAGTCTGGTTCAACCATTAGACGAGACAGACCAGACAGACCAAATGAACAAGACAGGCTGGCGGACTGTTTCAGCATCCTATTAGGAGGTCCGAGACCGTCGGTCGAAAAGACGCATCGCAAGACAGCCAGCTGTCACACCCGCCGCAAACATCGCACCGACTACCCAACCGAAAAAGAAGCCCTTTCCCCTCGGTTCACGACGGCGGAGCTCACGACTCAGATTCGGCATATGTGATTCAGGCCCGAGCCATTGATCCTCTGATGAACGAATCGAGCCTTTCTTGAAAGGAATGACAGACCTTCTTTCACTCATGATTCCCCTCCTTCCCTACAAGCCCACCCATACCGATCCTACCAGAGCAGCTGGAGCAACGGGTCCTAGGCGGTACGAGAACCAGTAAAGTTCGCCCATGCCTTATTGACCTGTGCGGTCGAAGCCGGTTCGTACACATGGCAATCAAGACGTAGCGAACGATCACCGAGCGGAGCGTTCAGATAGTCACAGTGATGCGGCCGATCAGCATTGTCGTGTTGATTGGGGCGAAAGGACTGACAGGACACGCACATTCTCGCGACAGAAATCTCACCCTGTTCTTGGAGACTACGAATCACCTTCACCAGGGACGTGAGGAGGACGACTTGTTCCGGTGCCGAGAGTGCCTCCGTCGCACTCGCCAACCGATCGGGCATACGGGAAGAGGGCGTGCAGGACCGATTCCCTTTGGCCGTCAACTGTGCCATCACAATCCGTCCATCGTTCTTGTCACGACGCCGTCGAACCAACTGCTTCCGTTCGAGCGTGGTAATGACTTCCGACGCTGTCGGAAGCCTAATGGCCAATTCGTTCGCCACCGTAGTGACTTGCGCACGTTGTCCAGGCTTGGACCGAAGAAGTGTAAGGACCTGCCGCTGTAACGGGCCAAGACCTGCTCGACCTTCTCGCCGCCACGTCCGGCTTTTCATCGCAAGCCCAATCTTTTCCAGACCGGCTGCCAACTGAGTGGTCAACGCAGCCGCATCGTGTAACACCGAGGACTTTTTACCGCCACTGCGCACTCGCTGATCGGCCATGGAAACTCCTTCTTCAATACCATGATTTTTGAGTGTAATGTGCCCATGATCCCCACGTCAAGATTCCGGATGGCCCATTGACCCATACTCCACCAGGAGCGGAGCAGAGGAGCGAGCGATCGGAAAACGCTGACTGGCCTGCAAAATAGAATCAGAGCTCGAACGGCACCACCTGTACTCCAGCGGTGCTAGGAGAACTTCAGCAACGTTTTGCAATAGGCAGTATCCGAAAGGAGGACAGGTAGCCTTACTGAGCCAACATGCTGTGCGGCAGAGCACAACATCCTGGCTAGCTCACATCACGAAGCGGTACCTGAAGAATTGTTGAACGTCTTGTTCATTACGACATGAGCCGTTAGCCTTCGTCCAGGCCTCCTTCGTTCTCTCCGCGCTTCTCCGCATCGGTTGGCAAATCACACATACTACTGGTTCATACAAAGTCCTTCAACGGACTAGTTGGCCTGATGTCGTCGTTGCGTTTCACGACTGCGACGACATCGACCCGCGGATGCTGGCCCGGTTGGCTAAGATAACAAGGCTCACGCCAGAAGATCTTTACACGGCGGGACAACGCGCTCCCGTATCCCGGCGCACGGCAATCCAACTTTGTGCGTACAATCGAATGGTGTCTCGACCGGTTCCAGCGGTATGATGGAACATCGATGCTGCTGAAGGAGTGACACCACGTCTGCGAAGCTCGCGCCCAGAGAGCTACCGTCGGCTTGCTCGGCACGCTAGCGCGCTCGAAAGATGGAGAATACCAATGACGCATGAAAATGGGCCTGCCGGGCCTCTCCTTTCCCGCCGTGCAGTTGTGACATTTCTGGGCGCCACGGGTGTGGCCTTGCTGATGGCCGGCAGTCTGAAGCCTAGGCGGGCTGGTGCAGGCACCCGTGGACCCTCCTGCGTCGTCCGACCAATGCAAACTGATGGTCCGTATTTTGTCGACGAGCGCTTGAATCGCTCCGACATTCGCCCGGATCCGACCGATGGGCGAGTGAAGCCCGGTACACCTCTAGCTCTGACACTACTGGTCTCGCGTCTCAACGACGGAGACTGTCAGCCGCTGCCGGGCGCCCAGGTGGACATCTGGCATTGCGATGCGCTGGGTGTCTATTCGGACGTGCAGGATCCTGGGTTCAACACCATCGGCCAGAAGTTCTTGCGTGGCTATCAGATCACCGACGCGCACGGCTCGGCTCGGTTCGTCACTGTGTACCCTGGCTGGTATCCGGGCCGGACGGTGCATATTCACTTCAAGATTCGCACCGCGCCCGTGGCCCAGCGGAGCTTCGAGTTCACGTCGCAATTGTACTTCGACGATCTGCTGACCGATCGCGTCCATACTGCCCCTCCGTATGCCTCGAAAGGACCGCGTACCTCGCGGAATCAGCATGATTGGATCTTCCGCCATGGGGGTGATCAACTCATGCTGACTCCGACGACATCGGCTGACGGCTATGCGGCATCGTTCGCGATCGGCCTGCAGCTTTCTTGAAAAGCCATGTGCGCGCGGGGATCCGACAATATCCGGCTGCTCGAACGGCCTACTCCATCGTCGTTCCTTGTACAGAGATGTAGAAAGAGGACCCGATGCTACCGCGGAGTTTCCTCAAACCGGATGGTGATGCCTGACAACGCATGTTCGATGCGCGGTTGGTCCGTGAGCATCACGCGCTTGAACTGGTCAATGATCGAAGCCAACTCCGTGGGATCAGTGGTGACGAGACACAGCTGATAGCACTCCCACAATGGCACGCTGAGTAGCGGTGCCTCTGCAGTTGGTCGCTCAAACAGCGACACACCATGGCAACCACTGAGGAGGATTGTGAGCAGACAGACTGTCAAACGCATGGACATCGGTCGGTGAACTGTGCGTGCGCTTACAGGCTTGGGGAGAGATGAGAAGGGAGAAGGGGTTTTGAGCTGGTGAGCCGTCCGGGACTCCGAACCTAGGCCCCTCGTTGATTAGTGATCAGCGGGCTCACCTAGACGGGCAATACGAACAATTCCTACCGCGCTACAGGCCCGCCAGCTGGCCGAGTGCAGCGGAGACGCGGATGAAGCGCCTCCGGTTGAATGGTTGAAATAGTGATTTCAACAACATCCTCACGTTCTGACCCTCCCAGAAAAACCAAGGATGCCTGGCGAACTGGCGGGGCGGAGCCACGCTGAGCTCCGCTAGCCGCCAGGACGTCGGGCGTCGTCAGATCCAACGACTCTGAGATGCTACTTGTCCTTGGCAGCCTCCATCATCTTCCCGTCCAGCATCATGATTTGGCCTTCCTGCAGCTGCGTCTCTTTCCCGTCCTTCATCTTCATCTTGCCGTTCATCGTGACCTTCGTACCATT
>SPAX01000260.1 GCA_005239475.1 Nitrospira sp. | reverse complement strand
CAGGAACGGAATAGACATCATTCCCCACCCCCACACAATAGTAATAGAGCAAATGAAGAAAGCAGGGTAACAGCCTCACCGATCCTTCACCGCGCACATTCAACGAGGGCCTTCAATCCTCCCCCTATCGCCTCACACCCCCTCTCAAGGAAGGTGCGGCCAGGCTGCCCTATACTGCGCGCATCGAACGAGCACCGCTTCACCGTGCGCGTTCTGCGAGCAAGAAGGGCAGCTGGCCACTCTTCCCCTTATCTTTTACTCAATACTAAGGGCGGCCTCACTGGTCCTCCACTGCGCGCGTCCAACGAGGGTCTTCCGAGACCGCGCGTTGCGCGAGCACAGAGGACCGGTGAGGCTGCCCTTTTACCCCCACCGCATTTCCAATTCAGGAAATTTCGCCTTGTAATCCTGATGGCTGGTGCGGATCACCTTCAAGGCTTCCTCACGACCATACAGACTCGTAATTTCGACTTTATGGTGGATGGTGCCTGGCGCACTCTTATAGGTCAGGAAATAGTGCTGCAGGCGATCGAGGAGGGCCAGCGGAACCTGACTGATATCGGTATAGCCGCCGTAAGTCGCATCGTCTTTCATGACGGCGATGATCTTGTCGTCCGCCTCGCCACCGTCTGCCATGCTGAGCCCCCCGATAGGCAAAGCCGTGAGGAGAATGTCGCTGTGCGGAATCGTCTTCTCCGTGAGAACGCAGATATCGAGGGGATCACCATCACCCACGACACCCTTACGCTTAGCCCGTGCAGCAAACAAGGCCGCAACCCCATCGCCGCAGTGGGTTTGCGGAACCAGTCCGTAATAGACGGGGCAATAGTTCGAGAATCGCTGCGGGCGATCGACCTTGAGAAAGCCGCTTACCTTATCGACTTCATACTTCACCGTATCGGTCGGCACGATTTCAATGTACGCCGTCACCACCTCAGGAGCCTGGTCTCCAATCGAGACCCCATGCCAGGGGTGGGCTCGGAACATCAGGCTCATAAGTCGCAGCATGGAATCGGCCTGGTTGCCGCTCATCACGTCTTCCTCCATTGCTTGTGGTGAAAATGGGACCTGATTGTGTAGGACTATTACCCTATGGGACAGAATGGGGATATCAGGGATCGCCCATTACTCCATTTACTGCGCGCGTCGAACGAGCCCTTTACTACCAATAATCCTTCCAAGCTCGCTCGTTTCTCTTAAAAAGAGGTAGCTGATGGTCCCCCCACTGCGCGTGGCATTCTCACCCGCCCACCCGTCGGCACGCCGAAACGTGCCATTAGCCCTGGCGAGGGCCTTCGATTGCCACTCTTATTTTCACTCAAAGAGGGCGTAGCCAGGCTGCCATTTACTGCGCGCATCGAACGAGCACAGCTTCATCGCGCGCGTTCTGCGAGCAAGAAGGGCAGCCTGACTATGCCCTCCCACCCCTTGGCTGTTCCAGAAACAATCTCACTGCCACTTTCTGCCCTTTGATCCTGGTCCGGCTGAGAGTCTCGATGATCTCCCGGGCCAACACTTCCGGCACTTCAACCAGCGAGAATCGATCCATCACCTCGACGGCCCCGATCACATTCGCATTGAGTCCGGCCTCGTTGGCAATCGCCCCGACAAGGTCGCCTGGCCGGATCCCGGCCTCCCGGCCTGCGCCGATATACACCTTCGCCATGCCTGCTGTTCGTCCGCCACGACCAGGCGGGTTGAACGGCCTGCCCTGCCCCTCTCTCGGCATCATGCCACCGGTCCTCCCTCGAGAATCTCCCATGGGGCGCCGCGCCATCGATGGCCGCTCCGGCTGCCTGCTCGACACGGCCGGAATATCGTATTCCTTCCGCTCCCCGCCCTGCATGCGAAAAACGAGTTTGATGGCTGCCGCCGCCACCTCCATCGGGTCTCCCTGTTCGGCAAGCGATGCGACAATGGCCCGGAACAGGTCCAGGTCACCGGCCGCGAGCACATCTTCAATCGCACTCTTGGTTCGTGCGAGCCGTTTCTTGCGAAGGTCGGCGACGGTCGGCACTGGAGTCACGACAATTTTGGCTTTCGTAAGCTGTTCGATGTTCCACAACAACCGCTGCTCGCGTGGGTCGATGACGGTGATCGCCGCCCCTTCACGCCCGGCCCGCCCGGTCCGTCCGATCCGATGGACATAGCCCTCTGGAGACATAGGCAGATCGTAGTTCACCACATGCGACACGGACGGAATATCCAACCCCCGCGCCGCCACATCGGTAGCGACAAGGAGTTCGGTCTGCCCGGACCGGAACGCGCTCATCACGCGATCACGCTGGGGCTGATTCATACCGCCATGGATCGCTTCCGCCTTGTGCCCACGGCCTGTCAACATGGCCGTGAGTTCATCGACTTCGATACGGGTGCGACAGAACACGAGGGCCGACTTCGGAGCCTCCA
Organism: Nitrospira sp.; assembly: GCA_005239475.1. GTDB lineage: Bacteria > Nitrospirota > Nitrospiria > Nitrospirales > Nitrospiraceae > Palsa-1315. The sequence continues at coordinate 804 of SPAX01000260.1, read as the reverse complement.
AGTCCAGTATACGAGCCAGTGCCGCTTCCTTATGCGGCCTGGCGACGATGTAGGCCGTTTGGTGCACGCGTGGAGCGGCGCCCGCCTTGAGCGGCTCCTTGGCAATCCTGATCTCGACCGGCTCCTTGAGATGACGTTTGGCAATGGAGGCGATCCGGAGCGGCATGGTAGCGGAGAACAACGCGGTCTGCCGCTCTTTGGGTGTCTGTTCCAGAATGGCGTCCAGATCCTCAGCAAATCCCATGTCGAGCATTTCATCGGCCTCGTCCAGCACGACCGTCTGAATCGTCTTGAGCTGCAGCGTTTTTCGGCGGATATGATCCAGCGCCCGCCCGGGCGTCGCCACGACGATATCGACACCGCGCTTGAGCGCATGGAGCTGCTGACCGATGACCTGTCCTCCATAGACCGGGAGCACGGAAATCTTTAATTCTTTGCCATAGCGCGTGACGGCTTCGGCGACCTGCATGGCCAACTCTCTGGTCGGTACCAGGATGAGCACGGAGGGGCAGCGCCGAGCCGAATGGGCGATGCGCTGAAGCAGTGGCAGCGTGAAGGCCGCTGTCTTGCCGGTCCCGGTTGCCGCTTGGCCCAAGAGATCGCGGCCTGCCAACAACGGAGGGATTGCTTCCCGCTGGATCGGCGTGGGCTCTTCATACCCCAGCGTGTCGAGTGTGGTCAGCAGGGCTGCTTCCAGGCCCAGCGCCGCGAAGCCAGGAGAAAAGCCCTTCGCCGGCGTTTCCGTCAGTGGGTGGGTGGTCTCATGTTTCATAGAATGTATCGACGGCCTTTCTGAAATGTATG
>SPAX01000026.1 GCA_005239475.1 Nitrospira sp. | reverse complement strand
GGGAAGAAGGGCCGGCTATTTGGCAGACTTGATCGCCACGGCATGCTCGACCGGTGATGTGAAAGCTTCGATCTGATCCCCCGGTCTGAATTCTCCGGCCAGTTCGGTGTTCTGATTGACCAAGAGGCGGATCTCCTTCCCGTCAGCTCCGACCATGACATAGTACTTGCCTTCGATGCCGATCAGTTTTCCCTTGAGGCTACGGGTGGCCGCTTCTACCCGTTCCGACCGTTCAGAATCCAGCTCCAGAGAGTCGGCGCGAATGGCGAATGGGTGATGGCCTCCGAGGTCCTTCTCTGACATCAGGCTGGCAAAGAATTTCTCGTGCCCCTGCCAGACATCGCCAAGAAAATTGCCCGGTCGACTCAGACTCTCGAAAACGAATCCGCGTTCTCACCAGGCAATCAAACTGTTGTGTGGCGAGGGCTACCGGCTAAGGGTTGGTGACTGATTCTGTACGAGATCGATGATGCGGCAAAGAAGGTGGTGGTCTACCGCATCAAGCACCGCCGGGAAGCCTATCGGTAGCCTAGATTGAGCTATCCTGATAATTTTAACTCGTCCGCCCACAGCCAGCCGACACCACCGGGTTCCACACGATCATCGTAGGCGTCGACCGCCTCTGGGGAGTGGGAAAAGGGCACTGCTGTCCAAGCAAGCCCATGCTGTTTTGCAAGAAACATCACACAGTTGTAGGGTTTTTACGGGACCCTAGGACTCCCCTAAATTGAACTACGTGATACAGACATAAAAATATCAACGACTTATGAATATTGTGGTCAACTAGGGCGAACAGCGTTGCTTAAGCGTACCCAGCCGCTTAGAATTGAGCCGATAAGTAATAAGTAATTGTGGTTTGGGCCCTGTGAAGAATGTGAAGAAATTGTACAAGACGAAAAGGAGTTTCCCATGAAGAACGTCATCTGGCCAACCCTGGTCATCGCAGTATCAAGCATTGCAATGGGCTGTGCTTCGAGTGGTCCCCCAGTGAGCCCAGCACAACTGGCCGAAACCGAATCTGTGATTCGTAGCGCTGAGTCGGCAGGGGCATTAGAGCTCGCGCCTGACCTCTTGCAGAAAGCCAGACAGGCTTATAATGCCGCCCAGCAGGCTTCAGGCCGGGGTGACCATGAAGCAGTACGCAGCTACCTTCTTGAGACGACGACATATGCCGAAGCTGCGCGAGCCCAGGCCCAAACCGAAGGCCTGAAGAAGGATGCCTCCACGTTGCATCAGCAATCGGACGATCTCGAGGCCTTAGTCAAACAGCTTCAGGGGCAGTTACGCAATCCATAGCCCGCCAGGAAGTCTGGGAAACGAAGAAGTGCGAGCAAGAAGGGAGATTTTGATCATGCAAAATAGAATCTGGCGTACCAGTGTCCTTCTCCTGGGTGTCTTGACCGTCGCTGCCTGCGCGGCTCCCGGCCCACCGCCGAAGGAGCTTGTCAACGCACGCCTCGCCCTCCAAGATGCCAAGACAGTGAATGCGGATCAACGCGTGACACATACGTACGACTCGGCTGCCGCGCACTTGAACGCTGCGAACGAGTCTTGGGAAAAGCACCATGATGCGTCGGCTGTTCTTCACCAGGCACGGATGGCCGAAGCCGAGGCGCGGAAAGCGCAGTATGCGGCGGAGACTCAGATGGCGGAAGAAACCATCCGCCTCGAAACTAACCGGAAATCACTTAATGATATTGCCATACGCGAGACCGAGCTTGCCCTGCACCAAGCAAAAGAACGGGATGCGGAGATTGAGCGGCTGAAGTCTGTCGCCAGCGAGCGAGCAGAGGCTCTGCTTAAAGCCAACGCAGCGCTCACGGCCGAGCAAGCGCGTGCAGAACGTGCAGAGCGTGAAGCACTTGAGGCCACTAAGCTTCGCGAGGAGCAGGAAAGAATGGCAACGCTCACGGCCGAGCAAGCGCGTGCAGCACGTGCAGAACGTGAGGCCGCCCAGCTTCGCGAGGAGCAGGGAAAAATGGCAACACTCACGGCCGAGCAAGCGCGTGCAGCAAGTGCAGCACGTGAGGCCGCCCAGCTTCGCGAGGAGCAGGAAAAAATGGCAACACTCACGGCCGAGCAAGCGCGTGCAGCAAGTGCGGAACGTGAGGCCGTCCAGCTTCGCGAGGAGCAGGAAAAAATGCGCGCGGAGTTAAGCACCACGCTGTCCCGTCTGGCTAAGGTGCGTGAGGAAGCCCGTGGAATAATCGTCACACTGCCCGGGAACATCTTTTTCGATTTCAACAAAGCGGACGTGAAGCCAGCGATGCAGGAGCAGCTTACGGAAATCGCGAAGGCTCTGGCTGCGGTGCCGGATCAAAATCTTCTCATCGAGGGCCACACCGATTCGGATGGGCCGAGCGAGTACAATCTGATCCTCTCGGAAAAGCGGGCTCAGTCGGTCCGATCTATTCTTCTCGCCGGAGGGATTCCGGCGGAACGGATCGAAACCAAAGGGTACGGGCAGACTAACCCGGTCGCGCCCAATAGCACAGCTACCGGTAAAGCCCAAAATCGAAGGGTCGAGATCGTGCTTCAGTCGACGAAATGATAGCCTACTTCCAAGGAGACGTCACTTCACGAGTCTCGACACGCTGACGGGAGCAGTTCTCGCTTCGCGAGAACTGCTCCAACTCTCCGTAGAATTACAAGACCCGTGCTCTTCTTGTCGTTTGCTATCTGCGCATCTGGGGAGGATAAAAAGCTAATCATTAACCAGCGCAGACGTACTTCAGCATGCCCGGTCTTCTTGCCGTTCAGCTCCACTCCCTTTCGCAACTGCTCCAAGGCCTCCTCGTTCGGGATACGCTCGGCCTGCGCGAGATACACTTTCGGCAGCTTATGCTGCGGGTCTGTGATGTGATGTGCCAGCCGACCGTCCGATGTCAGGAACAGAAGCCCCGCACTATCTAAATCGAGCCGCCCAGCCGCATACACGACAGGAATCGCCACATAGTCCGCCAACGTCTGACGTCTCTCTGGGTCGGTAAAACAAGGCAGGACCCCGTAGGGTTTGTTGAAGGCAATGGTTTGCACTCTGGAAAGTGAGCGATTCACGAGTGGACGGACGAGAGAAGATTGTCTCTGCGTCAGAACCCGATGCCGAATCCCCCGCCGCCGCGAGACCTTCCGCCAACGCCCATCCCGCCGTAGACGCCGAAATAAGGTCTGCCTCGCCGGTCGTCAAAGGTGGCAGGGGACCAGACATGCCAGTATCGGGAGGGGATTCTCGAACTCCTGTCGGCTTCGATCACGTTCGTCCGCGGGATTCGTTATTCGATACGCCGCGAGGTGGATATGCACAGCAACAGCCGAGTGGATGCACGGTGTTGAGCCTACACGGTGCTGGACTCCGAGCGGGCGATGCACGAAGTGCAGTCGGTGCTGAAGGCCTTCCTGCCACGCTCCCAACAAGCCTTGGCTGACAATCTGTCTGTGATCGTGGCCGATCGTGGGCTCCTCGGGTTTGTCGGATTTGCCTCCTTCTTTCTCTTCAGCACATTTCTTTTCGGTTCAGTCCACACCGTGCTGAACCGAGTTTTTCAGGTAAAACAGGAACGCACGCTTGTCGAAGGAATGAAGGTCGATCTGCTCATGATGGGGCTCACGGCGCTGCTGGTGCTTCTCGCAGTCGGTTCGACCTGGCTTCTGACGGTGGCCCTGGCATTCACCGAACGGTACCCCTCGTGGAGCGGTCTTTTACAGCCGGGATTGGTCGCGCTCAGCAAGGCGCTCGGTGTGGCTGCCACGGCCCTGTTGTTTTACGTCCTGTATCGGTTTCCGCCCGCGGCGACGATGTCCACTCGGGCGCTCATGATCGCCTCTGTGACAGGAACCGTCCTCTTCCAATTCGCCAAGTGGGGATTTGCATGGTATGTCGCTGGCGCACAGGCGAACATCGAACTCTACGGGGCGCTCGGAGGACTGATGTATTTGTTCATCTGGCTCTACTAGCATCCGTTGTGTTCGTTCTGGGGGCCGAAGTCGGCTGGGCCTATGACCAGCCACGAGCCGGCATCGGTGCGTGAGCGGGGGGTCTCTGAAGCGGCGCGGTTCCTGCGAGTTGGTGGTAGCGAGGGAAGAAGGGCCGGCTATTTGGCAGACTTGATCGCCACGGCATGCTCGACCGGTGATGTGAAAGCTTCGATCTGATCCCCCGGTCTGAATTCTCCGGCCAGTTCGGTGTTCTGATTGACCAAGAGGCGGATCTCCTTCCCGTCAGCTCCGACCATGACATAGTACTTGCCTTCGATGCCGATCAGTTTTCCCTTGAGGCTACGGGTGGCCGCTTCTACCCGTTCCGACCGTTCAGAATCCAGCTCCAGAGAGTCGGCGCGAATGGCGATGGCGTGTTCGATAGGCGAGGTCCAGACTTCAATGCGATCCCCGGGCTTGAATGGGCCGGCGAGCTCCGTGTCCGGAGTGACCAGGAGATACATTTCCTTGCCGTGAGCGTCTTTGATCACATAGTACCGACCCTCGACTTTGACCAATTCGCCTTCGACCTTCATCGAAGGCATGGCTGAGGATGGCGCGTGACGAGCCGATGTGTCTTGGGGCGAGGCCGGAGTTGGTTCTGCCATCCGCACCAATGAAAGAACGAGCAGGAACAGCAGAGTTCTTGAGGTCATCCCAGTTCGCATTAGGGTCGTTCTTTCATGTTCGGCGCCCATGGGTCTCGCCGGCAATGGCTTGCCCTTGTTCATTTGGCGATGGTGATCGACGGCGTCGGCACCTTGGAGACCTCGGTGACCGTCATCTGGTACAACTGGCTGAGAACCCGAAAGGCCACCTGATTCCAGGGTTGGATAGTTCCGGTGGCCCGAGGCGCCTTCCTGATCGAATACCACCGATCCTCATATCCCACGGCGAAGGCCGCATCGGGCGGCCGGCTGTCCGATTCTTCTATTGAGATGGTCCAGGGCGGATTCCGAGCGATCTCGCCTGTTCGCACGTCCTTCTCCACATGGTATTCAGGAACTGCGGCGATCCCATTGGCCAAGAACTGCAGAATAGAATGAAAGCTTCGAAAGATGAACATGCCGCGCATGGGATACTCTCCGCCAGGATAACCTGGTTGGATGTCGACAAGAATTGCATTGCGGGGGCCCTTCCCGGCTTCCAAGGCTATCTGCTGGCGTTCCTGGTTGGTGAGCATCGAGGGGTCGTAATTCGTGATGACGATCCGGCCAATGACACGACGGCTCAGGGTGACCTCTCCTTTCGGGCCGTGAATCCATTGGTAGCCTTTTTCCAACACCCGGAGGATCTTGTCCAAATTCTCCACCGTCTCATCTGTTGAGAGTTCACGCGTAAAGCCGAACGGAAAGGTTTCTTCGTACACGATCGGTCCCACGAAAAGGTCTCGGGACAAATAGAGGGATGAGAGATGAAGAGCCCTCCGTCGGAATTCGGGATACTCCTTCGTATGGCTCGGATCGTTCTGGAGTATAGCCGCTTCTCCGTATCCACTCAGCACCAGCTCTCTGCTCATGAGTCTGAGAATAAGCGCAGGTTCGAGTCGTTGCTGAAAGAGAAAGGCGACTTTGTCCTCATCAAACGGCGTGAGAATGCGGGAGGTAAACTCTTCTCCTTGAATCGGGATAATGGTCATGGTGGGCTTTTCGGCCGCGGTGGCTCCGAAAATCGGAGAGATGAGGGTCTTCGTGAGGCCCGCCTGGGCCGGGGCGAGTCCGGCGGTCGTTGAGAACTCAAAGGTCGCGGCCACGCTGGAAAGTGCCGTGAAATGAGTGGGGTGGAAATGACGCGTCCGCGCCACGTTCAATAGCAGCATTTCTGCTTCCACGCGGCTCACCGTTCGGTCGTATTCCAGTACCGCTTGGTGCATGGCGAGAGGAGAAAGACAGCCGGAAAGCATGAGCAGGCCGATGAGCAATCCACCGAGCAATCCGCGTCTTTCCAGTCCTGGTCTTAGCGCGTCCCTCATTATCCTAACTTCCGTACTTCGTCGTCTTCGGCCGGTGTGACTCGCTCTGTCCGGTCGTCGGGAAAAGAGAAGTGGTACAGGCTTGCGTGACGCGCAGGGTATCCAGGTTCGAGCCTCATCGCGACAGTTTATCAAGCCTCGCACTAGCCTGTTCGATCTTGTCGCGATTTTCCTGGGTCTTCGGTGTCAAGCGCAGAAACTCCCGGAAGGCTTGCGCCGCTTCCTGATGTTTCCCGGCGACCTGGCACGAAAGGCCTAAATTGTAATGAACCATAGCCAGATCCGCTTGAAGCTGGATGGCTCGGCGGAATGAGCCAATAGCCCCGTCGAGGTCACCTGATCGCTGCAACGCAGTCCCCAGGTTGGCATGGATGATCGCGTCGTCGGGCTGGAGGCGCAGGGCTTCGTGGTACGCTGCGATGGCGCCTTGCAGATCGTTCTTGGCCTGCAGGGCGATCGCGAATTGCAGATAAGCCTCCGCATTGTCTGGCTCTAGTCGAAGAACCGTGTGGTACAGCGCGATGGCCGCGTCCGGGTTTCCCTTGGCCAGGAGCACGTTGCCGAGATTGAGCCCGTATTGGGCTGCCAAGGGGCCTGATTGGAGACGGAGCGCGGTTCGAAAGGCAGTGATCGCTCCGTCCAGATCACCCTTGGTCTTGAGGGCGATGCCGAGATTGTTGTGTGGTGCCGGATTGTCCGGTTGTAGACGAATCGCTTCTTGGTAGGCGGCGATCGCTGCGTCGAGGCGACCCTTGGCCTTGAGGGCGATGCCCAGGCTGTTATGCACCATCCAGAGATCGGGTTTCAGGCGGATGGCCTCGCGATATTCTCGAATGGCGCCGTCAGAATCGCCCTTGGCTTCGAGTGCTTGTCCCAGACTGCCGTGGGCCATGGCATGGTCGGGCTGAAGAGCAAGGGTCGTCCGATATTCGACAATCGCTGCGTCTATCTCACTTTGTGAGAATAATGCCAACCCGAGCCCATGATGAGCTTCTGCAAAGTCAGGGTGGAGCCGAAGGGCCTCTCTGTATTCCACCATCGCAGCAGCGTGGTCGCCCTTCGCGTACAGCGCGACCGCAAGGTTGTGGTGCGCGGCCGCGTTTGCTGGCGCCATGCTTCCTGCCGATGCGGAGGGTGCTCCTTCGGGACGTTGGTTTGTGCTTTCCGATAGGGGTTCGTGAGTGACCGGTCCCCTAGGTGTTGCGGCATCAACGACGGACAGCCAGCTTAGAAGCGCAATCGCGGCAAGAGCGGACCGAAGTGCAGTTGCAAGAAGGTTATGGGGATTACACATCATCTGGATGGGATGCTTGAACTCCTGTCGGATTCGGTCACGTTCACCTGGAGGATTCGTCATTCGATGAGCCACGTGGTGGATATGCACAGCGACTCTTGGTGGACGCGAAGCGTTGAGCCGACAGGGCTTAGGTACTGGTCCATTCCGTTTTTCAGGCTCTGACCGCGGCGGAAGACGGTGCATTCTACAGAGGCCTCCTGTCTTACGCAAGCAATAGGATATGCCGTGACGGCTGGAGCCGATGAGATACTGGAGCAAAGAAACTCAGGTAGGAGTGCTACGGGATCCTGCAGGCGGTGGCTAAGCCGGATAGTAATCGTGTACTTGAGGTCGGTTCGGAGTATGCGCGATGCGGCGACAATCGTCGGTCTCATCCCAACTCATGAATTTCTGTTGAATATTGAATACATAGAGTCGGGGAGAGCAGTGAAATCGTTTGGATGGAAGCTTCCTGTACGGGCGACGTTCATTCGCAGTTTTGCCGTCATGTTTTCGGCTGCGGAAGCTGGGGTATGAATAGGCAGGCAAGAAAGTTTTTCGCACGAAAAGTACTTGACAGGGAGGTGGTGAAGTAATAAAGTGACTAATCAGTCATGTTTGAGGATAAAGTCATATTTGAATGATCGTGGTCGGAGGGAGGTTGTCATGATACAGGCTGACGTGGAGATGAGCAGGGGTCGCAGGGGGAGGAAACTCACAGGGCAGACGACGAAACAACGCAGCGGTTCCCATGCAACCGCACCCGAGGTCAGCGTCATGGACGATGGGAAGGCCGGCGCGTCGCATGGCCAGGGGGATCGCGATGTGAACGGCACGAACCATGTTCCGGTGACTTTCTGGGTACCGGACGGCAGTTGCGCTGAAGGGAAGACGCATCATGTCGGGGGTGACGTCATTTTCATCGAGTCGAAACGGGTGGTCCCCGTCGGCACGGGAGTCACGATTCGCCTCAGTTTACCAAATGATGCTGCGGCCGACCGGGGTATCGCTGAAGGATCCGTCGTCTGGAATTGTCCTTCGGTGGATCAGTTCAGGAACCGGGAGGGATTTGGTGTGTGCCTCCAGGGTCGCTGGCCACAGCCGCCTGGACCGACCGAGATGAGCGACTCCAAGGAGACCGCATGAATACGCTTCGCGGAATCATCAAACGGGTGCTCCGTCGCAAGGGTCGCGTAGGGCGTACCTGGTCGATGAAGAGTGACGTGGCGCGATCGGTCAATCGCTTGTCGTCGTGCACCACTACCAGACGCGTCACCCTGCAGCAACGGATGGGACATCCCGCTGCACGAGCGAGGGATTGATGTGAACAATGTGTGCTGTTTTGACCAGTCTGGTCTCGGTCAATGGATCACACTGTAGTGTGTGAAGCGTGCGCGAGTTGTTCTGTAACAAGAAAGAGAGGTGGATCATGGTAGAGGGACGAAATGTACTGGTGCCCATGGGGTTCTCGTTGCTGACTGGGCTTCTTATCGGCGGGATCACCGGTCTGCTCTATGCCCCTCAGTCAGGAGCCAGAACCCGCCGTCAGCTTGCGAACTTCAGCGACGACGTGCGGGAGCGGGCCGGAGAGATGGCGGAAGACGCAACCGAGGCGATAGATAAGACGGTCGAACGCGGCCGCCGCTTGGTGAATGTGTAATCGAAGGGACAATCGAGTTGGTTGTTCAGTGCGATAACTAGTGATAACTAGAAGGAGGTGAACCATGGGCTGCCAGCGTTGTAACGGGTTGATGATTCGAGATTCGTTTGTTGATCTCCGGGACGATACGGGCCGTTTGAAGTTTGAAGGGTGGCGCTGCCTCAATTGCGGTGAAGTGGTCGATCCCGTAGTCCTCACGCATCGGGTAGACGCACCGACAGGGCCCTATCAAGGCCAAACGCGCGATCGCCGCACATGGGAACGTCTTGTTGCAGTGTGATGCACCCGGCAAAGGGCGGAGAGGGTTTTGGGTCTTTGCCGCCCAGGGAAAGGGGCTTTCATGTTTGGATCATTCGGGTGGATGGAGCTGCTCCTCATCCTGTTCATCGTCCTGATTATTTTCGGGGCGGGGAAGCTGCCTCAATTGGGCGAAGGGGTCGGGAAGGCGATCAAGGGATTCAAGCGATCCATCAATGAAGCGGAGCCGATCGTAGAGGACGCGACCACGCAAGGGGAGGCGCCCCCGACCACACAGGCCCAGCCAGGATCAGTCGGTGCTCAGATTCCACCAACAATATCAGGCACAGGGGCTCCTCAGGCCGGGCCACAAGACTCGACGCCGCGCCAGGTCTGACAAACACATTCCGTCGAAGGATCTGAGGCCGTCTTTACGCCAGGTTCGTTGCATGGCCGGTTTCTTTGCCGTTGGGTCCCTGCGGAGGCCTTGTCATGAGCCAGGATATGGCAGAGAGGAGGAATCTATGATGACAGAGAAATGGAAAGCAGGAGACGCAGGAATGGTTCATCCTCATCTCTGGTCAATCGTACTGGCGGGAGGCGAAGGAACACGGTTGGCGCCGATGATCAAACAGTGGCTGGGAGAAGAGCGGCCCAAGCAATATTGCACCTTTACCGGCACGAGGTCCATGCTTCAGCATACCGTGGACCGCGCGGATTGCCTTGCCGCTCCCGAGCAGCGGGTAACGGTGGCGGCGGCACAGCATGAAGAGGAAGTGTGCCGGCAACTTCAGCGGCGCGGCGGCACGCTCGTGCTCCAGCCAGCCAATCGCGACACCGCGGCGGGAATCTATCTGCCCCTTACATACGTGCGGGCGGCGGATCCAGACGCGACCGTCGTGATTTATCCCTCCGATCATTTTATTCATCCCGAGGAGAAATTTACCGAGGCCGTGCGCCATGCGGTGCTGGCTGTGGAACTGTTGGAAGATCAACTCGTGCTGTTAGGAATGCGGCCGGAGGGGAAGGAATTGGAGTATGGCCATATCAGGCTGGACCGGCACCTCGGCAGGTACGGAACCCATTCTTTATGGACGGTCGGACGGTTCATTGAAAAGCCGGGGGCTCAGATAGCTCAGGCCCTTGGCGAGGACGTGCTGTGGAACACGATGGTCATCGTTGCGAAAGTTGAGATGCTCTGGAGGCTGGGCATGAAGATCCTGCCCTCGATGATGCGGTTGTTCGAAACCTTTCAGCCGGCGATCGGTTCACCTCGCGAATGTCAGGTGCTGGAGGGACTCTATTCCAATATGCCGGTTCGGAATTTTTCCTCTGATCTCTTGGAGCAGGCCCCACATAAGGTGGCAGCCCTCGAAGTCAGCGGCGTGAGGTGGAGCGATTGGGGCAGGACGGAACGGATTGCCGAGAGTCTACGTCAGATCGGGAAGCTCCCGGTGTTTCCTGCTGAATTGGTGGGGGTTGCATAAGGGTCGGCGGCGAATAACAATGGCAGAAACGATCTGGTGATCAAGGGGCGCTGACGATTCTCGGGCTGTTCTGTTTGTTCGGTGGATGATTCTTGGCCTGTGTAAAGGAGGGTTCCCGAATGAAACAGCCAGCTCGCAAGAAGGCGTCATCACCACGTTCCCCGCGGCGACCCTCGACCAAGCATTCGGTGTCGTTCGAGTACTTCGATCCCTCGGCGACCGTTGTGACACTCGTGGGGGATTTCAATCAGTGGAACCAGAAGGCTCGTCCGCTCAAACGCGATGCCGGAGGACTCTGGAAGGTCACAGTGCGACTGGAAGCCGGCGCCTATCAGTATAAATTTGTGGTCAATGGGGAGCGATGGGAAGAAGATCCGCTGAATCTCCATCGGGTCCTCAACGAGCACGGCACCTTCAACTCGATTCGGAAGGTCGGCTCGCTTCCCGCGGAAAAACACGAACCCTAAAAGGATAATATAGGAGATGAACAAACCGTCGCAGGCTAAGGTTCTGCTCTCTCGAGTTGCGAGACGCAAGGTAAAGACGAACCAACGTCTCTTAGAGGTCGCCCGGCAGCTCTTTTCCGAAAAAGGGATTTATTGGGCCAAAGTCGAAGACATCACGGAAGCAGCCGACCTCGGGAAGGGGACGTTCTATAAGTACTTCGATTCCAAGGAGACGATTATTCGAGTCCTGCTTGAAGAAGGGCTGGGCGAGTTGCTGTTGAGGACGGAACAAGCCGTAAAGGATGCCTCCTCCGATGCCAAGGTCCTGGCAGCGGTGATCGGCGCCCGCGTGGATTTCTTCCTTGCCTATCCGGATTACTTGTTTATTTTTCACCAGATCCGGGGTCTGATGCAGCTTCAGGTCGATGCAGCCAAAGGCTTGCGCGAGGTCTACGACAACCATCTTCGTCGTCTTGCCCAGTTAATCAGGCCGGCCATGGGAAGCGGTGGGGTGGCCGACGTGCGTGATCTGGCAAGCGCGATTGCAGCCTATACGTCAGGGCTTCTGACGTACCATGTGCTCTTTGAAGGACACGAGGCGGTCAAACGACGGCGCGACTACTTTGTGAGGGTGCTCGAGCGGAGCCTCCGGTCTCTGCTGAAAACCGGCAACGGGTCTCGCAACCTGGCTTGAAGCAATCGAAATTGAGTGAAATAGAAAATGAGGAAAGACCAATGTTACAGAGACCGATAATACAGGAGGAGCCGCAGATGACACGATCAAGGGCAGTACCAGCATTCATGAAGAACTGTTCGCTTCTCATCGGAACCGTCATGGTCTTCGGGATAGGCCTCAGCGGATGCGTGTCCAGCGGAACCCATGAGGAGACGTTGGCAGAACTCGAAAAGGCGCGAACGTCGGCGGCCAAACAGGCAGCAACAGACGGAAGGATCGTGGCTGAGCTGCGGGATCAGCTGGTCAAAAGCGAAGAGGAGAACCGGCAGGTCAATGAATTGTCCGGAGAGGTTCGCCGCGAGCGAGACCAGCTGAAGACGAAGGCGGATGACTTGCAGCGGCAACTTGAAACGGCTCGACAGAACCTCGCCAGCCGTGATGACCTCCTGAACAGCACGATGGCGCGCGCCGCTTCCTTGGAGAAGAGAGAGCAGGATTTGACCGACGCCAATAGGGTGGCTCTAGGCGAAATTCGCGACTTAACGACCAAGCTCGATGCCGAACGTGCCCAGGCGACCATGTTGCGGGAGGACAAACAACGGCTGCTGGGGGGCACCACCACGGCGCAAAGTGAAATCGCCCGTCTCCAGAAACGCGCGGGCGAATTGGAAACGGAGGCGGCGCGTGTCAAGGATTTGGAAAAACAGGTGGCGGAGCGGAATCAGGAGATCGGTCAGTTAACGCATTCCCTCGCCGACCGCGATGCGGTGGCTGCCGCCTTGGCTTCCCAGGGAGAGGAATTGAAGAATAACAAACAGCGCGTGGATCAGCTGACCGCTGAACTGGCTACGATGAGCGAGGAATCTGCCACCCACAAGCGTGAACGAGACAATTTGACCGGGCAAGTCGCAAAGCTCGAAGAGACGACGGCATCCTTGAAGAAGAGTAAGGAGGAAACCCTCGCCTCGCTGGAAGCTCAAAAGGAGGAACTGGAGCGGCTAGAACAGGAAAAGGCGGCGAAGGAGATGGAGATCAAGCGCCTCTCGGGAACGTATGAAGATCTCGCGGCTTCGTTGCGGTCCGAGATCGCCCAGGGCGATATCAAGATCAAACAGGTTCGGGATCGCCTGACGATCAACGTGGTGGATCGCATTCTTTTCGATTCCGGCAGCGCCATGATCAAACCTGCCGGACTCAAGGTCATGAAAACCGTCGGCGAAGTTTTAAAAAAGGTCGCGGATAAGCAGATCCGTATCGACGGCCACACCGACAACGTGCCGATCGGAGCGGGCTTGAAAGACAGGTTCCCCTCTAACTGGGAGCTGTCGACGGCGCGAGCCACCAGCGTGGTCCGATACCTGATCGACGAGGGGGGGCTTATCCCGGAGCTATTGACGGCAGCGGGACATGCGGACACCCAACCAGTTGCCGCCAACGACTCAGAGGAAGGTCGCTCCCAAAATCGGCGGATTGAGATTGCTCTGTATCCGAAAGACTTGAAGAGCATCGCAGAGGGTATTCACTAGAGTACGATGACATCGTCGTGACAGCGAAAGGAGAAGGGTCTATGCTTTATCAGGCGAAGAGCTTTGAGCACCTCAAGGGGTTGCGCGATTTCAGCGATCAGTTACTGCAAAACCATCTCGCCCTCTACCGGGGATACGTGAAAAATACGAATCAGTTGGCGACCATCCTGTTGAACAAGGTGAAACTCTGGAAGACCGGTACGATGGAGTATGCCGAGCTGAAGCGGCGATTCGGCTGGGAGTTCAACGGCATGCGGCTCCACGAATTGTACTTCGAGAATCTCACCAAGCGATCGCTCTCCCTCAAGAAACAGTCTCCGCTCTATGAAAAACTCCGGCAGGACTTCGGGCAGTTTAGTACCTGGGAACGTGGCTTCATGGGTGTGGGCGGCATGCGAGGGATCGGATGGGTCGTGCTTACCCGCGACCCCTTAACGGGCCGTTTGTTCAATGTCTGGATGGACGAACACGACGCAGGTTTTCTGGTGGGTTCGACTCCTCTGCTGGTCCTGGATGTGTTCGAGCACGCCTACCTGCAGGACTTCGGAATGAGTCGGACTGCCTACGTGCAGGCGTTTATGAAAGCCATCAACTGGCCGGTCGTGGAAGAGCGATTCAATGCGTCCAATTATATTCCAGGCCCGGTCGTGGAGGTGAGAAGGAGGGCGTCATGATTGTCATGAAAGAGTACAGCCCAAAAGTATTCGACCATATCAGTCAGCTTCCCGGGTTCAGCGAACAGTCGGTGCGGACGCACCTGGTGCTCTATGAGGGATACGTGAACAATACAAATCTGCTCGCGGAAATGATGCGCGAGTGGCTGGCGGTCGGAAAGAGCGGAACCATTGAATGGGCGGAAATGAAGAGGCGGTTCGCGTGGGAATTCAACGGCATGCGCCTGCATGAATATTATTTCGAGAACCTCACCGCGACAGCCACGGCGTTGGATCGCCAGTCGCAACTCTATACAAAGATCGAAGAAGACTTTGGTCCGTACGAACTGTGGGAGCGAGGTTTCAAAGGAACGGGCGGGATGCGCGGGATCGGTTGGGTCATTTTGGCCTACGATGTGCAGACCGGGCGGCTGTTCAATGTGTGGTTAGGCGAACATGATACCGGTCTGCTGGTAGATACCAGACCGCTGCTCGTCATGGACTTGTTCGAGCATGCGTTTCTCCTCGACTATGGGCTCAAGCGAAAGGACTACGAGGAGGCCTTCTTCAACGTGATCGATTGGGGCAGGGTCGAGAAGCGACTGGAGGCTTGTCTGAAGGATCAGCCCATTGTTGTGGGCGAGAAAAGACGGAGACGGGCTACAGATTTCCATAATTGAAAGCCAGAAGGAGAAACAGGGTGAGCACGGCCTTTCAAGGCACACGCGTATTGGCGATCATCATGGCAGGGGGAAAAGGCGAACGGCTGATGCCGCTCACCGAGCAACGGAGCAAGCCGGCCGTGCCGTTCGGCGGGAAATATCGCATCGTGGACTTCGTCCTGAGCAACTTTCTGAATTCCGGGATCCTGGCCATGTACGTGCTCGTCCAGTATCGCTCGCAATCGCTGATCGAGCATCTGCGGCGAGCCTGGCGGATCGGCGGACGGATCAAGCAGCACTTCATCACCGTGGTGCCGCCGCAAATGAAGGCCAGGGGGGGGTGGTACGAGGGGACAGCCGACGCGGTCTATCACAATCTGAATATCATTCGGGACTTTGGGCCTGACCTGGTCGCGGTCTTTGGGGCCGATCATATCTATCGTATGGACATTAATCAGATGATCCAGTTCCACCAGGCGAAGAGGGCCGAGGTCACGGTAGCGGCCTTGCCGGTGCCGCTGCATGCCGCCACGGGATTCGGCATCATCGAAGCCAAGGGTGACGGCCGGGTCACCGGCTTTGAAGAAAAACCCAAGCATCCGAAGCCGATACCTCGTGATCCTGAGCATGCGTACTCCTCAATGGGGAACTATATATTTGACGCCGAACTGTTGATGAAGGTCTTGGAAGAAGATGCCGCACAGCCTGGATCGCACGATTTTGGACGAGATATTATTCCGCATTTGATTAAAGGCCATCGCGTCATGGCCTACAATTTCTGCGACAACAGCGTGCCGGGGACCAAGCCTTACGAGGAACAGGGCTATTGGCGCGACGTCGGGACATTGGAGACCTACTGGCAGGCGCATATGGACATGTTGGGCTCCACGCCATTGCTCGATCTTCGTAACGAGGCGTGGCCGATCCTCTCGGATACCTTCGACGGCCCGACGGCGAGTTTCGCACGGGCGACGATCGAGGACTCTTTGGTGGGACAAGGGAGTCTGGTGACCGACGCGACGATCCGCCGATCGGTGATCGGCCGCAATGTCCACATTGAGCACGGCGTCGAAATCGACGAATGTGTGATTTTGGACGGAGCCAGGGTCGGATCCAAGGCGCGCCTCCGCCGGGTCATTGCCGACCGATATAACGTGATTCCGCAGTCGGCAGAGATGGGGTTCGTACCAGAAGTCGATCGGAAAAAATATCAGACGACCAAGTCGGGGTTGGTCATTCTTCCGCGAGGCCAGACCGGCGGCAAGAGCGGCTTCAACGTCCCGGAGCGTTTATAGTGGCGTCCATGCAACAGCCATCCCATCCTCGCATTCCCGTTTCGACCTATCGGGTTCAGCTGAACCGGACCTGCACGTTTCGCGACGTCGCGAAGGTCGTGCCCTACCTGCACGACCTTGGGATTACGGATCTCTACTGCTCGCCCTACTTCACCGCAGTGCCGGGCAGCATGCATGGCTACGACATCGTCGACCCCACGACGCTCAATGCTGAAATCGGAACCGATGAGGATTATCGGGCCATGGTCGGAGAGTTGCATCAGCGCGGTATGGGGCAGTTGTTGGATGTCGTGCCGAATCATATGGGCATTACCCAGCAGATCAATGGCTGGTGGCAGGACATGCTCGAGAACGGGCCCAGCTCGCCCTACGCTTCGTTTTTTGACATCGATTGGGACCCGTTGAAGCCGGAGTTGCGTGACAAGGTGCTGCTCCCGATTCTTGGCGACCAGTATGGCGTGGTGTTGGAAAACCAGGAACTGCGATTAGTATACGAGGACGGGCATTTCGTGATTCGGTACTACGAACATCGCCTGCCGGCCGCGCCGAAGTCGACCTTGTTGATTCTGGCTCACCGGCTGCCGATCTTGATCCAGGAGGCAGGTGAAAAGAGTCCGCAAGTGATGGAACTGGAGAGCCTCATCACGGCACTGAAGCATTTGCCGTCTCGGCAGGACCGAGCACCAGTGTTGGTCACCGAACGCTATCGAGAAAAGGAAATCATCAAGCGCCGCCTGGCAGCATTAGTCGAGGGCAGCGTAGCGATCCGGTCGTTTCTTGACGAGAATATTCGCCAATTCAACGGAACGAAAGGCGATCCTCAAAGTTTCGACCTATTGGATCAGCTCCTCAACGATCAAGCCTATCGGTTGGCGTATTGGCGAGTCGCAGCGGAAGAGATCAACTACCGCCGGTTTTTCGACATCAACGAGCTGGCGGCGATTCGGATGGAAGACCCGGCGGTCTTCGAGGAGACGCACAAGCTTTTGCTGCAATTGGTGAAGGAGGGAGCCGTCACCGGGCTTCGCGTCGACCATGTCGACGGGCTCTATGATCCGGCCGACTATTTGAATAAGCTGCAAAGCTGGGCCAAGAAGGAACTGCCGACGGAGTCCGAGGCGACGGACCGGCCGTTGTACGTGCTGGTCGAAAAGATTCTCGGAATCAATGAACAGATTCCGGCGAACTGGCTGGTCTTCGGCACGACCGGCTATGATTTTCTTGCCTGGCTGAATGCCCTCTTTGTGGACCATGCCAACGAACGAGCGTTCGATGCCATCTATACGCGGTTTATCGGAGAAGAGAAGCCGTTTGATGAACTCACGTATCGATGCAAACAGTTGATCATGCAGGTCTCGATGGCCAGCGAACTGAATGTGCTCGGCCATCAATTGAACCAGTTATCCGAGCAGGATCGGCGGTCCCGGGACTTTACACGCAACAGCTTGACCCACGCCATTCAGGAGATCATTGCCTGCTTCCCTGTGTATCGCACCTATATCACGGGGGAGGCCGACGGCATCCTCGACCGGGATCGGATGTTTATCTGGCAAGCGGTGACTCATGCCAAACGACGGAATCCCGCTGTGAGCGGCCTGGTCTTTGATTTCGTGCGTGATCTCCTGCTGAAGCCCGCAAATCCCAGTGAACCGAATCGTGAGGAACGGTTAAAGTTCGTCACAAAATTCCAGCAGATGACCAGCCCCGTCACCGCCAAGGGGATCGAAGACACGGCCTTCTACCGATATCACCGATTTATCTCATTGAATGAGGTCGGGTCGGACCCCCAGCAATTCGGCATCATGCCGTCACTCGTGCATCAACAATGGAAGTCCCGACAGGCGCACTGGTCGGCCTCCCTCTCGTCGACCTCGACGCACGATACCAAACGAAGCGAGGATGTCCGGGCGCGACTCAATGTGCTGTCGGAGCTCCCAAAACAATGGAAAGATCATGTGACGCGCTGGCAGAAGATCAACCACCGGTTCAAGACGAAAACCGGCAGTAGCGCGATTCCAGACCGCAACGAAGAATATCTCTTGTACCAGACCTTGCTCGGCGTGTGGCCGCTCGAAGACATGAACGAGGATGGCTATGCCGGGTTTGTCGAGCGCATTCAGGCCTACATGAACAAGGCGGTCAAAGAGGCCAAAGAGCACAGTAGTTGGATCAGCCCGGATGGCGAGTATGAGGATGCGATAAGACAATTTGTCGCCGGTTTGTTGGACCGTTCGATGCCGAATGATTTTCTGGAAGATTTTCTTCCGTTTCAGGCACGGGTTGCCCAATACGGTCTCTATAACTCCTTGTCGCAAGTGCTGGTCAAGGTAGCGGCGCCCGGCGTGCCCGATTTCTACCAGGGCACGGAATTGTGGGACTTCAGCCTGGTCGATCCAGACAGCCGGCGGCCGGTCGATTTCACGGAGCGAGCCAGGCTGTTGGCGGAACTGAACAAGGCTGCGGCAGCCACACCGGGCCGTGTGCCCTTGATCCAGGATCTGTTCGCGCAACGCGCCGACGGCCGCATCAAGCTGTTCCTTGCAGCGGAGGCCTTACGGTACCGGCGTGATCATCGCGCGCTGTTTCAGTCGGGGGAGTATGCCCGACTGAATGCTGTGGGGGAGAAGAGTGAGCACCTGTTCGCGTTTGCCCGCATTCACGACGGGGAATCATTGGTCACCGTGATCCCACGCTTGCTGACCCGAGTGATTCCGGATGCCCAGACACCTCCCTTGGGAGAAGCGGTGTGGAAAGATATGTGGCTAGAAGTTCCCGCCTGGCGGGAAGGCACGAAGTTTCGCAACATTTTCACGGGAGCGATGCTGAGCACGGTGACCAGCGAGGAGCATCAGGTATTGCCTATGGGTGAAATTTTCCTGCACTGTCCGGTTGCCTGGATCGAAAGGATGACCTGACGATGCGGCGAGTTGACGATCGGGAAGGGATGCAGTGGCTTGGTGGAGAGGCCCATATCCGCGCAAACGACGGCAGATCGAGCCGCTCGCGCTTGCTCCAGTGGCTGTCATCAGAGGCCATGACCCTACTGGCCGGCGCCGCACTCGGAAGTCTCGGCACGGTCGGCGCGATGAGGGCGGAGGGTGTGAAACGACACAGGCGGATCGGCAACCGGGTTGTTCGAGTATCGAGTGAAAGGAGTGAAACCATGGAACAGGTACGAGCAGATGAGCGACGGGTGCGTGATAACGGGGCTGGCGATATGGGGACGGGGACGATCCTGGCTGCGTTCGGACTCGGCCTGCTGGCCGGTGCGGTAGCGACGTTGCTGATGACGCCGGAATCCGGCGCGTCCGTCCGCAGGCGGGTGAAGAGGGGGGCGGATACGGCTCAAGAGGAACTCGCCGGGATCGTGGGAGAGGCCAAGGAGTCTTGGCGCCGGGTTCGCGACGACGCGCAGAGCGCGGTCACGCGCACGGCCACCAAAATTAAGGAAGCGGCCAAGGTTACGAGAGAGGCGGTGGCTGAAGGCGAGATCTCCGTTCCGAAGACGCCGTGAGTGGTCGTGTGGTTCAATCAGTGTCGCAACGTGCGAGCAAATCGATGGAGGCATGGAAGCAGTGAGCACGACAACGAAATCAGAGCCGGCGACCTCGTCGTCAATCGTGATCGAAGCGGTTCAGCCGGAGGTCGACAACGGGCGCTGGCCGATCAAGCGAGAAGTGGGAGACCGGCTGGAAGTGTCGGCCGACATATTTAAGGAGGGCCATGATGTCTTGGCCTGCCTGCTGAGGTATCGCCTTGCGAAAGACGATGCATGGCGAGAGGCGCCGATGCTGTTTGTGGATAACGATCGCTGGGCGGGGCGCTTCGACTTGACCCATAACGCGCGCTATCGGTATTCAATCGGGGCCTATGTCAATCTCTTTGAGTCCTGGCGGGTCGAGGTGACCAAGAAACAGGAAGCCGGCGAACGGATCGAGAGTGAACTGCTCGAGGGGCGGACGCTGGTGGAAGCGACGGCCAAACGGGCCACGGGAAAGGATAAGACCAAGCTGAACGAGTGGCTGGCTCGTTGGCGCACCGACGATCCGGTGGCGGCTCAATTCGCCGTGGCGTTGCATGCCGATCTGAAGGCGCTCGTGGAACGACATCAGGAACGTCGGGCCTGGACCCTCTACGATCGTGAATTGGAAGTCGTGGTGGACCGTGTGCTGGCCCGCTATGGAGCCTGGTATGAATTCTTTCCGCGCTCGCAGGGGACAACGCCGGGGCGGAGCGCCACCTTGCGGGAATGCGAGGCGAGACTGCCGGCCATCAAGGCCATGGGTTTCGACGTCGTCTACATCACGCCGATTCATCCGATCGGGCGCACGAATCGCAAAGGGAAAAATAATTCACTCACGCCGTTGCCGACCGATCCAGGCAGTCCCTATGCGATCGGCAATGAACTGGGCGGCCACGATGCCGTCGAGCCGAGCCTCGGCACGATCAAGGACTTCGATCACTTTCAGGAAGCCGTCCGCGCGCAGGGGATGGAGATCGCGATGGACTTCGCGATCAATTGCTCGCCGGATCATCCGTACGTCAAGGCCCATCCGGAGTGGTTTGCCCATCGGCCAGATGGGACGATCAAATACGCGGAGAACCCGCCCAAGAAATATCAGGATATCTATAACGTCGACTTTTACTGTGAGGACTGGCGCGGACTGTGGAATGAAATGAAACGCGTGATTCTTTTTTGGGCGGGCCACGGCGTAAAAATATTCCGTGTGGACAACCCGCACACCAAACCGGTGGCATTCTGGGCCTGGCTGATCGGCGAGGTGCAGGAGCGTTACCCGGATGTGATCTTTTTGTCCGAGGCCTTCACCAAGCCGAAGATGATGAAGGCCCTCGCCAAGGCCGGATTCACGCAGTCGTACACATATTTTACGTGGCGCAATTTCAAGCAGGAATTGACGGACTATATGGTGGAGTTGTCGACGAGCGAGATGAAGGACTATTTCAGGCCGAACTTTTTCACGAATACGCCCGACATCCTGCCGGAAATTCTCCAGGAAGGCGGCCGACCCGCCTTCAAATTCCGGCTCGTGCTGGCGGCGACGTTATCGCCCTCGTACGGGATCTACAGTGGGTACGAGTTGTGTGAAAACCGGGCGTTACCGGGGAGGGAGGAGTATCTCGACTCGGAGAAGTACGAGATCACGGTATGGGATTGGGATCGGCCGGGGAATCTGATCGACTATGTCACGTTGATCAATCGCATTAGGCGGGAAAACCCCGCACTGCATGAATTGGAGAATCTTGAATTTTACGAGGCAGACAACGAGCAGGTGCTGTTCTACGGCAAGAGCACGTTCGACAAGCGCAACTCGGTGCTCGTGGCGGTCAATCTGAGCCCCTTCCAGATCCAGGAGTCGACCCTCCGAATTCCAATCGCCTCGCTCGGCATCAAGCCGGACGACACGTATCAGTTGCATAATCTGATTACGGATCGGCGC
Organism: Nitrospira sp.; assembly: GCA_005239475.1. Classification (GTDB taxonomy): domain Bacteria; phylum Nitrospirota; class Nitrospiria; order Nitrospirales; family Nitrospiraceae; genus Palsa-1315. The sequence goes on along the minus strand of SPAX01000026.1, from coordinate 16,107 downwards.
GATCTCATGACGGGCGACAGCTACATCGTGCGATTGGACCCGCAGGTCGAGCCGGCCGCGATCTTCGCTGTGCGGCGCTGGACCCATCGGGAGCAGGAAGTCGACCATTTCTTTTGAGAAAGTAACGAGGATGAAGACTGTGCCACAGGGATGGATCGAGCAAGTCCTGGCCTCGCTGGGAGGACAGGGGCAGCGCTCTCTGATCGAGTTCGTTCAACGGCAGCGATGGTTCGGTGGCAAAGGGAAGCCCTTGGCCGATGTGCACGTGGTGGACGCGGTGGAACTGTTTCATGGAACAGGCCGGCGACTGCTCGCATTGATGTGTGTCGAATATCGAGGCGGAGCACAAGAGCGCTACGTGATGCCGTTGACGATCAGACCGAGGACCGGGCAAGACGATACCCGGGCGCTCGTCGAGCTGTCTCAGTCTTCCACCCACGAATGGGTCTGCGATGCGACCGGGGATGAGGAGATCTGGATGGGCCTCTACGATGGCGTGGCACAAGGTCGGAAACTGGCCGGACAGACCGGATGCCTGATGGGCCGCCCCCTGCCGCAGGGACGGGAGGATCTGACGAAGGCGGTGCGGGAGGCGAAGGTCCTTTCTGCAGAGCAGAGCAATACGTCGGTGATCTTCGACCGGCGGGTGATCTTGAAACTAATCCGCAAGCTGGAAGCGGGGATCAATCCAGACAGCGAGGTTTTGGAATTCTTGACGACGCAGACGACCTGTCGGGATGTGCCGGCGCTGTTGGGCGTGATGACGTATGACGACGGTCTCTCGGACCAGGCGCAGCCTGCCACGGTCGCGGTGCTCCAGCGATTTGTCCCGAATGTCGGCGACGGATGGAGCTATACCCTGGCCCATCTCGGGACATTGCTGGATGAGGGCTGCAAGGCCGTCACAGAGCGCGGCGACAATCTCTCGAAGGCGGTCACGGCGATCTCAGGACCGTTCCTGGCACAGCTTCGACGTCTCGGCGAGATTACGGGAGGCCTGCATGTGGCGTTAGCCTCCCGGCAGGAACCGGAGGCGTTTCGTCCCGAACCCATCACCCTGCACGATGTCGATCTGTGGCAGGCAGGAATGAAGAAGCATCTCACCGAGGTCTGTCACGATCTGCGCGCGCTTCAGCCGGAGCAGCAAACGGCGGCAGGATTGACGGGCGACGACGTGACCAGGCTGGAAACAGCCTGCCGTGATCGGTTCGGCGATCTCCAGCTCTTATCTCGAGCAAAGGCTTCGAAGATTCGTCATCACGGAGACTATCACCTCGGACAGGTCCTCAAAACGAACGATGGGTTTGTGGTGATCGACTTCGAGGGGGAGCCGGCTAGACCGCTGGAGGAGCGGCGTGCCAAGGTCTGTCCGTTAAAAGATGTGGGTGGAATGTTGCGTTCGTTCAACTATGCGGCCCACGCTTCGCTCAAACAGCGAGCGACCGTTTCCGCGACGGAGAGCGGTTTGATGACGGAATGGGAAGGTGCCACACGCGCATCGTTCCTCGACGGCTACCGTTCGGTTGCCAAGCCGGGGCAGGCGGTCTGTTTGCCTGCCACGTGGGAAGAGGCCTTGCGGGTCATTCAGGTGTACGAACTCGATAAGGCCCTCTACGAATTGCGGTACGAAATGCGGAATCGACCGGATTGGCTGTCGATCCCGCTCCAGGGCATTCTGGGATTGATGGGGAACGCTGCGGAGTGAGATCGGGAGCATATGGCGTATAAATCGATCGGGGACTACGGAGTGATCGGGGACCTCCACACGGTGGCCTTGGTGGGGAAGGACGGGTCGATCGATTGGTGTTGTTTCCCACGCTTCGATTCGCCCAGCCTGTTCGGCGCCCTTCTGGATGACCAACGAGGGGGGCGGTTCCGCATCGCCCCCCTGGACGACGGGAAGCGACAGCAGCTGTATCTGCCTGAGACGAACGTGTTGCTGACACGCTTTCTGCATCATGACGGCGTCGCCGAGTTAACGGATTTTATGCCGATTGAATGCGACGAGCCGGGAGTCCGTCCGAAACGGCATCAGATCATCCGTATCCTGTCAGTGGTGAGAGGGAAGATTCGTTTTCGGCTGGAATGTCGCCCGGCGTTCAACTTCGGTCGGGATGCGCATCGTGTGACTGTGCATCCACAAGGTGCGCGGTTTCAATCCTCGTCTATGGCGGTCGGGCTGGTAAGTCCGGTTCCGCTCACGACAGTCAATGGGGGAGCCGAGGCGGAATTCACGCTGGCTGCCGGGCAGCGGATATCGTTTTTTCTTGAGCACATGGAGGCCGACAGTGCTGAGGATCTTCTGGCCGCTCCTCAAGCGGCCGAGGCGGCCTTTCATGACACGGTCCATTTTTGGCGTAAGTGGCTCGCGCAATGCCGTTACGTCGGGCGGTGGCGAGAAATGGTGCAGCGCTCGGCTCTCACGCTCAAGCTGCTTACCTATGCACCGAGCGGCGCGATTGTGGCGGCGCCGACCACGAGCTTGCCTGAAGCCATCGGCGGAGTCAGAAATTGGGACTATCGATACACCTGGATTCGCGATGCGGCCTTCACCCTCTACGCGCTGCTGCGCCTCGGTTTCTCAAAGGAAGCGGGCCGGTTCATGCAGTGGCTTGAGGCTCGCTGCCACGATCTGAATGCGGATGGTTCGCTACAAGTATTGTACGGAATCGACGGGCGTCGTCTCGGATCCGAAGAGGTTCTGCTCGATTGGGACGGATATATGGGGTCGAAGCCTGTCCGCGTCGGCAATGGCGCCGCCAACCAACGGCAATTGGATATGTACGGAGCGTTGATGGACGCGGCCTATCTGTACAACAAGCACGGATCCCCCATCAGTTACGATAGTTGGGTCGGACTCTCCCGATTGCTCGAATATGTCTGTGCCAACTGGGACCAGCCTGATGAAGGGATCTGGGAAGTGCGAGGCGGACCGAGGCAGTTCGTGTTCTCGAAGGTCATGTGCTGGGTCGCGCTGGATCGCGGCATTCGTCTGGCGGACAAGCGAGGGTTCCCGGCAGATCGGGCCAAGTGGACGGACGTGCGGGATCGGATCTATCGTGAAGTGATGAGTCGCGGTTGGAATCGCGAGCTCGCGTCGTTTGTGCAAGAGTACGACGGAAAGGCGCTGGATGCGAGCGCGCTGGTCATGCCGCTGGTCTTCTTTTTGTCGCCGACAGACCCGCGGATGAACACGACGTTGGACCGTGTCCAGTCCCGATTGGTGTCCGACGCGCTGGTGTTTCGGTACCTTCCTGAGGAGGCGGCCCCGGATGGTCTCTCGGGCGAGGAAGGGACGTTCACGCTCTGCTCATTTTGGCTGGTCGAGGCGTTGACAAGAGCCGGTCGCTTGGAAGAGGCTCGGCTGATGTTTGAGAAGATTCTGAGCTATGCGAATCATCTCGGGCTTTATGCGGAGGAATTGTCGTTGACGGGAGAGCATCTGGGCAACTTCCCTCAGGCCTTTGCCCACATCGGACTGATCAGCGCCGCCTACAACCTTGATCGGGCTCTGGGTTCGCATCGGGCTACGGTCTCGTAGAACCGTGTGTAGAGAAAGGGTGATGCAGTGGCAATGAGCTACACTGAAACGACGTTTCGCTTCATCGGATGCAGTGAAATTCAAGAGATCCTCGGGAAGCAGGCCGAGGATGAACGCCAACTGGCGGAGTTGCTGGAAGAGGTCCCGCTCGACTCGGTGTACTTCCACACGCACAGTTATTTCCTTCGGACCCGGTTTATCGAACGCACCTATCCGAACGACTTTGCCCAGTGGGTAGGCGAGCAGGTACGGGACCACGTCCTGGCCGAACGGCTGTCCGTACTGGATCCGTTCGATTTTCAGAGCCTGGAGACCCTCAGGGAGGAGCTGTTCTCCATTATCGACGACCATCTGTCCGGCATGGCGACGGTGCCACGCGCGGGGCTCGGATCGTCATTCTACTTCAGCCGGTCGCGTATCCTGGAAGTGCCTACCGGCGTGGAAGCGCGGACGCTGCGTGAGTTCCGCGATGCGATCTCCGAAGTCGATGTCAGTGCCGTTTACTTTCATGTGTTTGAGGCCCATTTGCGGTTGCGGCGGGAGGAGAACGATTTCTCCGCCTGGATCAGAGGTAGTCTCAAGCTGCCTGAGTTGGCCGACCGGATGCGGGCCTTGAACCCCTATCTCGGAAGTCTGGAACGCCTGCGGTCGAGCTTGCTCACGATGTGTGACGAATATTTGGCGAAGTCAGATCAGGCGTAAGGAACAGGGAGCCAAGGTATGTTGAGCGCAGATCCGCTGTGGTACAAAGACGCCGTGTTTTACGAGATCCACGTCAAGGCCTTTGCCGACGGCAACGGTGACGGGATCGGGGACTTCCAAGGCCTTCTCGGGAAATTAGACTATCTCCAGTGGCTCGGCGTGGACTGCATCTGGCTATTGCCCTTTTATCCATCGCCGCTCAGGGACGATGGCTATGACGTGGCCGATTTTCTCAGTGTGGCCGAACAGTACGGCACAACCGAGGAGGTGCGTCGGTTTCTGGACGAAGCGCATCGAAGAGGGATGCGTGTCATCGTTGATTTGGTGCTGAATCACACCTCCGACCAGCATCCGTGGTTTCAGGAAGCGCGCCGTTCTCCCGAGTCGCCCAAACGCGGGTACTATGTCTGGAGCGACAGCGATCGCAAATACGAGAAGGCGCGGATCATTTTCATCGATACGGAAAAGTCCAATTGGACCTGGGACCCGGAGGCCAAGGCGTTCTACTGGCACCGGTTCTTCAGCCATCAGCCGGATTTGAATTACGATAATCCGGAGGTCCGGCAGGCTATGTTGGACACGATGGTGTTTTGGCTCGATCAGGGGTTGGACGGGTTCCGGTGCGACGCCGTGCCCTATCTGCTCGAACGCGAAGGGACGATTTGCGAGAATCTTCCTGAGACGCACGAGTATCTTAAGGAGATTCGCCGGCGCATCGATGAAACCTATCAGGGACGCGTCCTGCTGGCCGAGGCGAATCAATGGCCGTCGGATGTGCGGCCTTATTTTGGCGACGGCGATGAGTTCCATATGGCGTTTCACTTTCCGCTCATGCCCCGGTTGTACATGGGCGTGCGCAGCGAAACCCGCGATCCGATCATCGACATGTTTACCCATACGCCGGAGATTCCGCCGAACTGTCAGTGGTGCCTGTTTCTCCGCAACCATGACGAACTGACTCTCGAAATGTGTTCCAGCGAAGAGCGGGACTACATGTACTACACCTACGCGCGCGACCCGAAGATGCGGCGGAACATCGGCATTGCACGTCGGCTCGCGCCGTTGCTGGATAACGACCGCCGCAAGATCGAGCTGCTGAACAGCCTGGTCTTCACAATGCCGGGCAGCCCGATCATCTACTACGGCGATGAGATCGGCATGGGAGACAACATTCAGTTGAAGGATCGTGACGGGGTGAGAACCCCGATGCAATGGACGATGGATCGGAACGCGGGGTTTTCCTCCGCCGATCCTGCGCGCTTGTATCTGCCGGTAGTGTCGGACCCGGTCTACGGTTATCAATCGATCAACGTCGAGTTGCAAAAGGAGATGCCGCATTCGCTGTTGCATTGGATGAAGCGGATGATCGCGGTGCGCAAGCGGCATCCGACATTCGGCCGGGGAAGCATCACATTTTTACGGCCGGCGAACGGCAAGGTGCTCGCCTATTTGCGGCGGCATGAGGGGGTTACCCTGTTGCTCGTCCATAATCTGGCCGGGTCTGCGCAATCGGTGGAGTTGGATCTGAAGGAGTTCACCGGCACGACACCGGTCGAATTATTGGCGGAGTCGCGGTTTTCCACGGTGACGGAGCAGGCCTATGTGATTACGTTGGCGCCGTACGGCTACTACTGGCTCAACCTCGTGCCGGTGCGCGCGGGGTCGGAGCTCTACGGTATCGAACAGACGGCACTGTAGCCATCTCGGTATGTGATGAGTGAGGCGTAACTGTTGAGAGTGGAGGAATGAGGTCAATGACATGATCAGAGAACTGGAACAATATCGCGAGGTGGCTCCGAAGGGGACCATCGACTTTCTGCAGCGCTTAAGTGAGCAGGTGCAGGGGAAGCGGTTTCTCCAGATCAGCGCCGTGCGCTACGGGGGCGGGATGGCGGAAATCCTGCGTCGGCTCGTGCCGGTCATGAAGGCGATGGGTATCGAGGCGCGCTGGGAAGTCATCGCCGGCACGCAGGAGTTTACCGACGTGACGCGCCGGATCGCCGATGGGTTGCAGGGACGGACGGAGACGATCACCGATGAGATGTACCAGATCTATCTGGACGTCACCGCCAGGAACGCCAAGGCATTGGATCTCGACGCGGATCTCGTCTTCATCCACGATCCGCAGCCGGCCGCGCTGATCGAACATCGGAAGGGCGGAAAGTGGGTGTGGCGCTGCCACCTCGACGCCGGCCAACCTCATCGACCGGTCTGGAGTCTGTTTCGTCGGCATGTGCTGAAATATGATGCGGCAATATTTTCATTGCCGGGGTTCGCGCAGCGGCTGCCCATCCCGAAGTTCATGATCTATCCCTCGATCGATCCCTTGACTGAAAAGAACCGTGAACTATCGCGTGCCGAGATATGGGAGGTGCTCGATCGATTCGGGATCGCCAAAGGAAAACCGATGCTCTTGCAGGTGGCGCGCTTCGATCGGTACAAGGACCAGCTCGGCACGATTCGCGCCTATCGGATGGCGAAGAAGCACCATAACTGTCAGCTCGTGTTGGCGGGGAGCGGTGTGCTGCACGATCCGGAGGGTGAAGCCGTATTGGCGGAAGTGCAGCAGGCGGCGGGGAACGATCCGGACATTCATATCCTTCAGTTGCCGCCGGAGGCCGATCGTGAAATCAACGCGCTGCAGCGGGGCGCCTCCATCGTCGTCCAAAAGGCGCTCAAGGAAGGCTTCGGCGTTGTCGTGTCTGAAGCCATGTGGAAGGGCAAGCCGGTGATCGGCGGCACGGCCGGCGGGGTGTCTACGCAGATCGTGAACGAGGCGACCGGCTTTATCGTCCATTCTGTTGAGGGCGTGACCTTTCGTATCCGCTATCTCCTGAGCAATCCCAGCGTGATGACCAGGATGGGCGCGATGGCAAAGGAACATGTCCGGAGAAACTTTCTCATCACGCGGCATCTGAGCGACTATCTCACGATGCTGAAACTCTTGTGCCCCGACTAGCCCTGCTTCTCGGGTGACCAATCTCATATCCGCGTAGAGGTATGCCCACGTGGGAGAGTCTTTTATCCCGGAGTCGGTCCGCACCTTGCTGGATGGAGCCGAGCCGGCGGATCTCGTTATCGGCGTGCTCACGTTCAACGATAAGGCGACTGCGCCCGCGCTCGCCCGCGCGCTGACGGAGGGGTGCGCGCGGTCTTTCCCGCAACGGCGAACTCTCGTGGTTAACTGTGATGCGGGCTCGCAGGACGAAACGCCCCAGTGTATTGCGCAGAGCCTCGGAGCGGACGCGCGCCTGTGGACGATCCGTCACCCCGTTCCTGGTGCGTCGCGCACCATGCTGTCGGAATCGGGCGTGCCGGGACGCGAGACAGCCGTCCGCATCCTCGTCGCCATCACGGACCAGCTCAACGCAACCGCCTGCTTGATCGTCGACGGCAATATGAAATCGGTGGATACGACTTGGTCGCAACTACTCGCCGATCCGATTCTCGACAAAGGAATCGATTGCGTGCTGCCGTGGTTTCGCCGCAATCGGTACGAAGGGACACTGACGAATACGCTGCTTGCTCCACTCACCCAGGCGTTGTATGGGAAGCGGATTCCCTATCACTTGGGCGGCGCCTACGCCTTTTCAGGCAACATGATCCGTTCGATTCTGCTGCCCCAGCCGTGGGACAAAGAGATTATGCAATACGGGTTCGACGGATGGGTCACGACACTGGCGGTCGCGGAACCGCTCCAGATCTGCCGTGCCGCGCTCGGGCCCCGCGTGCACCAGGCCAAGCCGATGGGCGATCTGTCTACCATCGTGGCCCAAGCTGTCGGCTGTATCTTTCATTTGATGGAGCGCTATCAGGAGAAGTGGGAATCCGTCACGGGGTCGGTGGCTGTTCCGACAGTTGGAACCCCGGTGGGGTTGGGAACCGAGGCCGGATCCATCAACGTGGAGCGGATGGTCAAGGGGTTTCGTCAAGGGCTTCGCGATTTGCTGCCGCTGTGGCAGCTCATCCTGTCGGCGGAGACATTCCAGCAGGTATTGGAACTCGGCGTCGAAGAGATGGATCGCTTTCGCTTTCCTTCCGGCCTGTGGGTGCAGGTCGTCTATGACTTTGCGCTGGCGTATCATAACCGCCTGTTGCACCGCGAGCATCTGCTCAAGGCCTTGACGCCGCTGTATCTTGGTTATACCGCATCCTTCCTGATCGAGACGCGCGTGCAGGGCGTCGAGCAGGTCGAACAGGAACTCGCGCGTCTGAGCGCTCACTTCGAAACCATGAAACCGTATCTGGTTCAGCGATGGAGGTGGCACGATGAATGATGTCTGGGGCGAAGCCATGGTGGAAGCGTTTCGCGACATGATGAAACGGGTAGGTCTTGTCCTACCCAAGCTGCTGGCCTTGCTCAGCTTCATCCTGCTCGGTGTCATCGTCGGGTTGGCGATCAAAGCCGTCCTCCAGCGCCTGTTGAAGGCGGTGCGCCTCGATGTGCTCAGCGAGAAGTGGGGGCTTCAGGCCGCGCTGGCAAAAGCCGGATTCAAGCAGCCGCTCTCGCAGGTCGTGGGTCGCTTGGCCTTCTGGACGGTGTTCGTCCTGTTCGTGTTTATGGGCGTGGACGCGCTGGATCTTCCGGCGACGGCCGGACTGATGGGCAAGATTTTGGGCTTCTTGCCGAGTGTCGTGGCAGCTGGGTTGTTGCTCCTTGTAGGAGTATTGCTGGGAAACTTCTTTGCCGAAGCGACCTTGATCGCCACGGTCAACGCGCAGATCCAGGAGGCCCGCTTCATCGCCAACTTTGTGCGATGGGGCATTTTCCTCCTCACTGCGGCGATGGTGTTGACGCAGCTCGGGATCGCCAAAGAAATTGTCGTGTCAGCGTTCTCCATCCTCTTTGGAGGCGTGGTGCTGGCGCTGTCCATTGCCGTCGGCCTCGGTGGGCGGAACATTGCACGAGATATGCTGGAACGGCGCTGGCGGAAAGACAAAGACGATGGAGATGACATGACACATTTGTAGTGGTCGCGCGCTAGGTCAGCGGGACGATCACGGCTTCATCTTGTTGCAGCTCGAGCCTGCCCGGTCTTCAAGGCCTTCGATCATGGATCGGCTCATGCGGGGGAAGCAGCAGCGTTCCCTCTCGCCGCGCCTCTGAAACTGAACAGGTCGATTTGCGAGGGACAACGCTGTTGGCGACGAGGGCTTCTTGCCAAGGCGCGACTTGTGTTTCATCTTTCCTGACGGAAGACCAGACAGCGAGGGTCTGTGGACTTGACGGACAGAGAGGTCCCATGCATGAGGGTCTGAGTCGTCTGCCGCAAACGGATCAGGCGCTGATAGAGGTCTCACAACGACGATGGTTGGTTCGATTCCCGTTCATCATCGGTGGAAACATCATCGCAGTTTCGTCATCAGCGCGCTCCATGTCTGCGGCCCGACCATGCCGTCAGGCTCCAGTCCGTGTTTTCTTTGAAAGCGGGTCACGGCGATATCGGTTTCAGGTCCGTAGTGGCCGTCGATGAGGATTCGATGGCCAGCATGGCGCAAGGCCCGCTGAACTTTGACAATGTCCCGACCTTGGAGCGGAGGCCGTTGTAGCCGGAGTTGGCGGACTGACCGAGAGGTCGGCGCGGTGCGATGGAGTGTCCTGTAGGTCACCGGTCCCACGATGCCGTCTGCTGGGAGTCCGTGGACCCGTTGAAACGACCGTACCGCGGCTTCCGTGGTGCGCCCATAAATGCCATCCATACGAATGGGAAATTCATGGCGGCGCAGGAGTCTCTGGAGCCGCTCGACGTGCGGGCCTCGACGGTGCGGCTGCTCCAGCAGCAAGGAGACATACGATCCTTGCAGGATGGATGGCGGTGGCGGCACATCAGCACGAGAGGCCGCCCGCCTCGTCACGATCCCGGCCATGACTGGCGTGTCATGTCGGGCCGGCGATTCTCTGTTGCTGGTTCGGGGCACTGCCGCCAGGCGCTGTTGGAGAACCTCGTTTTCATGTGCTTTCTCTTCAACCTCCCGCTGTAATGAGGCCTGCTCCACCCGTCGCTCTGTCAGCTCCTGGTCAAGCCGCTGCCGGTCGTCGAGCGCGTCATTCAGCTCAGCCTGAAGTCCCTCGATCTGACTCTGGAGTGCTGGCGGCCAATAGTCGCAGCCGTTGAGACTAAGCAGGACCACTAACAGGAGTCCCCTCTTCACCCACATCAACGGAATGAACGTCTGTTTGGTTTTCATAGGCACGTCTTCCTCCTTGGGCTTGTCGTGAATTCACGCATTCTCTGTGAGCCTACCTATGGGGCCCCAGGTCCTGCGCTCCCAGTAGGTTTCTTCAACCTTCACCAAGAAACGTATTGAAACAGCCCTGATGCCACACGGTCCCAGCTTCGTCATGCCGCCACAGGCGCCGGGTCGTTTCTCTACAGGCGTTTTTACTCTCGATATCGACCAGTTTCCCACAGGTGTGGCATGGGGATTGGGATGAGACTGGCACGAGTTCTCTGTAACTGTTGTGATCCGTCATCATGGGGCCTCTGGCGATATTGGTCAGTCGTTAATTGTTCACAATACTGGTCTTCCGTTCGAACGCCTCGTTCAATAAAGGGACTGATTGCATGGACACTCGCTCATGGTCGGGCAGGTCGATCCCAGGAATGGCCTCGTGCTTGAGGATTGCGATCGCCTGTTTGAGCGACCGGCTTTTCGGTTCCGAAGATTGTGTGAATGACTGATGGGCTTGAATGAGAGCCGGTCCTTCCTCTTGTATGGTAAAAGCTACCGGCTTAGGAGCGACATCAGGCATCGGCATACACCCTTTCTGTGCTGCCAGCCATACGCTCGTAGCGAGTATGGCTATGATGAGCAATGGCTTGCCCAACACTGATGTCGTGGTGGCAGTCATGACTCTATCGTTTCCCCTATTCAGATATTGTCCTCATCGCAGCAAACTGATTACTCTTCTTGTGCGCATTCAAAACTGTGCGAGCCGTAGCATCCTCAGAAGACATGGATGGAAAGGCGTCGTAGCGGCTTGTTCTTCCTCCCGCGGACGGACCATCGACGTCTGTGTCTCCATCTGAACAGGACCCACAGGGCCAGAGCTGCGATCAGCAGGCTGAGCTCCACCATACAGAACCCCTCTTCCGTTTCGCCACCTGGGTTGGTGTGCCATACAGGCCTGACCAGGCGTGGCCCAGTATGTCCAAGAGATCGAGTTGCACCATGAGATTCTTTCCCGCCAATCGATGGTTGGCATCGAGGGTCACTCGGTCGCCGTCCAATCCGGTGATGAGCAGGTGCACCAGTGTGCCGTTCGTCTTTCGCACTTCGAGCCCTAGCCCGACCAGCGGCACAACCCTTGAGCCCGAAGCCAACTGAGGCTCATCTCACAGGAGAGCTCCGGACAGTAAGGTCCGAAGGCAGAATCGGGGGTGATCTTTTCCGTTTTCGACTCCCCGACGCTCATGCCGATCACGAGCATCTCGATCCCCTCCATGATGGATTGTGACCCAGTGGTGAAGATCAGGGGCTCGCTGTAGATCGAGGAATCGACCAACGTTCCATCTTCCAGCCACGTCATGAAGCCGATGCGCACCGTGTCTCCCCATCGAACGCGCCGGATTTGACGATCACCTTGTGGAGCATCGGGCCTGCTGACCGTATCCATGAGTCACATTCCTTTCACAAGAACGACAACGCTGTTGACTTGTGCCTGTGATGAGCGACCTCATTCTGCCTCAACGTCACTCATCCGAGAACTAGGAAGAGTCCTAGTAGATATGGCCTGTTCCCTGGCCGGAAGTCGGGGAGCTCGCGTAGATGTTGCCTGGACGGTTTTATGGAAAATCGGTGGCCTGATCATGGGAGACCGCGTAGTCTTTCAGGGCGCGGTTCGTGCGCCTTCCGAATTGTCGCTTGAGGTAGGCAATGGAGAGGCGGACGGTTCCGACCGACAATCCGAGTGCCCGTGCAATCCGATGGGCAGGATAGTCTCTCGCAACCAGACGGAGAACCAGCTCGTCCGAAGCGGAAAGTTTGTTCGACTGTCGGAGTCGTTCTCCGTCTATGCTTGTGGACGTTCTCAAGAACGTAGGCGAGAGATACCGCTGGCCGGATAGAACGGCCTGCACGGCCACAAATAGTTCTGCGGCAGCATCGAAACGGTAGAGAATACCCGAGGCCCCTGCAGAATAGATGGCGTCCGTGACGTCCGTCCACCGCATGCCGGTCAAGGCTACGACGCGACAAGACGGTCTGATCCCCGTGACACGTTGGATGGTTCGCAGACTGCTTGTGTGCAGTAGATCGAGCAACAGGACGTCGGGTCTCGACCGATCGACCGCCTGCAGGAGCAGGCTTTCGTCCCCGCTGATAGTGTCGATCTCGTATGCTTCCCCTGCTCGCGCCATACTGTCTTCTAAAATGAGTGGATGAAATCCGGCGAACAGCAGTCGTGCTTGTCTCGTAGAATCAGTCGTGCTACGTCTCCTAAAACCAACTCCGTATATCAGTGTCGCCGACCACATCACCCTGATGCGACAAGACCCGTCGATCGTCCAAGGACCGCTGCCGGTTATTTCCCCTTCAGCTTGAATTCCACCATGACGGTTTCTCCGTCCTGCACGTCGATCTCCTGTTCGAGAAGCCCGGCCATGGGATGCCATGCCGCCAGTTTGTGCTTCCCCGACGGCACGTCGGCCAATTGGAACGAGCCGTCTTCCTTTACCTTGACAAAGTGGGGATTGGTCACAGGGAGAAACCAGGCTTGCATGAACTCGTGCTGATCGCATTGGAGGCGCACGACTGACCCCGCTTCTGCCTTACGCAGGACGATTGGCCTGTCCAGCAAGTCCCCTTTCTTGGCGAGCCCGATGTTGAAGAGGGTTAGTGAGCTTGGTTTCTTCACCTCGAACGCATGTGGGTTGTGCCGAATCCCGGCCGCCGACTTCTGGCCATCGGGATCGGCATCGTGGTTCTCGACGATGAACCGGCCCCTATTGACGACCACCCCTGTGAAGTCGGACCATTCGCACAGCTCGGAATGTACTTTGGTGCCAGTATATTCCTTCATCCAGGTCTCATCTTTGAGATCGCGGACAGTCACGATGGCATTCTGGAGTCCTCCACCTTTTGCAACCTGGACTCGCTTGAGGAGGCGGATTTTCCCGTCCACGGACTTGTTCATGTTCTTCGCGCAAAATGCAGGATTGGGGAATTTTTTGAAGGCAAACTCCTTGGGTGGCGGGACCTTGCCTGAGAACAGGACCTGTCCGGTGATGGTGCCGCCAGCCTGGGCGAAGAGGGGAGCCGCTCCGATGCTCCACATTCCCATAGCCAGGAACGAAACAACCATGATCAGTGAAGACATCCGTCGTCGGCAACGCTGCCAGCCTCGAGTGGCTGGTTCCCATCGTTCCTTGCTGTCGTTCAGCTTGTGCATGGCGTTTCTCGTAGGGTTAAGGTCAGGTCTGTGCATATCGAGAGGACCGGGGTATCGCCCGGAACTTCCTTCACCATACGGACGGAGAGAGAGCTACGGAACTAGGTATATCCCTGGTTGTGACAGGCGTCTGACACAGAGAACAGCTGGGCGAGGAGACTCGCACCAACGACAGCCGCCGCCAACCGGGGCCGTGAAGGACGATCAGGCAGAGACCAGCCCGTGTGTGACAGCGTATTTGGTGAGTTCGGCAGTCGTGTGTAGCCCGAGTTGCTTGGCGATGCGTGTCTTGTGAAATTCGATCGTTTTGACCGAGACGCAGAGGATGGCCGCCATTTCCTTGAGCGATCGGCCTTCGGCGATGAGTTGCAGGACTTCTCGCTGACGCAGCGTGAGCGTGGCTTGGGCGCTGGCCGGGGGCATGCGTTGATGAAGGGATGGATCCAGAACGCCTTTTTCCAACAACGGAGACAGGTATAGCTGGCCGCGCAGGGCTGCCCGGATCGCCTGGATGAGTTCCGTGGCGCTCGCCCGTTTGAGCACGTAGCCTGATGCCCCTGCACGGAAAGCTTCGGTCACATAGGTCGGGTCGCCGTGCATGCTGAGGAACACCAATTTGGCATCGGGGACAAGGCGGCGGAGTTGCTGGGCGGCATCGATGCCGTTGAGTAGCGGCATCGAGAGATCGAGCAGAATCACGTCCGGCTCCAGCCGAGGCGCGGCGTCCAGTAAGGCACGCCCGTCACCAACCGAACCGACGAGGTCAAACTCAGGCTCCAGCACTTTCTGCAAAGCTTCGACGAACATGGTGTGGTCGTCTGCCAAGAGAATCCTCGGTTTCGTCATGGCTTCTCCGTTGGCCAAGGAAGGCGCGCGACGACTTCCGTCCCTTCTCCCGGCGTCGAGTGCCACTCCACCGATCCGTTCAGCAGGCGCATCCGTTCCTGCATACTGAGCATACCGAGTCCCGGCATGCGCCGTCGGATTTCTTCGATGTCCAGTCCGATACCGTTGTCCCGCAAGGAAAGGCAGATGGTATCCGGCATCACGGATAATTCGATACTGACCTGAGACGCTTTCGCATGCATGGCCACGTTGCCCAAGCTTTCCTGTGCGACTCGATAGAGACAGGTTGCAAGACGTGGCGGAATCGACCCAATTGGGGAGGGTTTCATGAATCGAGCCTCGACGCCCGTGCGTTTGACGAAATCATTGATGTAACGTTGGAGTGCGACGACGAGTCCGAGGTCGTCGACGGTAGTCTGGTGGAACCGATAGGCGAGCTGTCGAACATCGTCCGACAAGGCGCTGACGTGACGACGGATGGTCCGGATCTGACGGCGAACGGCGGCCGGTGATTCCGGAAGATGCCGGCACAACGAGTCCAACTGAAGTCCGATCGCACCGAGACGCTGATTCACGTCATCGTGCAGATCGCGCGAAATTCTCCGACGTTCTTCGTCCTGGACCGTGAGCAATTTCCCGGCCAGCGTGCGCAGGTCATTCTGGGCCCGATCCACTTCCTCAATTTGAGGGTCAGCTCTAACGGTAGAAACCTTCTGAGTGCCCATCTGTGCGTATGCCCCTATTCGCCTGCCTCGGCCTGCATTCAACCACGCACGGGAACAGTCTGTTGGCGCGCTGCTACTACTACCATATCTGCCCATTCGGGGCTTACACAACCCCAGGCTCCTGGAAAATTCTTCACCCGATGATCCCATCACAGTGAAGAAATCGAGAGCCACGGAATGAGTTGAGATCGTGGCCTGGTAGTTGAGATGGTCTGGTGTACTGGTTAATGCGTGAGGGGAACATCCACGTTGTTGAGATTGAGTTGGCCAGCTTGGGAGCGCGCGAAATCAATAAACGCCTGTGCCCTATCCGGTCCTGCTTACGAAGTCTCGTCTCTTGCACGCTTATCAGGTTACTGCTTCTCCATCGAGAAGGTGATTGAAACAATCCTGATGCGAGGCGATCCCGTCCCCCTTTTGCGACCAGGGGTACTTGGGCAATCCGACCAACGTGTTCTCGCTCTCGAGATCGACGGGATCTCCGCAGCCCTAACAGATAGGTTGTAGCGTCAGGCCCTCGCTCCTGCCAGCTCGTTCTGACGCTTTACGCTACAGTGGCAACCAGGTTCACTGTAGCAGGATTCCCCCACGTTCCCTTTTCATCCATCCAATTTCGCTCGAAGCTCTCTATATTATTACAGGAATATCCAGATATGAGGGTTCGACGTCAGGGTCTCTTCTTTGCATTTCCACTGCGCGACCTTGACTGGATGGTTTGTGCAGTCCCCTTCGCCGGTCGGAGCGTACCTGATGCGAGGCGTTCTTTCTTCTGTTGCAATCGTCCGTACTCCGACAGGAGTCGTTCCCACCCCCATGCGACCTCGGCTGGTGGACTCTCTCTGTATTCTGCTAGGCTCGTGACATCGAGAGGAAATCATCGCTATGCCAGTGAATAAGAAAAT
>SPAX01000259.1 GCA_005239475.1 Nitrospira sp. | reverse complement strand
TACCACCAGCGGTGATAATCTTGCCTTCCGCAGAGAGGACTTCGGTGCAGGCGCCGACCTCCATCCCTTTCGTCACCCCTTCCATCATGTCGGGATTACCGGCCTTGCCGATGCCGACAATGCGGCCATCCCGGATGCCGATATCGGCCTTCACGATTCCCCACCAGTCGATGATGATCGCATTCGTGATCACGAGGTCGAGCGCACCTTTCGCGCGGGTGGCAGAGGGAGACTGCCCCATGCCGTCGCGGATGACCTTGCCGCCGCCGAACTTGGCCTCTTCACCCGGCACCGTCAGATCGCGCGTGATCTCGATCAGTAAATCCGTATCGGCCAGGCGAATGCGATCCCCCGCCGTTGGACCGTACAAGTCAGCGTATTGCCGCCGTGAGAGCTTCATACGTAACCCTTTCCTGAAGGTCGAGGCTAAGGCTGAGACTTAGTGATCTAACCTCGACCTCAGCCTAAGCCTTAACCTTTCCAATGAACCCCTGTTCCCGCGCCGCAGCAAGTGCCTTGGCTTTCACGTGCGGATCATCCAGACGACCATTCACCAGTCCATTGATCCCATAGGCCACGCGATGGCCGCCTATCGAGACCAATGTCACCCGCTTGTCTTCACCAGGCTCAAACCGCACAGCGGTCCCAGCCGGAACTTGGAGACGGAATCCGTACGCTTTCTCACGATCAAACCGCAACGCACGATTCGCCTCGAAGAAATGACAATGCGACCCGACCTGAATCGGCCGGTCACCGGTATTGGCGACGATGAGCTCAACCGTCTGACGACCATGGAAAGCAACAATGTCGCCTTCACCGAGGATGATTTCACCAGGAATAACAGCGACAGGCTGAATCGAAGCCTTCTTGGCAGCACGATTCGCGACCTTTCGCTTCGTCACTTTGTGCTTGGCTTTGGTTTTCTTTTTCATCGATGCACCTATCGAATCGGTTCATGCACGGTGACGAGTTTCGTCCCATCCGGAAACGTGCCCTCGACTTGCAATTCTGAAATCATCTCCGCCACGCCGGACATGACATCTTTCTTCTTGAGAAGCGTCGCGCCATAACTCATCAGATCCGCCACAGAACGCCCATCGCGAATCCCTTCCAGAATTGCCGCCGTGATAAACGCAACGGCTTCGGGATGATTCAACTTCAACCCGCGCGCTTTGCGTTCCTTGGCCAGGTTCGCAGCGACATAAATCAGCAGCTTCTCTTGCTCTCTCGGTGTCAGATGCATAGCCAGGCCTCGTCAATGGTCATTCGTCAATCGATAAGAGAGCCCCCGCCCTCCCACTGGGGCAGCGGCCAGAATAGTAACGGGGTGGTCAGATGGAGCGCTTCTGCGCGCGCCCAACGAGGGCCTTCCAATTCCCACTACCTATCTCCAAGGGAGTGGCCAAGGCTGCCCTCTACTGCGCGCATCGGACGAGCACAGTTTCACCGTGCGCGTTCTGCGAGCAAGGAGGGCACCTGGCCGCTCCCTCCTCATTCTTCTGAGGCCGCGCGTTGCGCGAGCAGAAGACCCGTCTGGCCACCCCACCTCTTCGCTACACCGTCAAATGCTGCTTCACCATCTCCGCGCTCAACTCATTACTCTTGCCCGACACCACCACTGCCCCTTTGGCCATCACCACATACTTCTCCGCCAGGCGAGCGGCAAAGTGGAGTCCCTGTTCGACCAACAAAATGGCAAATCGGCGTTGATTTTTGAATCCAATGATCACGTCTTCGATTTGATCCACGATCGAGGGTTGAATCCCTTCTGTCGGCTCATCCAGCAACAACAGTTTCGGATTCGACAGGATCGCGCGGCCGATCGCCAACTGCTGTTGCTCGCCGCCGCTCAGGACACCGCCCGGACGATTGAGAATTTGTGTGAGCTTGGGAAAGAGATGGTAGACCTCGTCGAACACGGTCTTCTCGACCGTTCCGTTCGGATTGTCCGTCCTCGCCCAGAAGCCCAGCAAAAGATTTTCCCGGACCGTCAGATGCGGCAGAATCTCCCTGCCCTGCGGCACGTAGGCCAACCCGCGTCGTGCTCGCCGGTCGGTCGTCTCCTTCGTGACATCGGCTCCATCAAACATCAACTGTCCTGACCTCGCGGGCAGGAGGCCGGTCAATACTTTTAATGTGGTCGTCTTGCCGACACCGTTCCGGCCCATAAGACACACGACTTCGCCATTGTCGATGGTAAAGGACACATCCCGGAGAATGTGGCTTTCGCCGTAGTAGGCGTTAATTTTTTCAAGCTGGAGCATGGTGTATTCGTCGCTCGTATCTCGTGAAGCGTATCTCGTGTTTCCAAGGAATGTTCAATGCGCAATTCTCAATGTTCAATTGAACATTCAACATTGAACATTGAGCATTACGGTTACTGCCGTTTCACGTTTCACGTCCCTGCTATACATGAGCCACTTTTTGGCGGCCTAAATATATCTCTCGTACGCGATCATCGGCCTGCACCTTCTCGACGGTGCCTTCGCAAATGACGGTGCCCTCGTGCAAGACCGTCACAATACGGGCGATCTGCCGGACAAAGTCCATGTCGTGCTCGATGACGACGATCGCATGTTTCTCCGCCAACGATTGGAGCAATCGACCAGTCTGTTCCGTTTCTTTGTCGGTCATCCCTGCGACCGGCTCATCGACGAGGAGCAACGAGGGATCTTGCAAGATCACCATGCCGATTTCGAGCCATTGCTTCTGCCCGTGCGAGAGCGACCCGGCTCTGGTATGCGCATAATCTTTTAGCCCGATCGTTTCGAGGTTCTGCGCGATGGCTGCTCGTTCCTCCGCCGTCGATTTCCCTAGCAGCGTCGGGACGACACCTCTACTCTTCCGTTTCAACGACAAGTCGAGGTTTTCCCACACGGTCAGATTGCCATAGATGGATGGCGCTTGAAACTTCCGCCCGACGCCGAGGGAGACGATTTCATCTTCGCGTTTCCCGATAAGGTTGACACGCTGGCCAAAAAAGACACGGCCGCTGGCCGGTTTGGTCTTCCCACAAATGACATCAAGCAAGGTCGTCTTCCCTGCTCCGTTCGGCCCGATGACCACGCGGAGTTCGTTGTAGTCGACGATGAAGTTCAGATTGTTGAGTGCTTTGAATCCGTCGTAATCGACGACGACGCCTTCGCATTGGATAATGGAGCCGCGTTCCGTCATCTCAGCGCTTCCCCTCCGCGACAGCCGCCTTCCCCGCACCGGTTTCACGCGAGCGCAGGAGAGTCTTCAGACTTCGAATGATACCGACCAACCCATCAGGGAACAACAGCACCACCAACACGAAGAGTCCGCCGACGATGAAGGGCCAGAGTTCTGGAAAATAGTTCGTGAGTATGCTGCGACCGTAATTCACAACCACAGCCCCCAATACCGCCCCCGCCAGACTGCCACGGCCACCCACCGCCACCCAAATGACCATTTCAAGTGACGGCAGAACCCCGATCTGCGCCGGCGTGATGATGCCGACCTGAGGAGCATACAGCATCCCGGCTAATCCGGCCAGACCAGCGGCCACGACAAACGCGAACAATTTGTAGTTGGCCGGGGTGTACCCGGAAAAGACGACGCGTTGCTCGCTGTCCCGCACGGCGACCAGCACCCGACCGGCCCGCGAGCGAATGATCCAGCGGCACAAGAGATAGGCCGCCCCGAGACAGAGCACGGTGATGATATACAACACCCGCTGCGTGCCGGGCTCGGAGAGCCGATACCCAATCACCTGCTTGAAATCGGTCAAACCGTTCGTGCCGCCGAGCTTCGTATCGTTCCGGTTAAAGACCAGCCAGGCGGCGAGCGCCAGCGCCTGTGTAATAATCGCGAAATAGACGCCTTTGATGCGGCTGCGAAAGGCGAAAAATCCGAACAATGACGCGAACATTACCGGCACCAGAACCGCTCCAATGACCGCAACCGGAAAACTGTAGAAGGGCTTCCAGAAGAGCGGCAGCTCTTTCACCTGGTTCCACACCATGAAGTCCGGCAGATCGCTGCCATAGACGCTCTCTTTCCCGATCGTGAGCATGAGGTGCATGCCCATACAGTAGGCGCCTAGTCCGAAAAACACTCCTTGTCCCAAGCTCAAAATGCCGGTGTAGCCCCAGATGAGGTCGAGCCCCAGAGCCAGAATCGCAAAAGCGAGAAATTTTCCGAATCGATTCAGACTGAAGTCGGAGAGGTGGAACCAGGAATCTTCCGGCGGCATGAGGTTCAGGAGCGGCATGGCCACGAGCAAAATGGCGCCGACAACCCAAAAGCCCAGATATCCGCCGCGATTCGTGTTCGTTGTTCCGTCACTCATCGTCTTCTCTGTCCCCCTAAGGGTGCGGCGCGAGCCCATCTCCTTGTTCGCGTCGAACGACCCTCATGCTTCTAAATGATCCTTCCACGCTCGCTTGTTTCACTCTCTTGGAATGGTAGCCCTGTTGGTCCCACTGCGCCAATCGAGCGAGCACATTCTGACGTGCGCGCTCCGGACGCAAGGGATCAGCATTGGTGTCATTCCACCCTTTCCTCGCGGAAGTTCTGCGAGCACGGAAAGACTCGCACTGTATCCGTTCTCAATCGGCATTTCGTCCCTTCATCGCAAACAGTCCAGATGGCCGCCACTGCAAGAACAGGATCACCAGCACGAGGATCAAGACTTTGCCGTATACGGCACCGAAACTCGGCTCGATCAGCTTGTTCAACCCGCCGATCCCCAGCGAGGCCACGATCGTGCCAGCCAGTTTCCCGACCCCGCCGGTCACCACGACCATGAAGGCATCGACGATGTAATTCTGGCCGAGACCAGGATCCACATTGCCGATCAACGTGAGTGCCCAACCGGCGACGCCGGCGAGACCCGATCCGAACGCGAAGGTGTAGGCATCGACTTTTCTGGTGGGAATGCCCAGACAGGAACTCATATTGCGATTCTGCATCACCGCTCGAACACGCAGGCCTAAACTCGAACGAAACAGTAAGAAGTAGATACCCAGGACGCAGACGATGGATAGCCCGATAACGAAGATTCGGTTAAACGGAAGATACACCCCGACCATGACCTGCGCGCCTCCGCTGAGCCATCCA
>SPAX01000258.1 GCA_005239475.1 Nitrospira sp. | reverse complement strand
GCGATTTCTTTCGGATGTCCTTC
Organism: Nitrospira sp.; assembly: GCA_005239475.1. Taxonomy (GTDB): domain Bacteria; phylum Nitrospirota; class Nitrospiria; order Nitrospirales; family Nitrospiraceae; genus Palsa-1315. Next base: position 11,215 of record SPAX01000258.1, on the reverse strand, counting down.
GGCCACGATCTCACCACCTCGATCGCCCCCCTCCGGTCCGAGGTCAATGACCCAATCCGCATTCTTGATCACATCAAGGTTATGTTCGATCACCACCACGGTGTTGCCGGCTTCGACGAGCCGATCCAACACATCCAGCAGCCGTTGCACATCGGCGAAATGAAGCCCGGTCGTCGGTTCATCCAAAATGTACATCGTGCGTCCGGTCGGACGTTTCGACAGTTCGCGCGAGAGTTTGACCCGTTGTGCCTCGCCTCCTGACAACGTCGTGGCGGACTGGCCAAGTTTCACGTAATGCAACCCGACATCATGCAAGGTGTCGAGCTTCCGCTTGATGAAGGGGATATGCTCGAAGAACTCCACGGCATCGTCCACCGTCATATTCAACACGTCGGCGATGCTCTTCCCCTTATGGTGAATCTCCATCGTCTCGCGGTTGTACCGCTGGCCCTTGCAAACCTCACAGGTCACGTAGACGTCCGGCAGGAAATGCATCTCGATCTTGATCAACCCGTCGCCCTGGCAGGCCTCGCAGCGGCCGCCCTTTACATTGAAACTATAGCGACCGGGCTTGTACCCCCGAACGCGGGACTCGGGCAGATTAGAGTAGAGATCCCGGATGAAACTGAACAGACCTGTATAGGTCGCCGGATTCGAGCGCGGAGTCCGGCCGATCGGGGACTGGTCGATGTCGATCACTTTATCCAGCGCGTCGACACCCAGCAGTTCCTTGCAGCCATCGATCTTTGGTTTTTTGTGATAGAGCAGCTGGGAGAGGGAATGGAATAGGACCTCGAGAACCAGCGTACTCTTTCCGGACCCCGACACACCGGTCACGCAGGTGAGCAGGCCGAGCGGAATCTTGGCGGTTACGCCCTTGAGATTGTGTTTCGTGGCTCCCACGATGGACAACAGCCCCTTGGCCTTGCGCTGTCGGCGAGGAAGGCTGACCATTTGCGTGCCGCGGAGATACTGGCCCGTCAGCGAGTCGAGATTCCCCATGACGTCAGTCGGCGTGCCTTGGGCAATGACCTGACCCCCCTGCGTCCCGGCGCCAGGCCCCATATCTATCAGATGGTCCGCCGCCATCATGGTTTCTGCGTCGTGCTCGACCACCACCACCGTGTTGCCCAGGTCGCGCAGGCGCAGCAAGGTCTGGAGCAAGCGGCGATTATCCCGTTGATGGAGCCCGATCGACGGCTCGTCGAGGATATAGAGGACACCGACGAGGCCGGAACCGATTTGCGTGGCGAGCCTGATGCGCTGGCCTTCTCCACCGGACAATGTGGCAGCCGCCCGATCCAACGTCAGGTAGTCCAGACCGACGTTGACGAGAAACCCGAGCCGTTCGCGAATTTCTTTCAAGATGCGATGAGCTATCACCAGTTCGCGCTCGGTGAATGTCAGCGAACTGAAGAAGTCGGCAGCCGCTCGTACGGAGAGATTTGTCACCTCCGCGATCGACTGTTTGGCTACCTTGACGGACAAACTTTCAGGCCGCAGTCTCGCCCCCTTGCAGACCCCGCAGGGTTCCAGCAACGTGAAGTCTTCATCGTCTGGACAGCCGGGTATCATGGCGTAGCCGATGCCATCGCAGGCCGGGCAGGCTCCGTGCGGGCTATTGAACGAAAACACGCGGGGAGTAATTTCCGGATAACTGACGCCGCAGCGAATGCAGGCGAGCTTCTCGCTATAGAGTGACACTTTCCCGTTGTCCGTCAGCACCCCGACCAGCCCGCCGGCGAGTTTCAACGAAGTCTCCACCGAATCGGCCAACCGCCGCGTCAAGGCCTCACTCGACTTCATCACCAGCCGATCGACCACGATTTCGATCGTGTGTTTCTTCTGTTTATCGAGCGTGATGTCCTCGCCCAACTCAACGAGCTGACCATCGACCCTGGCCCGGACGTAGCCGGCCCGGCGCATGTCGAGGAGTTCTTTCCGATATTCTCCCTTCCTGCCGCGGACGATCGGGGCCAATATCTGAAACCTGCTCCCCTCGGGCAGCAGGCCAATGGCATCGACCATTTGCTGCACAGTCTGCGCGGTAATTTCATCGCCGCACTGGAAGCAGGAGGGACGCCCGACACGGGCAAAAAGGAGACGGAGGTAGTCGTAGATTTCCGTCACGGTGCCGACCGTGGACCGGGGGTTGTGGCTGGCGCTCTTTTGCTCGATGGAAATGGCAGGCGAGAGCCCTTCGATCGAATCGACGTCGGGTTTGCCCATCTGTTCGAGAAACTGACGGGCATAGGCCGAGAGCGACTCGACGTACCGACGTTGCCCCTCGGCATAGATCGTATCGAAGGCCAGCGACGACTTGCCAGATCCGCTCAGCCCCGTGATCACGACGAGCTGGTCCCGTGGGATCGTCACGTCGATGTTCTTGAGATTGTGCTCCCGCGCCCCTTTAATGATGATCGAGTTATGCATCAGGGGCAGGATTATAGCATGCGGGCCTGGTCGCCTTGACAAACCCGGAAGGCAGGTGCTACCACGCTCTCATGGTGCATGTGGATACACCGCCCGTTCAGAAGGGGACCGACTCCCCAGCGGCTCCGCTCGCCGTCTCGACCTGGTCGGGCCAGGCCCGTGAACAAGCCGTGCAACGGATGTTTACCGCAATCGCGGGCGTCTACGACCTCAACAACACGCTCCTGAGTTTTGGACTGCACTACCGGTGGAAAAAAATTACTGCCTCCTATGTGCCCGTCACTACAGAAGGCCGGGCACTCGACGTCGGTTCCGGCACAGCCGATCTCGCGCTCTTGATCGAACCGCGCATGGGAACCAACGGTCGCGTCATTGCCTCCGACCTGAACCACGCCATGCTCGTCGAGGGGCTGAAGAAAGTAACCGGGCGGGGCCTGGGACAACGGATCACCTGTCTCGAAGCCAACGCTGAGCATCTGGGATTTCCCGATGGAACCTTCCATGCCGTAACCACGGGATTTTGCATGAGGAACGTCGGCGATCTTCGGCAAGCAGTCGCGGAAATTCACCGTATTTTGCAACCAGGCGGGCGGTTTGTGTGCCTGGAGTTTTCCCGACCCGTCTTCGGTTGGCTGCGGGCACTGTACGATTGGTATTCGTTCCGGCTTCTTCCCTGGATTGGCACGAAAGTGGCGCATGACACGACCGGCGTCTACGAATATCTCCCCGCCTCCATTCGGAACTTCCCGAATCAGGAGCGATTGAAACAGATGCTCCTCGACGCAGGCTTTCGTCAGGTCACGTATCGCAATCTGACCGGCGGGATCGTGGCGATACATGTCGCCACCAAATGATGGTCGGAAAGTCCATAAAGTCGGAAAGTCATCACGTCCTTGGCTTCCGACTTTATGACTTTCAGACTTGACGACTTTAGACTATGAATTCAATTCTTTACATTTTTCTCCCTTGCAAGAAGGTCTATCCCATCGGTGTGACTTATCTCGCTGATTTTATTCATCGGCGTAAGCCAGAGGTGCGGCAGCGTATTCTCGATCTATCCCTCTATCCTGACGCCCAACGGAGCAGCGCGGTCCGCGATGCCGCCATCGAGTTCAAGCCGGACCTCGTCTGTTTCTCCTGGCGCGACATTCAGATCTTTTCACCGCATGAGGGAGACTCCTCGCTGGAACATGCGTTTAACTTCTACTTTGCGAGCAATCCACTCAAGCGGATTGTCGCCTCGTTTGCGGGGCTGCAACAGCTCTACCGCTACTACAGTCATATCCGTGCGGCGCTTTCCTACCCCTGGTTGATCGCGAAGGAGTTCCCGAAGGCGCAGATCATGATCGGCGGGGGAGCCTTTACCGCCTTTGCCGATCAGCTTATCCAGAAACTCCCTGAAGGTACCATCGGGATACTTGGGGAAGGAGAAGACGCCATCCTCAAGGTCATTGAAGGCCAGTCGCTGGAGAAGGAGCGCTACATCCTCCGGGAGGGAAAAACCATTCGAAAGGGCCAGCAGGGCGCGCCGGCTCTCCTCGATGCCCTCACCGTCGACTTGCCCTACCTGACTTCGATCTTTCCGCAATATCGAGAATATGCGGGTGAATCCATCGGGGTCCAGTCGAAGCGAGGCTGCCCCTACGACTGTGCCTTCTGTCTCTACCCTTATATTGAAGGAAAGCGGGTGCGCTATCGGCCCCCCTCCATGGTCGTCAAGGATATCTCTCAGCACTACCATCAATGGGGTGCCAGGCGTTTCTGGTTCACGGATGCACAGTTCATTACCGGGAAGGAAGCCTATCCCCAATGCACCGAAATCCTTGAACGGATTCTCGCCGAAAAGTTGGAGATCGAGTGGTCCGGCTATATTCGGACATCGCTCATCACTCCGGAGATGGCAAAGCTCATGGTCCGGTCCGGCGTCGGCGATCTCGAAGTCGCCATTACGTCGGGCTCCCAGGAGGTGTTGAACAACCTCCACATGGGATTCAAGCTTGAGCGGCTGTACGATGGCTGTCGCTATCTAGCGGAAGCGGGATTCAAAGGGAAGGTCATTCTCAACTATTCGCTAAACAGTCCAAAAGAAACCGAGGAGTCTTTGCTCCAAAGCGTAGAGTCCTACAAGGTGGTTGCCTCCATCCTCGGTGAGGAGCGCGTCTTCCCCCTCATGTTCTTTTTGGGCATTCAGCCGAACACCGATTTGGAACAACGGCTACTAGAAGAGGGATACCTCTCGGCCGGCTATAACCCTCTGATGTTGACTCCGACGAGTATCAGAAAGCTCCTCTATAACCCGGCGCCGCTGAACTCGTTCATCGCCAAGGCCTGCCTCCGGGCCTGGGAACGGAAAGAGGGAAGCCGGGACCCGCGGAAGTGGACGGGATCCCTATCCCAGGCCCCAAAAGAATCAGGCCCCTATGCCGACAAGAGTTTGATCCGAGGGATCGAAGGGAACTCTGGACGCGATGCCCTCCTGTCCCTGGAAGAGATCCTCCGTTCCCGACAATCCCTTCGCTCCGCAAAGGATGCGAGCGAAAAGTCCGTCGTGACCCCAGCATCCTAGTGTTGTCCCACCAGCCCCCGTCGACGCCTTGCATTCGAATTCAGGCCGATGCTATCATCCGTGTTCTTTGAGTCTGTGGAAGTTCGTCAACCATTTGGAAATTTTGACAATTACCCTCGTTCGCCCTGGCCCGGAGGGCATCTGGAGGAGACATCTCTATGTATAAGACGATCTATGTCCCGGTCGATAACTCCGACCATTCCAACACAGCCGTCGACGTCGGTGTTCATTTCGCTAAAGCCTTCGGCTCGAAGATCGTGGGCAGCCACGTCTATGCGGCCAAAATGCATGATAAACGCTTCAAACAGATGGAAGCGGGCTTGCCCGAAGAATACCACGATGAAAAAGAACTCGACCGTCAGCGCCAAATTCACGATTCACTGATTACCCGTGGTCTTCAGATTATCACCGACTCCTACCTCGACTATGTCGATAAGAAATGCGCGGAAAACAACCTGCCGATCGAGCGTCGCTCGCTCGAAGGCCGGAATTGGAAGGTGCTGGCCGAAGACATCAATACCAATGCCTACGACCTAGTGATCATGGGCGCCCTGGGTGTCGGCGCGGTGAAGGACAGCGTGATCGGCAGTAACACCGAGCGCGTGCTTCGTCGCGTGCGGAATTCGGACATGCTGATCATCAAGCAGACCCAGCCCATGACCGCCGGGAGAATCGTGGTGGCGGTGGACGGTAGCCCCTATTCCTTCGGTGGACTCATGACCGGCCTGGCACTGGGCAAGGCCTTCAACATGCCGGTCGAAGCCATCTCGGCCTTCGATCCCTATTTCCACTATGCCGCCTTTCATAGCATCTCAGGTGTCCTCAACGAGGAAGCCGGCAAAGTGTTTCGCTTTAAAGAGCAGGAAAAACTACACGAAGAAATCATCGACAGCGGCCTCGCAAAGATCTACCAATCGCACCTCGACATCTGCCGCGAGATCGCTCAGGCCGAGCAAACCGACGTCAAGACTACCCTGCTGGACGGCAAGGCCTTCGAAAAGATCATTCAATACGTGCGCAAGGATATCCCGGCATTGCTCATCGTCGGACGGATCGGCGTGCACAGCGACGAGGATATGGACATCGGCAGCAACACGGAAAATCTCTTGCGGTCCGCGCCCTGCAATATCCTGGTGTCGAACCGGAAGTACGTACCACCGATCGATACGCTGGCGGAATACACCATCGCCTGGACGGAAGAAGCCCTCCGCCGGATGGAAAAGATCCCGATATTCGCCAGAGGCGTGGCCAAGACGGCCATCCACCGCTATGCCATCGAAAAGGGCCACACCATCATCAGCAACACGGTGGTTGATGCGGCCATAGGGCACATCCTTCCCAAGGGCGCGATGGATGCCATGCGCGCACTGGGTGGCAGCTTGGATGCCGCGGGCATCGACCGCGACAAGATGCAGGCTGACGAGTCCGTGGTGCAGGATCTCATGGGCTCGACGCTCAGCGGCATAATGACCGAGATCGTGGAAGAAAAGCCGAAAGTCAGTGCAGGCACTCAAGCCTACCTGGACCGGATGACCCAGGATTACTTCGTCTGCGACGGCTGCGGCTACATCGGCAAGGGCGAGACGCCCGTAAAGTGCCCCGTCTGTGCCGCCGGAGGCGACCGTTTCAAACTGGTCGACAAGAAGATCTTCGAGGCAGCGGCTCACGTTGAAGGAGCCCTCGAAACTGACCTGGCCTACGATGACGTCCCCATGCAATGGACAAAGGACGCCAAAGAAGGAATCCGTGCAGTCCCAGCCGGATTCCAACGTCGACGCGCCAAGGCCAAAATCGAAAAGACCGCTCGCAAACTCGGCATGACCACGATCACGCTGGAGTATGCCGCGCCCATGATTCAGGAAGCGGCCTCAGAAGACTACACCCCCATCTTCGCGAATAAGGGAACCGGCGCCTCGACTGAAGCACAGGCTACCGTGGCCGCTGCAACGACCGGCACCAATGGCGCGACTGCCTCGCACGAGAACGATCATGGAAACGAGAACGGCCACGCGGCGGAACCTGCCCCGGCCTCTCCCTATACCTGGATGCCGGAGGCTCAATCACGACTCGAGCGGGCCCCTGAAGGGTTCATGCGCGAGTGTACGCGTGCCCTTATCGAAAAACATGCCGATAAGATCGGCGTCCTGGTCATCACGGCCGAAGTGGCCCACGAGGGCATCGAACAAGCCAAGGACTACATGGCGGAAGCCATGAAGACCGGCAACCTGAAGGACATGATCTCGAACCTGACCGGCAAAGCTAGTTCCTAGCTTTGCCAATGTTAAATGTTGAATTCTCAATGTTGAATGACAGGCCTGTCCCGACGCTCACATTTCCCATTCAACATTCATAATTCAACATTCAACACGTAGCGCCTAAAACTCATGGGTAAATCTCTTCCAATCTTCAATGCCCCGTCTCTTGCTGGCGCGTTCGGCTCTATCCAGCAACAGGTGACGCAGTTCTTTACTCCGTCATCCACTGCTCCTGCGCCGCATGACGGCCGAACTGTTGACGACTTCAAACCCTATCTCATCGCCCTAAACCTCACGAAACGCTGCAATCTCAAGTGCGACCATTGCTATCTCGACGCGACGACGAAGTCCGCCGGCGGGAACGACGAACTCTCGACCGATGAATGCTACAAGCTCATCGATCAGATTGCAGAGGTCAACAAGGGCTGCCTCCTCGTGATCACGGGCGGCGAACCGCTCGTCCGTCCTGACATCCTCGACATTGCGCGCCACGCTGTGACGCTCGGCTTCATGGTGGTGTTCGGGACCAACGGCATGTTGATCAATGACCGGATGGCGAAGGAGCTGGTCGAGATCGGCGTGATGGGCATGGGCATCAGTATCGATTCGCTCGATCCCCAGAAACACAATCGCTTCCGTGGCGTGCCCGGCGCGTGGGAAGCCGCACTCGCCGGCATCGAGGCCTGCAAGCGAAACGGGTTGGCCTTCCAAGTACACTTCAGCGCGCAACCCATGAATTATCAGGAACTGCCTGAGGTGATCGATTGGGCGCACCAACTTGGCGCCAAGGTGCTCAATGTTTTCTTCATGGTCTGCACCGGCCGCGGCGAAGAACTGACCGACATCACCCCGGCCCAGTACGAAGAGGTGCTCGGCTACCTGGTCAACTGTCAGGATAATTACAAGGGTATGCTCGTCCGAGCCCGCTGTGCGCCACATTTCAAACGGCTGGCTTACGAGAAAGATCCGAACTCCCCCATTACCAAAGCGACTGGTTATATGGGCGGCGGTTGCCTCGCTGGCACCAACTACGCGCGTGTAACCCCCAATGGCGAGTTGACCCCTTGCCCCTACATGCCGTTGTCTGCCGGGAACATCCGTGAGACAAGCTTCGTCGATCTGTGGGAAAAGTCCGACGTTTTTAATTCCTTCCGCTATCCGCAACTGAAAGGTAAATGCGGTGATTGCGAATACACGGACATTTGCGGCGGCTGCCGCGCACGCCCCTACGTCGATCACGGCGATTGGCTGGACGAAGACCAATGGTGTCTGTACACCCCGAAAGGTGGCGAGAAGATTAAGGTCGCATTTAACACGCCTGAGGAAGGCGACGTGGCATGGGATGAGGACTCAGAAACACGACTCAACCGGATTCCCTATTTCTTACGCGCCATGGTGAAAAAAGGCGTCGAAAAGCACGCACGCGAGCATAGCATCCCCCTGATTACCATTGAGTTGATGGAAGAGCTCCGCAAGAAACGATTCGGCAACGACGCACCAGTCTTCAAATTTTGACGTGGACGTGAGCGGTAAGGCGTGAGGGGTAAGGGGTGGTAAGAAGTACTTTCTCAGAGCGCGATCCGGACGCCTCACGTTTCACTTTTCACGCCTAACGATTATCGGAATGGACACGCTTCAAAGCCTCGCCACCGACCTCAATACGCTGATTCCCATCATCAATCATTGGTTCCACTTGTTGTCGGCGGTCATCTGGATCGGCGGACTCGCGTTCCTCGTCATGGCGGTGACCCCAGGGCTGAAGAAGGCGGTCGCCAAGGAACAGATCAAGCCGATCACCGATGCCTTCTATCAGCATTACAAGAAAGTCGCGGGCATCCTGCTCGTCGTCCTGCTGTTTACCGGTGGTATCAACTTCCACTATGTCAATCAGGCCATCACCTTGCAAACCGGCAGCGGGATCCAGCACCATGCGAAATACCTGACCGTCTTCTTTATCAAGCTGTTTCTCGTCCTCTGTCTTCTCACGCTCTTCCTCTATACCGTGCTCTTCAAATCCGACGACGCAGAAGAAGGCGAGGAAGAATCCTACGAAGCGATCCCCTTCCAACGAGCCGCACTTTGGATCGGCTTCTTCATCATCCTCTGTGCCGCCGCGATGAATCATCTCCACCAATAGATCGCGCTCAATCTCTGGCTCTCAGTAGCTTTCACCTATCGCATTCCCCTTGTGCCTGTATCTCCTAGGATAAAGAGCGTACCGAATCAGATACGACTCTGTCCTATAGCCTCATCTTGCCCGCTCACTCACCAAACCAAAGTTACTCAACGACTTACATCGTAGGCGTCGTAATATTTCACTGAGAAAACTCTGGTACAGGGGTTGCTGTATTGCTGTAGTCCTCTCATCGCCCGACATAAGGGGGCAAAGCCGATGATCACAAGCTGGAAGCTTCTTGGCGAAGCAAAACGCCGGTGGGGCCCCACCCAAGAGGTACATGCCTCTCACGCAGGTGGGACTACCTCTGGATTGTGCCCATCCGGAGCCTTCCCACCGCCATGCGCTTCTGCCATCGGGGCCGCGTCCTGCCCATCGGGAGCGGCGCGGCCCTCCAATTCTGACAGCAGGAATCGCAAAGGCATGACGTCCCATCACAGTCCGGAAGCCGGACTGCTTCATTTCATACCAACCTTGAAAGGCATATATGTCGCTAACCCATCAGGCCGCTCCCGATCGCTTGATCAAGAACGAGCGCCGCAGGGCCGCTAGCCTGCCTGCCAGACAGAGCGAGGCTCGACGACAACAGCCTCGTATGGTCCGGCTAACTGTCAGCCTTCCTGGCGATCTCGTCGATCGTCTGCGCGATGCAGTGTATTGGAGTCCTAGCTTGACGCTCGCATGGCTGATCGCTCAGTCCTTACGGACTTCCCTGGCGGAGATGGAATCCTTACGTCAGGCTCCCTTCCCAAAACGAACGAACGCGCTCCGCGCGGGGCGACCTCGATTGGTCGGTCAGACCATGAACGTGTCTCCTCGTGTCAGGATCGCCGACAATGGGACAGCCCGTCCGGGTGAGAGGATCACTCAGGCCACCCTTGTCCCACAACCGTCCATCGAGTGATGCACGCGAGCGGAGAGTACTTCCGTTGAGCAAGACAGGCTCAACAATGTTTCTTAAATTTCTGGCTCCAAATCACCCTGCCTTCTTATCTCATGAAGAGACGGCGATGAATCGCCAGACTGGCCTTCCGGCTATCTTGATCGTCGACGACGATCCGGACATCCTGACCGCATTATATGACCTCCTCGAACATGACGGCTTTCGCGTGACCGGCGTCTCGACCTGTCGCGATGCGCTGGCGCGGGTGAAGACTACCGACTTTGCCGCTGTGTTGCTCGATATTGGATTACCCGATGGAGATGGGCTAGCCGTACTTGAGATAATCCGGGCAATCGCGCCCTCACTCCCCGTGATTATTCTCACCGCCGTTACAGCACAGGACTGCCGTGCGAGGTCATTGTCCAGCGGCGCATTCTCTTACCTCACCAAACCCTACGATCGCGATGAATTGCGTGCCGTACTACGCCAGGCCGTTGGGGTAAGCCGACCACCCAATCCTTTCAATAACTGACGCAGTGAAGATGATAGGCTCCCCTTACCCTTCGGCTCATTCGCTAGAATGTAGGACACCCCGGCCAGCAGGACCGTACCCGTCACCGCGACGACCCTGGTACAAGTCCCTTTCATGACTTAATCCTCCCTCGAATCGATTGGACGAGACGAGGGCGTCGTCAAACAGAAATTGCCGACCAGCCGCAAAACTTTTAAAATAAATATGGAGCCTGGGGGAACAACTGAACGGGATAGGCTAGGAAGTGGCAGAGGTCTTGGCAAGCGCTTTCAATGCGGTCGAGACGTCCTTGAAAGAATGAGCAAGCTTGTCGAGTTGTGATCCCTTTGACAGCATCTCACTTGCGAGAGACGTGAGTTGACTATCGTAT
>SPAX01000257.1 GCA_005239475.1 Nitrospira sp. | reverse complement strand
CCGGCGAATTGCGCTTAGGGCTCTGCCACCCCTGCGAAAGAAGTCGCCGGCAAATATAAAAATAGAAAGGTGGCAGGCCGCTTACAAGCCTGTCACCTTAACGCTTCGCCAAGTTCAGTCTCCTGCTACATAACAACGCATATACAGTCATCGATGTTTGGTGGGAGGAGAATATATCGGTCGGCTTCCCGGCAGGTTCAACTCGCGGTGATTTCAGAAAATGGCTCCCAACACACTCTTGTCCAAAATAAGTTCTTAAAATGCCTCCGGCTTGTGAGTAGGATGGGTGGTTCATCCACACCCGTCTGCGGCGTTGCCACGCCGTGTCACCCACAAGCCGGAGGTATTGTATGGTAGCCGTTGCCAGTTGTTTTGCGCAAATCCTGTCCCTGATCGATCGTGCGGGATTCGCTCACGCCGTGCGACATCACCAGGCTGAACATGGGGCCAAAGGGTTCTCGTGTTGGGAGCAGTTCGTGAGCATGCTGTTCTGTCAGATGGGGAGCGCCCACTCCCTCCGCGAGATTTGTGGGGGACTGGCCACAGCGCTCGGCAAACTCGTGCACTTAGCCTGAATAATTCACGACTTTGACAAGAAAAAAAGCCATCGAGGCTCCAAACTGTGCTATAGGAGCGGTGTTGAGACGTTTCTACGCACAGCGAACAGGAGACCCCGATGGCCACAGAGTGTATAGCGCAACTGACCTTCAAATGCTATCCCAAGACGAAGACGGTAGCTCGATTCGATCAGGCGCAGGCCAGCACGGATGGCGGCGTCGTGTTACTCAAGGCGCTGGATGACCGCCTCCAACTGACGGACCGCCTGGCGGCGTGCCTGCCCGACCGTCGAGATCCCGACAAAGTCCGGCACGCCGTACGCGATCTGCTGCGGCAGCGCATCTTCGGCCTGGCGTGTGGGTATGAGGACGGCAACGACGCGGCTCGGCTGGTCGACGATCCCCTGCACAAGCTGGCGGTGGGGCGCGATCCGGTGACCGGGGATGCCTTGGCCTCGCAGCCCACACTCTCCCGGTTTGAGAATGCGGTGAGCCCCCGGGCTCTGTACGGGATGGGGCGGATGTTGGCGTCGACGGTCATCGCGCAGCACTGCCACCGGCTCAAGGGCCACGCCCAGCGCATCACGATCGATCTCGATCCCACGGACGACCCGACGCATGGGCAGCAAGAGCTGGCCTTCTTCAATGGGCATTACGACACCTGGTGCTACCTGCCGCTGGTGGCCACGCTGACGTTCAACGATGAAGCGGAACAGTATCTGGTCGCGATCGTCCTGCGGCCTGGCAACAGTCCGGCCAAGCACGGTGCGTTCGGGCTCCTGCGAACCCTGCTTCGTCAGTTGCGGCGAGCGTTTCCCGGTACCCCGATGCGGGTGCGTGTGGACGGGGGGTTCGCCGGAAACGACTGGCTGGACTTCCTGGAAGCGGAGCAAGTCGAGTATGTCGTGGGGCTGGCCAACAACCCGCGGCTGGAGCGGCGCGCCGGGCGCCTGCTGGGCGAGGCCTACGGCCTGTCGAAGTACAGCGGCCGCACGGAGCACGTCTACGGGGAGACCCTTTATGCGGCCCAGAGCTGGTCGCATCGTCGACGCGTCATCATCAAAGCGGAGGTCGTCCGCCGGCCCGGGCAGGAGCCCAAATGCAATCCGCGCTTCGTGGTGACGAATCTCCGCGAGACGCCCGCCGCCGTCTATGCCGTCTATTGTCAGCGGGGCGATATGGAAAACCGGCTCAAGGAATTGCATCACGGGCTGGCGCTGGACCGCACGAGCTGCTCGCGGTTCTGGGCGAATCAATTCCGCGTGCTGCTGACGGCCGCGGCGTATGTGCTACTGCAGGCGTTGCGGCAACAGGCCCACGGGACGGACTGCGCCACGGCACAAGTCTCCACGTTGCGGGAGCGGCTGCTCAAGCTGGCGGTCTGGGTGGAACGTTCGGTGCGCCGCATCGTGCTCCACCTGCCCAGCTCGGCGCCCTGGGGCACGACCTGGCAACGGGTGGCCGTGGCCGTAGGCGCGGTACCAGGCTAATCACACGCTCGGGCTCGTGCAGGGGGGAGGAGGGTGGCGAGCGGGATCAGACAGAAGACGTGTGTCCTGAATCTCCCGCTCAGGACATGCGACGACTACCGGATCACTCCTAACAGAGAAAGTAGTGCCCTGCCGCTGCCATCAGCGACCGCGACAGGGGCATAGGAGTCGCCGGCTTCTCCAGAATGGCGGCCACTGCCCCGCTGACCATCAGTCATGAATAATGCGGGCTAGGAGCCTGTCCGACATTGCCTTCGTGACAAGGCGAAGGAGGTGCGGCCAGATGCGAGGCCGCGGGCCCGAGGCTGACCATCGTTTCACGTTTCACGCCTCACGTTTCACGGTTCTTGGGAGCGGGTCGAGAACGACGCAGATGGTCGCGGATCGTTCGCCGCAGTAGAAAGGTCAATGTCGGACAGGCTCCTAGCAGGCGAAACTATCTTGGCGACGGAGAGACCGATCCTGTCATCGCCTTAGCCAGATCGCTAATTATTATCCACGGAAAGATAAACTTTGACTCGCCCATCCTTCTTGGTGTCAATTAAGTACACTCTGATCACCGAATTATTTCCAGGTTTATACGCAGAAAACTTGTCTGTCCTGATGTAAAGCTCTGTGTCAGAGTCCGCATCAAGATCCGTTCCGATCCAACCATGAGGCAAGCTGTTGCGCAATCGATTCACGATATCCTCTACCGATTTGTCGGCTTCTGACCTGTCTGAAAATCTGAATGTGCAACTCCACCTCGCTCCGCTATTATCGTCTTTATCCCTCACCAGGCACTGCTTGGCACCGGGAAAGGTAACTTTTGACTGCCATGTTGTTCCGGTATCAGCGTCCACAGCTTTATGCCCTGTTCGTAACGCTTTGAAATCTCCCGAGGATGCCGTTAGAACGGTTTGAGTCACTTCACGGTCGTCTTTTCCAGCGGAGCCTACTGCAACTTGGTGGGTGTCGGACGGACAATCATGGCCTGTACAAGTAATCCGGTAAATCGTCTGGGTCCACTTTAGCCTTAAACGAAATGCTTCATACCCGATCTCATATTCGCCATCACTTCCTCCTGATGCTCTCGCGCTTAGATATGCGTTCCCTATCCAGAGAAAGCGCATGTCTTCGTAGGGGAACGGATCATTCACGGTGAGCATCAGGTCGCCCGAGCTATCATCATAGCCAACTATGAGGGCCATATGTTGAGGAGTTCCATCTACTATGAACCCAGTCGGTGAAATTCCAACAATAATAGGACGGCCCTGATCTAGCTCGTTTTTTACTTCTGCTTCAGAAAGACTTCCGCTCTTCGATTGAACTGTCAGCGCGATATCTCCAGCCGTACCGCCCCGTGTCGCCATTAGAGGATACTGTTCAAGCATGTTAACCATGGTGGCTTCATCGCCAGCTGTGAGGTCACATTGATCGCAATTCGCTATCCCCTTGCAAAGGTTTCTCCCCTGCACGATCCCACACTGATAGTCTGTCCGATGAACAGCGGGAACGTAATAGTATTTGAAGACCATCTCTCCAACGGCTACCCAACACCAACTAGGGCGGTCCTGAAACACCGGAGAAATATGTAATTTAACCTCCCCTGCCAGGGTCAGGTTGGCTGGTACCAGCAGAACAAGAAATGCCCAGACTCCGAATGCCGCCTTTCTATTTCTCACTGATCTCCCCCCCTTCATTCTTGATCCTTCTTGAGCAAGCCTCAAACTCCCTCCTCAACCAACTCATTGACCCGGCCTCTTTGTAAGTCCGCGGTGTTCTTTGCTACCTTCCTCGCCCGGCCAACCTTTCTAGGGTGATTGTTCATTCTTGGGAGGTTGCGATACCTCAGTATCATACCACTCCTTACCGCTCACCTCTGTCCACATTTCATGCACGATGCGTCGCTCGAAACCAACCCATGCTGCCTTGTTTAGCAGATCATTCAGGTACTTAATATCGGCATCCTTTAGAGTCTTTGGGCGTGGTTTGGTAGCAAGCAATTGGCTGACAGCGTCACGCTCCCTCGCCGAAGGTCGCACGAGTTGTGAGCCTTCAAGGATCTGCCCTTGTCGTGGTGCCTGGCCCTTCGGTGTCGATTGCATCTGGACACGTAACGCATCTTCAGCACTCAACACCGCTTGTGCTGGCGTAAAAAAAGCGACCGCCAAGAGGAGGACAATCAAAGCCCTAACGTGTGTCATATGATCTGCCTCTCTCCTCCTGCCAGCATAGAGTATGAATCGGAGCGTCGTTCCCTTCGCCAGCCGCTGCCCTTCTGACGAATACCGCCCGTAGAATGCCACGCCTGTCATGAGTTACTCCTTCTCCTCGCTCACGCCGGTCTGCTCAGTCGATTTTATCGCGTAGGTGGCGGCCACTTGCTGCTGCATCACAGAGTGAGCGCCGAAAACACGATTGCGCTCTGAGCGGTAAGGGAAAGCCCTGGGTGAGAGGAGTGGGCATGGGCTTCTCCTTTGTCACGGTTTTTATTCTCTCGACATGAATCTCGCTTCCTCGGTTGTTCCAGAAGAAGTCCCATAACGCTTGCTTCTCTTATGGCAGGGCGGTGAACCATTCCACGAATGATTTATTATAATGTTTCTCTGCCTGCTGCTTTGACAGTTTCTTACCCTGGGTCCGCGCTTGCTGCCGTCTCACTCTGACGACCTCAGCCTGGAGATACTGCTCGACGGAGCAGGCGGCGCCGAGTCACGCGCTGACGTGGTAGCGAAACGGGGTCTGAGTCTGCGATTGTTGCAGGTTCTGTGTCTCATCGAGGTAGCGCAGAAAAAACTTAGCCTCTTCGTTCTTGTCGCGCGTCTCTTCCAGGTTCATCCGAGTAACTCCGCCACCGAAAATTCCGAGGCCAAAAAATCCTAAGGCAGGTCACGCGATCATACATTCATCCAAAGATCGCAGCCTTCCCTGCTTGTTCCGTCCGAAACAATCCCATACAAGCTACCTTTCCACTCAACTATTACCGCCGAAGAATACGCTTAATAATGGCGAGAAATCACCCCACCTCTATCGCCCGTCTCGCAGCGCATCATTCCGACCTGAGGAACCGCCAACTTATCGCCCCAATAGTTGCACCGATCGTATCGGCCAGCCAGTCCTGCCAACTCGACTCGCGGAATGGGACAAAGAGTTGATGCACTTCATCAGTGATACCATAGACTGAGGCCGTCACGATCGCCAGCACAACCGCCTGCCGAGCGACAGCCGGCCCCGTTGCCCAGCGAAACGCACGGTAGCAGAGGAGGGCCAAGATGCCATACTCCACCGCATGCAAAACTTTGTCGCTAACGTCCTCGAGTAAAAACGATGGCAGTTGCTCTTCCGGATGCGACTGAGACGACAAGTAAAAAATTGTACAGGCATACAGCGCCACCGGCACCCAGTACCAAAGCACCTGTACCCTCACACCTCGCCGAGCTGCGTCACGCATTGATTTCCTCTCGCTCCGTCCCCTACCCTATGCGATACTTATAACGAACAGATTGCGGAAAGACTATATGGACACGCCTTGTTTCAAACAAGACCGCATCGAACGATCACTTACTAAGGGGTGGCTGGGATGATCCCAACTGCGCGCAGCTTTCTCACCCGCCAACCCACTGGCACGCCGAGACGTGCCATGAGCCCTGGCGAGGGCCTTCCGGTTTTCTTATGTCTTTCTTGGAGGGAGTGGCCGAGGCTGCCCTTTCCTGCGCGCATCGAACGAGCACCGTTTCATCGTGCGCGTTCTGCGAGCAAAAAGGGCACCTGGCCGCTCCCTCCCCACTCTTCTCAGGCCGCGCGTTGCGCGAGCAGGGGGATCGTTCCAGCTACCCCATCTCATTTTTCAGCCTCCTGCTAAAGTCATCAATAGCATTCGACCATGAAGACTGCCCACATCTGTTTTCTCTGGCACATGCATCAACCGTATTACACGGACCCGGTCGCGAGGTCTGCCAGTATGCCCTGGGTGCGTCTCCATGCCACCAAGGCCTACTACGATATGGCCTATAGGCTGGAGAAGTTCCCCTCGGTCAAAGCCACGTTCAACTTTACCCCCTCGCTCCTGCGACAGCTGCAAGAAGTTGGAACAGGAACGGTGCGCGACCTCTTTCTGGAACATGCGCAGCGTCCGGCGGCGGACCTCCGTCCGGAAGAGAAAGCCTTTCTCGTCCGACATTTCTTCTCCGCCAATTGGGCCACCATGGTGCGCCC
>SPAX01000256.1 GCA_005239475.1 Nitrospira sp. | reverse complement strand
CCCAGTCGCCTGTTCTCTTTTGGCCTCTTGGTTGTGGTTTACTTCCCGCGCAACGTCATGGCGGAGTGGTTCGCCCTCGCCGGGAGCAAAATTTCGTACACCGATTGATGTGACCAATTTCCCGCGGCCCGCCTTCTGAAATTCAGCGAAGACCCGAGCCAACCGACCGGCCTCCCGACGCGGTTATCCGATGTCATCTGGTATCGTTCTCATCTCTACACCCCGTCTACTCGGGCGAGGGTCAGAAAGACTGGAGATTGTACATGGTTGATATTTGGTGGGCCTGGTAGGGGGCGATTCTAACGGCCCGCTGATTAAGAGTGGCAGAAGGCCAATGATTCGAACAGCTCGATGTTGCGAAGGTTTTCCCGTTTATCTTTGAAAATCATGAGCTTGCTGGTGTTCTACTGATTCCATTGCTTCTATCCAATTCGGTCGTTTGTGAAGATTTTTAGCACAAATTAGCACAGTAAAAAGAATGGCCAGCTGACAGCCAATCCGAATTGAGGCGAGTTTCTCCATCTGAGACACAGATTGGGGGAAAGTGAGTTCGGCGTAATGTCCGGCCGAAGCGTAAGGAAACAAGAAACAGAAGAAAACAGCCGTACTGTCAATGCGTTTGGATGTGGCGCACGAGAGATGAAATGAGTATAATGACGACACTTCGGCACTCTCGTGAATTCCTCTTTAGATCGCTAGGCGGCGGACAGTAGTGGCTAACCAACCACACACTCTTAGAGATTTTGCTGATCCCCCTGTTGTGGAAACAGTTCTTGGGGTGCAGTTTGCCCCTATGCCATTTTCGATTCCTCATTTTGGTCTTTATTGGGAACAGATTCGATCTGAGTTCCCGCAATATCGTGTTCTTCCTCCTCTTGGACACGTACGCGAGCAATTTGGGGGTCCTTCCGGAGGAGTTTCTCGGAAGATAGGAATTGAGGTCGTCCAGGACCCTGAGTTGCGATGTTGGTTCCTTGATAAAAAGGGAAATCAAATCATTCAGGTCCAGAGAGATCGCTTCATCCACAACTGGCAAAAGATTTCTGGAAGCGAAGTCTATCCGAGATACGAGAGTGTGCGAGCCAAATTTGAGACTGAGTGGAAACGCTTTCGGGAATTCTTGGAACAGGGAGGTTTTGGCAAGCCCGAAGTGAACCAATGTGAGGTCACCTACGTGAACCACATTGAATATGAGAAGGGTTGGAAAAGTTTTGGCGAGCTGAGCAAGGTGATATCATGCTGGTCGGGGAAACATTCAGGGGCGTTTCTCCCAGACCAAGAAAAAGTCACGTTGAACGTCAGTTATTTGCTTCCAGGTAACCAAGGACGAATGTATGTCTCTCTTGAGCCAGTAATTCGGACAAGGGATGCAAAGGAGGTTCTACAGTTTAATCTCACCGTACGTGGGGCACCATCTTCTTCAGGTGACGCAGACGTTCTGCGGTGGCTTGACGTAGGCCGGCAATGGGTTGTGGAAGGTTTTACAGATTTTACGACGGATGCAATGCATAAGGTATGGGGGCGCACGAAATGATGACAGCGGACGCCGTTACGATTCAGTCACAGCCAACCATGAGGCTTGAGTATCAACAGGAAAGAAAAAGCCTAACTCATTTTCTGGGCCAAGGTGTGCAGGGCGTGCAAGTCATCAAGGTTCCACCGGAGTGGACGTGGCAAGTGGAGCCCATCAAGAAGATCCTGGGTGCACTCCTTCTTCCGGAAAATTGGGATAGTTACGGAGGCCATGCTCCGGGAATAGGGTCAGCAGCGGCCGCGATCGATTTTATTGCTCAGATCACACATGAAGACCCGCCACGACCTCGGGTAGTTCCTCTCGGAACAGGGGGAGTCCAACTCGAATGGAGGAATGGGCAGCGCGAGCTGGAAGTGGAGTGTAGTCCAGACGGGTCAATTGAAGTCCTCAAAATCGAAGGTGATTCTGAGGGGGAACAATGCCCCTCATTTAATACTGCCGATATAACAAGTCTTTTTTCGTGGCTCCTGGCCGCATAGTTCTCTTCTCGGTTGTTGTCCATGAGCGAGAGGCTACCGGCCGACGCCGACGATCAATCAATTTCTGGCGACGAGATACTGTATCGTCGTATTCCTCTCAATCCCTCAGAAATGATCCAAGAAACAGATGTTCCTGGAGAGTTTCGACCCTCTTCTGGAAATTTCAGATCAGAAGGCCCCCTATCCGTTGATCGGAGTTCGCTCTCGTCCCCTGAGCAAACGCGGGATCGAGCCAAGCCAGCTGTGTTTCACATAGCAGGGGTACAGGCTAAGGTTGCCAGGCAATGTGGTTGCAGAATAGTGAAGGATCCTCTGCCGGATAACCCAGCTCATGTCTTGATATTTGGGGATCATGATAGCGGGACCGGCGCGTTGAATGGGAAACAAACAAAGGCAATCGCCAAAGCGGCGAGGCTGGTATTGTTCAGTAACATTTCTTCTAGCTAAGCTGGCGCAACATCGGAGGGCTAGTTCAGTACGCATTTGCGTATTTCGGTCTATTTGATCACTGATTTCGGTGTTCTTGACCAACCTTCAGGTAGAAGAGAAGATGGGTTGGAGGGAAGCCCCAGGAGGGCCGGAGGCTTCCCAGTGAAGAAGCTCAACGTTTCAAGACATGAGTGACAATCCACTCCTTGGCATCACGCGCGACAGTGAGCAGGGCCTCAAGATCATTGAGACCGAACGAAGTGCCATTGCGCCACGTGCCGGACCGATCCTTGAAAGAGCGGGAGAAGGACGTTGCGAAGAACGGACCCTTCTCGCTGACATTCTGCCAGATCGTCGCTTTGATGTTGCCGCATCGCAGCCGGTTCGCGGGTTTGTTGTTGGTAGCCATCTTGTTTCCTCCTTGGTTGAAATGAAGTTGGCTCTCTCACAGGAAGAGGAGAGCCAACGCACAGTTCACGGAGGAAGCCTGAGGCAGAGGCCGTCGCCGGCGTGCCGGGGAGGAACAAGCGGCGGGAGTGACAGTCTTACTGGCGCGAGCGGTGCGCCTCGCAGGTGCTAGCCGGTCGGCACCTGCCGGACATGGCTACGACAACAAATTCGTGAGACGCGGTGTAGGACTGAGGAGTCAAGCAGTCATGAGATCATGTGAAGCAATTCAGTGAATGGATCAGCGTCCTTCAATTCGGAGGCCGCGGCCGTAGGGATTCGTGGGACTGCTGGGGCTATAGGGATTCCCGGCGCCGAAGGGATTCTTGATCGAGTCATGTGAGAACGGAGAGCCGAAACTGGTCTATCTCGTTTATCTGGTCTATTTGGTCTGTCTTGTTGGCCGGACCGGAAAACCAACCAGAAGAACCAGAGAGACCAGAGAAACCAGACAGACGAACAAGGAGCCGAGGCGCATCGGTGGCGAACGGATTCGTCGCCGATTGATTGCTGAATTGACTGCCGTAGGGACTGAAGGGATTGTTCAGGCCGTCCGGCTTGAAGGGGCTTCCAGCCCCGAATGGATTGGACGTGGATTCAGAATTGAACGGATTCGCGCTCAACTCGCCGAGATCTTCCGCCTGGACGGAGAGCGGCAGTGGCAGCAGCAGGAGGAAGGCAATTCACATGGCGAGCCTCTTTACTGAGCCTTAACCTCAGCCTCAACCTTCTTCTCCACCGCCAGCCTACTCCCTGCCTGGAAATCAGAGCAAGCGAGTCAGAAAGGGTTCCTGACAATTTATTCTCTCAATCACGCTTCTTCTCCACACGTGAAGCAATGCTTTGCCGCCGGTTCACTCGACAACCTGGTTCGCACGCAAGTCCGCCTGCTGAAAATGATTCGGAAGCAGCATGATGCAGTTGGGGTTGAATCCTTGCGCTTTCAACGTCTCAATACTCCCCAGGACTTTGCCCTTCGTCAGGTCAATCACCGTGATGGAGCCGTCGCTCATGCTTTCCAAATTGAGCAGGCTATTTTGGACGAACAGATACCGTTCATCGGGCGACAGGACACTATGATGGGCGCCTGGAGCGGCGGGAATGGCTTGAAGAAACTTCGGCTGTCGCGGATCGGTATTGTCATACAGATTGACAAATCCCGGCTTGGCCGTGGTGACGTACAAGCGGTCCCCCTTCGCGTTATAAAGCATTTCCAACGGCATCCCTTGTTCCCTCGCGCCAAAGTCGTCCACCTGATAAAAGGAAAATGACTGAGCCTTCGGATCCCAGATCCCGGCCCACAGCGTCGCTTCGAACATATTGGTAATGTGCACCACCGGCGGATTCGCCTTCGGGGCAAACATGACTTCAACAGGGGCGGCTTTGGCGGGAGACGGTTTCGACGATACTTTGTGCGTCGACAGCACCTTCCCGGTACTGGCCTCCAACACCGTGACCGTCTCACCCGCCTCCGCCATATTATCCGGTTTGATGGTGCTGGTGATGAGAACCCGATCAATGCCATTGTGAATTGCAATGCCGTGCGGATTCAGGATAAAGGCCGCTGCCGGTTCAGCCGCACTGATTGTTTTAATCGGCTGATCTTTCACGGCGTCACCCATAATCACTGTGCTCGAGCCCATACAGGTGAGGTACCATGTCCGGTTATCTTCCGACACTACCAGGTCTTCCAAGACCTGGCAGTCCGGCACAGCAATGGCGCGCAGCCGATAGGGGAAGTGGGTGAGATCCACGACATGCAGCACGGGTTTGCCTAACGCCGTAATGTAGGCCTTGGTCCGATCGCGGTTGAAGAAGATGTGGTGGGCGACAAGGTCGGATGGAAGGGGAATCTCCATCAAGATTTTCCCGAAGTCCGACGACTCGGGATCAATCTCCATGATCGCGATCCCTTCTCGTCTCACCGGCTGGTCCGGCTTACTCTCATAGTTGAGGAGAGCAAGAATTTCCGCCGACGCCAGAGCAGTACACGAGAGAAGTAGCCCCAAGGTCAAGGAGAGGAGTCGGAATGGTTTCATGGTAGTTTCCCTTTCAGGAGAGGTCGGGGATGAGTTAACGGGGACATTCTACTTTTTTCGATTTGTCTGGTCTATCTGATTAATTTCGTTCCGCGAACCAAGCAAACGATACGAACCAGATGGACGTTCTTCTGGCTGCGCGTCCTACCGCAAGAAGCTTTTCGATTGGGCGGATGGTTGCGACCAGCGGCGCGAGGTTGAGTCCCGCCTGTGCCGCATACCCCTCCGGCAGGAGGAAGTCGCCCTGCATGTCGATCACTAGCAGGGCTGTGCGAGCGGGCATCAGAGAATCGAGGAGGCCCATGGTTGACTCGCCCATTCCATAGGATTTGCTGGGGGACGCTCCCACGTTCCCAAGCAGAGCAGCAACCCCCTATGCCAGCCGCTAGCTTGCTACCTTATACCAGAATCTCACGCCGCGAAGGACGACTCGCGCGCACATCCACACCGTCAGTGACGATAGGGGGTTTTTCAGTGGCGACGATACTCCGATTTCGCGCCATTCGAACTGTGGGAAATCGGGCTGGAACAACCAGATTCTGACCGAAGGGTGTACCGGCCACGGTGGTAAAACTTTTGAGGAGAGGAGATAGGGTATGCCATTTTTTTGACTTTGGTGTGGCCAGGTAGTAAGATCGCCTTGAAGGTGAAACTAGGGTTCCGGCTTCCTTTCCTAGGGAGTGTCTGGTCCGAGAGTTTCCGGTCTCGCATAACGAGGCTCCACGGAGGGATAAAAGCCCGGGAGATCATGTACTGGGGTACATGGCCTTCTGGAATTTTAACCCGCTCGACAAGGAGGCTTCGTGATGCATTTCCATTCCATAGTTCTTTCCGTACCGGATCAGCCTGACCTGCTGTCAAGTCAGGGAGGACTGTCATGTTAATTAACGCAAGTCCGGATACGGACCTTCCGGATACCGCCACGAGTTCTCCCGAGACACTCAACCGCAGTCTGACTCTCTGGAATAGCCTGACGATTGGCTTCGCGACCGTTTCACCGGTGGCGGGGCTGTATGCCATCATTGGCGTGCAGACGGTGGTGACGGGGGGCGGTTGGTTTGGTGCCCTGGCGCTCTGTCTGGTGATGCAGATGTTGGTGGCGACCGTCTACGCTGAGCTGTCCTCGCAGATTCCGATTGCGGGGGGTGCGTACAAGTGGGCACGGCAGCTCGGAGGTGCCACCGCCGGGAAGTATGCCGGAGTCATCTACGTGAGCTCCACGATCGCCATGCTGACGACGACCGCCTATACCGGCGGTGTCTGGCTTGCGCTTTTTTTTGGGTTTGGGAGTGAAGGAGGGGTCACGTTAGTAATATGGGGGGCCGTGTTTTTAGTGATCTGTACGGTGCTCAATCTGGTTCACGTGAATGTGTTTAAGTTGGTGATTACCCTGGGTGTGTATGCGGAAATCGTCGGATCCTTCGGCGTGGCGCTGCTGCTGTTTCTCTTTTTCCGGCAGCATGGATTTTCAGAATTGTTTGAGCATCTAGGCACGGGCACCGCACCCAGCCAAACCGCTGCGTTTCTGGCGGCGCTCGCCATTTCTGGTTGGGCCTTCATCGGTTTTGATGCCTGCTCCACCATCGCCGAAGAAACCCATAACCCCAAGCGAATGGTCCCACGCGCGATTTTTTTGTCGCTCTGCATGGTGGGAGGTGTGGTGCTCTTCAACTCAGCCGCCCTGACGTTAAGCTTCAACCGCGACACACTTGTGCATACTAGCGCCACGTCCGATCCCGTCACACCAGTGATTGCGAGTAGCTTCGGAGCCTGGGCTGAAACACCGTTTCTGACGATCGTCATGATTGCCTTCCTGGCGTGCGGGGCCTCTATGGTGCAATACACGTCGCGGATTGTGTACTCCATGGCTCGCGAGGGCAACATGCCTATGGTGTTTAGCCGGGTGACGGCCTCCAAGATTCCACGCAATGCGGTGCTCTGCGTCGTGCTACTGGCGGGACTCGGGTTGTTGTTCGGGCTGAACGATGGGGCAGTGGCCACGGTGATCGCGTTCGGCACAGGCGGGCTGTACGCCATGTTTGCCCTGACGACCGGGGTCGGGCTCTATACTCGGCTCACAGGCCGCTGGAACCCGGCACTGGGTGAGCTAAAGCTGGGAGGCTGGGGGCTGGCGATCAATGTGGCCGCTTTTCTCTGGTCCTTGTTTGAATTCGTGAACATCGCCTGGCCTCGTGTCTACGCGGTTGCACCGGATGCGCCCTGGTGGCAGCTCTGGGCTGTACCGCTGGTCTTGGGCAGTATTTTAAGTGTCACCACGCTATATATTGTAATGAAAAATATTCTAGGAGAACGGCATCAAAAGAATCCCCTCGAAGGTATCTCGTCGATATGAATGGAGAGGGTATTGGCAGCCTGTCCGGTATCGGAAATGGATGGAAGGACCCGCATCCAACCAGTACGCACAAGATGTTGACGGAAGACCTCCGCTGTTGTGGTGAAGACCAGGCACTTCCTGGGCACGCGACGACGCTCGAACCCGGCCACGATCCCGAAGAAGTGCCCTTGTGGGCACATCGTCTACGCGATGGCAACCAGAATTGCTCGTGGAAACTCCGGGGAGTCCAAACGTATCCAAAATTGAAACGCAGGCCGGTTAACCAAGTTTCATGTCGGAACATGGGTTTTCAAATAGATTCATCACTGTAGTGCGCAAGAAAGGAGTGATCGTGGCAAAAGAACGAAAATACAGAGGCAAGGTTCCCCTACATGATAACTATGGTCCGGAGGCGAAATACGCGGTCGAAGCGGAAGCGCTGCTCCCGACCACGAAGTATGAAGAAGAAATAGCCCGGGGTCTGGAGATAGGCCTGCCAGGCGCCGATTCCATTCAAGATCGTCGAATTCCCACGTTCAGTCGTGGAGAACTCCCCCACTTCGCTGGGATCAACACCTTTGCCAAAGCGCCCTACATCGAAGACGTACGCAAGTGCGGCCAGTACGACGTGGCCATTCTTGGGGCGCCGTTCGATGGCGGCACGACCTATCGGTCCGGCACGCGGTTCGGCCCTCAGGGCATTCGCAAGATCTCGGCGCTCTATGGATCTTATAGCTTTGAGCTCGGCGTGGATCTGCGGGAGTCCATTTCCATGTGCGACCTCGGCGATGTATTTACCATACCTGCCAACATTGAAAAGACGTTCGATCAGGTCAGTAAGGGTGTCTCGCACGTCTATGCCAGTGGGGCGTTTCCCGTGGTGCTCGGCGGCGACCATTCCCTGGGCTTTGCGACCGTGCGGGGGATCGCCGAGAATCTGAATGGCGGCAAGCTCGGCATCATTCACTTCGATCGACATGTGGATACACAAGAGACCGATCTCGACGAACGCATGCACACCACACCCTGGTTTCACGCGACGAATATTCCCAACGTGCCGGCAAAGAATCTTGTGCAGATCGGGATCGGCGGGTGGCAGTCGCCGCGACCTGGGGTGAAGGCCGGCCGTGAACGCCAAACCACCATCATGACCATCACCGATTGCGTGGAGATGGGAATTGAGACTGCCGCCAAACGTGCGCTCGAAGTGGCCTGGGACGGCGTCGATGCGGTCTGGCTGAGCTTCGATGTGGATTGTTTGGATGCCGCCTTCGTGCCTGGAACCGGCTGGCCTGAACCAGGCTGGTTTTTGCCCCGCGAAGTACTGAAGTTCCTTCAGGTCATCGCGGACAGCAAGCCTATCGCCGGAATGGAGATCGTGGAGTGCTCTCCACCCTACGATGCAGCCGAGATCACCGCTCTCATCTCCACTCGCGTAATCATGGACGTCCTGGCCTGTCAGGTGCGCTCTGGCCATCTGCCGAACCGGAAAAAACGCTGAGAGGCATGACCGGACGGAGAGCCGAGGCCGGGAGTTTGACTGGCTCCTCAGCGGTCGAGCAAAGGCTCCCGACCCCGTTCTCTCAAGCCGTTTAGCTATGACCTGTTGTCCGCAGGAAGGAGATTCGGATGGAGGTCAATGGGTTTCAGCACGGCGAACTAGTACGAGACCAATATCGGTTATTTTTGAACCCTCACGAAGATTAGGACAAAGCCCTGAAACGTCGATGTCTAGGAACCTGGAACTGAACGAGAATTTTGGACAGCCTCAAGACCCTATTGGATTCGGGCATCGAGGCCGTCAGATCACCCCCTCGAATTTCAAAGCGGAGGAGGAGGCGCGGTTTCAACTTCAGTGGTAGCTGTGGTGGATCCACTTAGTGGGTTAGCGTTGAACAGATTGATGAATCCATGCAGTCGAGTTTGTTGATCCGGTGCCATTCGAATTAATTCCACACCAAATTCTTCCGTCCTCGACCAGCGGACGACGGCAAGGTCTCCGGTCAGGGTGTCTCCGATGAGATCGATTCGTATCCGTACATAGTCGCCTTTCTGCATGGGCGCTGCGCTCCGGATGCGAGATCCTTCCAACGACACATCCATCACCAATCCACCTCCCGTCCGCTCGCCGAAGAACACGGTAGGCAACATGACGGGAAAGCGCGGGCACTTTCGTTTCTCCATGGGGCGACTCTCCTGAGATTTGCGAGTGTCATCTGCCTGTCTTTCGGGATCGCATGCTTTTGTAGCATAATAAGAATAGGGCTGTGACTGGCGGAATGGCCAGGTGACGGAGCCCGCACCGTGCATGTACGGTGCGCGTCGCACTCGTGTGCTGGGAGGTCCGATGGCCAAGATTCTCGTGATTGACGATGAGCAGGGCATCCGACATCTTCTCGACACGCTCCTCAGGCGGAAAGGGTATGACGTGGTACTTGCCGATGGGGGGCAAAAAGGCCTGGAACTTTTTCGTCGAGAACGCCCCGATGTCGTGGTGCTTGACCTGAAAATGCCTGAGATGGATGGGCTCACAGTCTTGCGACAGATCCACAGTCTCGATCCCAAGAAACCGATCATCATTCTAACAGGAGCCAGGACCCCTGAGGTGGAGCAGCAGGTCCGGGCACTTGGGGTGAGTGAGTTCGTCGAGAAAGAATTCTCACTGCATCGCCTGGGAGATGCGCTCAAGCGTCTTCTGAAGACTCCGACCCAGCCGTGATTGAGATCCTCACGCGTCCAGAGTGGAGCAAGTGGACAACGGAGGGGACGTGATGATAAAGGCTGAAGCGGAGGTCTTACGCGGGCAGGTCATAGCATTGATACAATCGAACGCCTTGCCAAGGACTGCACACTACTGCTTGAGCAGAGTGCTCTCACTACTGCTGTTCCGACCATTCAATTCAATGACTGGATGGCCCCCTTCAGAGTTGCTTGGCCTCATGGGAAGAACACCTATTGATTTGCTACTGACCTGCCCCCGATATTGTAACCCGCTCCTCGTCTAGCCACCTCTGTATACGTTTCTTCCCCGACAGCATCGCGAAAGGGTTTCGTTATTTCCCCGTTTCCTGCGCGGATGTTATAGACATGAGTGCAAGCGCTGTGATTCAATTTATATTTTCAGGGAGTGGTGGCATGCCTATGGACCGGATTGAGAGAAACTATCGAGCCCTTTTGGCTGTCTCGGTGGTGCTCAATTCGCAGCGGGATATGCGCAGCCTCTGGGAAGCGATTACAGCCGAGATCACCAAGGTCATTCCGTGGGCACGGGCGTCTGTCACCCAGTACGATCGTGAGGTCGACGGGTTTAGGTTTTATGTCCTCGCAACGACGATGGCGCAGCGGGTGCTACAACGTAATGCCATTGTTCCACGTATGGGAAGCGGGATGGGTTGGGCCTACGAGCAGAAAACACTACACATCCGTCCTGACCTGAAGCGGGATCAAGTCTTCCCTGAAGACAAATTGTACGTTCAGGAAGGGCTTGGACGAATGATTAATCTGCCTCTTCTCGTTCGAGACAGGTGTCTGGGCATTCTCAATATTGGCAGTATCGAGTCGGGCGCTCCGGATCCAGGAGATCTCGAGTTTTTGACGCAAGTGGCGATGCAGATCGCCTATGCGATTGATCATGTCCAGGCATACGAACAGATCGATCGACTGCGAGACCAGCTTGCCAAGGAAAACGTCTACCTTACCGAAGAATTGAGGCTCACAAAGAACATTGGCTCATTGGTGGGGCAGAGCCTGGCCTTTCAGCATGTGTTAGGCCTTGCACGCGAGGTGGCGCCCACTCCGACGACCGTGCTTATTACGGGTGAAACCGGAACGGGCAAAGAACTGATTGCTCAAGCGATCCATGATTGGAGCCCGCGGCACCTGAAACCGATGGTACGGGTCAATTGCGCCGCCTTTCCGGCAGGGTTGGTCGAAAGCGAATTGTTTGGCCATGAACGAGGCGCGTTTACCGGGGCCGACCGCCCGCGCGAAGGCCGATTTGAGCTGGCCCATGGTGGCAGCCTCTTCTTGGATGAAATTGGTGAAATGCCGTTGGAGACTCAGGCCAAGTTGCTACGCGTCTTACAAGATGGCATGATTGATCGTCTGGGTGGGACACAGACCGTTCGTGTTGATGTGCGCGTGATCGCTGCCACCAATAGCGACTTGCCTGCCGCCGTCAAAGACGGCAAATTTCGCGCCGATCTCTTTTATCGTCTGAATGTCTTTCCTATCGGCTTGCCTCCACTCAGGAATCGCCCGGAGGATATCCCCCTATTGGCTCGACATTTCCTTCAACAATACTGCGTGAAACTTCGCCGCTCGTGCAAGGATATTGACCAGGAATCTCTAGAACGGTTGATTCGCTACACCTGGCCCGGCAATGTCCGTGAACTGGAAAATGTGATTGAGCGAGCGATGATTCTCTCTCATGACCCGGTGTTGCGGATCGACGAACAGGTCTTGGGTTCGCAGGACTCCTCCTTCACTGCAGCGCCACCGGCTGGCCTCAAAGATTTCGAACAACGGCACATTCTGCAGACCCTCACCCTTACGCATTGGCACATCGAAGGGCCCGATGGAGCGGCTGCGCGCCTAGGGATACCTCCCAGCACGTTGCGCAGCCGGATGAAGCAGTTTGGGATGACGCGTCCGCCTGCTCGCTGACGAAACAGCAGATCCTTCCCCGCACTCTTTCTCTCTACATCCTCTCAGAAGGCGCAGCCCGCGATCAGTCGTGAGCTGAGCCCGCGACTAGCCGCGATCCACCGTGGAATTCCTGCGGCCCTCGTCCGCAATTTCCAACGGTGATCACAAGCAGACATCGTATTTCAATGAGTTGCGATCAGGTGTTGGCGAATGGATAGAACGGCACGGCCTATGCACAACGTGGACGCTGTACACACAATGCAACTCATCACTTGAGGTGAGAAGGATTGAGCATGTTTTCAAAAAGGAGGAACACCATGATGGCTGTCACGTTGATCGATGCCGTGCTGTACGGAGGAGTCTTGACCTTGTGTTTGGGTGGGGTCTTGGCCATGGGAATGGAGATCGTTGCAGGGAAGTGATTCGTGAAGAAGGTTCGGCGGCGCGCTGGAGAGAGCGGGCATCCCTGGACCGACAGAGTCATCGGATAACAATGCAGCACTCGCGGCCTTGGCGCCAGCGAATCTCATCAATATGAGAGAACAGAAAGGAAGGGTATCAGACATGAGCAGCACCGGACTGTATTTGGCGGTCAACTATTTTGCGTCCTACTTCCCGCTAATCATTGTGGGGGTGGCGCTGGTGATCACTATGTGTGGCATCAACTCCGTGGGGACGCGTCGTACAGGATAGGCGCGGGAGGCCCTGCACGCGCAGTGTGACGAGGACGGAGAAACTCAATCGGAGAGGGTCGACATGAGAGAGCGTTCTCGCCTTCATTAACGGCTGAGGCGCTCCGGCGCAGGACCGTCTTGCGTATGGATGGCAGCCTCAGCCATCGCGGGCTGGTTCACGGAGAAAGCAGCGCTCGTTGTGATTCGATCACGCATGAAGCATTCTTCATTTTGGATTCATCGGCGATTTATTTTGGTGCGTTACCGTACCTTCAAGGGAACGGTCTTAACACGGACACAAAGACTTTCCCCTGTTCTAGGAGCCGGAGACCGAGCAGCGGAGGGCATAATGAACAAGATATGTCAGTCTGAGGCAGTGCTGGTCCTCGCGCTCGTGGGCCTGATGAGCTGTGAACACGAACAGCGACCAGTCGGGAATGTGAATCTCGCCCATGTGGTGGACACGCAGGAAGCCCTTCGCGATCTCTGGGTCGGGCACATTTTTTGGGTTCGGCACGTGGTGTTGAACAACGCGACGCACAATCCGGTGGCGCGGGATGCCGCCGAGAAGGAAGTCGTGGCCAATACGAAACAGCTCGCACGCACGATGACATCGTTTTATGGAGACGCGGCGTCGGAGAAGCTCTTCAGCTTGTTGGCCATCAATGATTGCGCGGCTCAAGAATACTCGGACGCCACCGTCGCGGGGAATAAGCGCCAGCAAGATACCGCGCTGGCCCACTTGGCGTCCAATGCTGACGACGTTGCCATATTCCTCAACGGAATCAATCCCTACCTGCCGAAAGACACCATTTGTGGCCTGATCGCAGCATATGGAGCCCATCATGTCTTCCAGATCGCCCAGTGCCAGGACAAGGATTATGCGCACGTCGGGGCAACTTGGCCGGCGATGCGCCAACACGACTATGTCATTGCGGATACGGTAACGACGGCGTTGGTGAAGCAGTTTCCTGGCAAGTTTTCATGAGAGGAAGATGTCTTCATGATCCGTTCATGGATCGATCATGTGATGAGGCTAGAGTACCGGCAACGGGTGAGGCCACAGTGACGTTCTGAACCCAAGCGCACGTAACGCGATACCAACAACTGGGAGGCGAATCATGGAACGAAGGATGGAGGCAAGAGAAGCTATGCGATGCGGCACTGTGACAGAAGGCGGGAATGATCAGACTATTCGGTTCCTCGCGGCGAGTGAACAGTTCTCTACGAGATCCTGCGCTCGTTGCGCCGGCCTGCTCGTGAACGACTGGTGTTTTGACCTGGGTCACACCGGCGAATACAATGTCAAGATTCTCCGCTGCGTGCAATGCGGACACCGTATTGATCCGTTGATCCTGCAGAACCAACTCCGACTGTCTGTTGCAAGGGGTCACACGCGGCGAGTGCGGCCGAAGCTTTCCGTGAGCCATGGAACGGCCGAGTAACACCTTATGATCCACCGCAAGCCGGTAGAGGACACGAGTCGTAGCAGAATGACGTTTGAAAACGAGCAGGAGAACGGAACGGAGCGGGGCGACGGGCGAGGGAACTTGTGGTCGATTGCACGGGCAGAGCACCACTTCCATCTGCTCCGCCATCGCGAACTCCATCGGCGAAACCTCGGTCCCTTTATGCGAACCATCGCAGAACAGTGTGGCGTATGCGTATTGAAGTCGAGACGGCCATTCTTGGGCATTTGCTGAACACGGATCCTGTACAGGTCGGCCTCCCCCCGCCGATCGGTAAGGAATGTGTCGTGCGAGATGGTCCAATGACTCGTCGATGTGATTTCTGCGTCAGGACACACTTGGAGTCCCCACTGTGATACTCAAAGGCCTTATTCAGAAAGAATTAGCGGAAGGGATGACGGAAAATGAATTGGCCACGACGATTGGAGTCCCTCCGCACGTGCTCGCTGATGCCCTTGCTGACAAGGATCCAGAAGATCCTGTTATCTGGGAAAAATTTGCGAGTCACTTTCACATGCATGTGGATTTCCTTCAGACCGGCAAACCGGCATTCTCAAGCGCGATGCTGGCCCTGTCAGGTACCACCTATCAGTCCCCTGCTGGTGACATGCGCTGGATTCCGCTGCTGAACTGGCATCAGGTGAGTCAGATGGTCACCAGCACAGACCTTCCTGAGGGCATCCGCACCAAAGCGACGCTCGAGACGACAAACATTTCGGGAACGCGCACGTTCGCCATGAAAGTACCAGACGACTCGATGACGCCCCTGTTCAGCGCAGGGGAGATCTTTTTTGTGAATCCCGAGAGCACCTGGAAGCCTGGAGACTTTGTCATCGCCAAGCGCCCGGACCGGCACTCCGAAGCCATTCTCCTTCGACAAGTCACAAGCATTGGCAGCCAATGGATGCTCCATCCACTGAATCGGAAGTATGAAGACCTTCCGTTGACCACACCGGACGAGGTGTGGGGAAAGGTCGTCCGGCTGAGGAAGAACCTCTGAATGTGTGCCCAGCCATAGCCCAGAAAGGAATTGTGATGACATGAACAGCCGGTGGAAACTCATTGTGTTGTCGGTATGGTGGCTCTCAGCCGCCTCCATCGCTGGCGCCGCCTCTGAGGTCGAGCCGCCCCAGCCGCAGCGGTTCCCTGGGAACCGGGTGCTTCTTGGCACGGTCAAGGAAATTAGAAGCGACCAGGCAATTATCGATATCGGGGAGCTACAGCTCCGGTATCTTCCGATGAACGTGCGAAAAGATAAGGAATTGTCAGACCTCAACATAGGAGATCTGGTCGAGATCACCGTGAACGATCAGAATCTGCTGGTCGACGTGCATAAAGCTGGTGAGACCAGCCACCATCATGTAATTCGAGGTCAACTCGCCGAACCCGTGGATACCGGACATGACAAGGCGGTGATTCGTACCACGAGTGGGAAAGAAGAGTCTCACCTCGTACGACCGGTGGCGAGAAGCAAGGTGGCCTCGATTCCTGTCGGGGCCGATGTCATCTTTCTCATCGACGAGTTGGATAAGATCGTAGACGCCACGATGGGGAGCGTGGATTCAGTGCATCGGGCAGCCGCACTCGGGCAACAGAAATCTCCTCTCAAGGGCAATCTCAGCCAGGTCGCCGGTGTGATCCTGAGGCCTTTGAAGGACGATACCATTGTCATTCGTACCGAGGATGGCAACGAGCAGTCGTACGAGGTACGTCCGCTCATTCAGCCGAGGCTGGCGAAGCTCTCCAAAGGCGATACAGCGGTGCTCTTAGTGGACGAAGAAAACAAAGGAGCAGACGTCGCATTTGTGCCTAAAAAGTAACCAGCCACACACGTGAGAATCAGAAAGTGGAGGAACGTGTGCGCTGAAGCATGAGCCAAATTCACCCTTGATGTTTCGTCCTTCCCGGCATATTCTTCACGAGTGATTTCACAATAAATACTGAAGTGACGACAACGTATACATTTCCAGGAAGGGAGTAATCATGCAATTCAGACAATCCATCCTATTGATCGTTCCCCTTCTCGTCATGAGCATAGGACTCTTCTGCGGAGCCGAGGCAAAAACAATCGAAGCAGGCCATGGGACCGTGAGTTGGACGGGACAAGGTGTCATTGATGATCTGGGCGATGGGGACAGAATCTTTAGAGGCGCGATTACCGGAACCCTCCTCGTGAAGCATCTTCCAGAGGGCTCGGCACAGGCGCAGATTCATCAGAGCATAATGGATTGTCAGGCAATTCTCCATGTCAGTGAGAATAAAGAGGGACCGAAGACGGGTGTCTGCCTCATCAAGGCCCATGAAGGCAAGGACATAGCGTACGTAGAGATACGATGTGCTGGGGTGAAAGGCGAATGCAAAGGCGACATGACGTGGGTTTGGGGAAAGGGAGGATTCAAGGGTATTACGGGGACGACGCCATTCTCCGCCAGTATCTATATTGAGCAAGGGAAAGAGGGACGGATGCACGGAAGTGCACATTGGCCGGAGATGACCTATTCACTGCCGTAGGAAGGCCTATTGTTGGAGGGTGACGAATAAGGCGCAAGGGCTACAGGCGAGGCTCAACCGACGTCGATTATTCCGGCGCTGCTGGCGCGGTCGATTAGTCGATGTGATCGGCCCCTCTTAATCTAATCCAAGCTCTCTGTTAGTCTGAAACGTTCCCAATCCCCCTGATTCACTCGACAGGTGCCCTTGGGAGCTTGAAATCGCAAGGTTCGCAACGGGGACAGATCGGGGAGCCAAAGGGACGCGTTTGCGGCCCCCTCTCACCAGGTTGAGGCCAACTGTTTCTATTTCTTACTCCACGACAAGGGGATTCCTTCCGGTTTATCCCCGTAGAACCCAATAAACCCCCCTGAAAATCCCTCCATAACCCGGTTAGAAAACCCTGGTCGCCAAACCTCAGCATCCTACTCGCATCGTGCGAGTCACACGCCCCGCGACCTGGCTGTGGGTCAAAGGCAGGACTCTCGCCATGAGCGAGACGACACGGGGGTAGGACGGCGCAACAGCTGGCAGGGTGCAGATCTGCAGGGGAATAAGACAGTGCGAAGTGGGAAGGCTGGATCGAGGATCAAAAACCTCGCGGGAGACGTGAAGGTCATGTCTCGATCTTTCGTGGTGTTCGGCGTATTCTTTCCGCAGGTCAAAAACAAATATCTATGAAACCTCGGGGGCGGAGAGTGGCTGGAAATGACCCAAACCAGGCGATCACCGAATTGAAAAGCGGCCGTTCAACGCCTGTGTTTTGCGGTAGGGAGGTTCTCCGTTCGTTGGAATGCGTCGGTCAGGCGGCGGTAAACAGAGGGTTGGCCTCAGCGCGGAGGTCCGTGAGCGCCAGCAAATCCACGACATGGCCGTGGTCCTTCAGCAGACCAGCCCGGTAGCGGCGCACCAAGTCCTCGCCAGCAAGAGCACGGCGTCGTCGATCCTCGCGGTCGAGTTATTGAGCAATCTGCTCCCGCGTCAGCTCAAGAATAGATGCATGCTCTCAGGGAGCCGTGTCGATACCTTGTGTATAAATATGAGTCCTTTTCCATCTATGAGAGGCCAGCCATGTCTAGTACTACCCAAGAACATCCCAGGGAGACTGCCAGGCGTTTGCAATGGGATAGGGATGTGAACCTTCTCAAGGGGGGGGTCTTGCGCCGATCCGCATAAGAACCCGTGATACATGGTCGATGGGCCGTAACTCATTGCACCACCGTCGATGATGGGATATTGTGCACGATCATTGAAGGTGTGTTACGCGGATAGAAAATGGCAGATCCGGTTCTTATATGGATCCGCCTAAACACTGTTAGGCGTTTCTCGCGTCACCCGATGAAGGCAGCCCACCAAGTTCTGCAACGTCCCACCGGTGCCCGCCGTGATGGGCCGCGCATTCCTGACGCGCCGCGCTCAATTCAGAAAGGCAGTTCGCTCGCCGAACTTCTCGGCAGCGAAGCCATCGAATGTCTTGCGCAAAACCTCAAGCTGGTTCACCCCATGTTTGACGCCGATTTGTTTCAGCGCGCGGCTCTGAAAGGACTGGCGTCGCTCTCGATTCTCCGGCGCGGCGAGCATCTCGCGCGCGTGCTACGCGCGCATCTGCCGTCGTGCTACGAGGACGCCGTGGCGGTGTTGCTCCGCTCGCTGACGCCTCCGCTGACGGCGACGGACGACCTCGGGCTGGGCGTGTTCTTCTACCTGCCGCACGTGAGCTTCGTCGCGGCCTATGGTCTTGACGCTAACGGCAACGGCGGACGCGACCCGTTTGAGGTCTCGATGACCGCGCAGCACGAATTGACGAGGCGGTTCAGCGCGGAGTTTTCCATGCGGACGTTTCTCATCCACCAGCCCGAGCGCACTCTCGCGCGGCTGCTCAAGTGGACGCGCGACGCCGACCCGCATGTGCGGCGGCTCTGCTCGGAAGGCGCGCGACCGCGTCTGCCATGGGCACAACGCATCCCGGCCTTAGTCAGAGACCCGCGCCCCGTGCTGCCGATTTTGGAGGCGTTGAAGGATGACGACGACCTCTACGTGCGGCGCAGCGTGGCCAACCATGTCGGCGACATCGCAAAGGATCACCCGGCACTGGCATTCGAGTTGTGCGAACGCTGGTTGGCCGGCGCGTCGGAGGAGCGGAAATGGCTCATCCGCCATGCTGTCCGACATCCTGCGAAAAAGGGCGTGAAGGCGGCAATGCGACTTCGCGAGCGAGCGCAATGACACCCCACAGTCACCAGCAGGGTTTCACACGCTTCATGAACCGCCTAACAACCGGTTGCAGCGGACGGTTCGCTGCGCGGCTCGCCGCTGAACCTGAGCGTTGAGGCGACAGGGCTGAGGACCGCTTTATGGCGGTGTGATCTCGGCGCCGAACCTCCGCACTTGGCCGTTTACGGCCATTCGTGATCTGACCCTGAATTTGCTCTACCAGGGTGGCGCGCCAGCCGTAGGGTTGTATTGGACTGTAGGCTCTGGGAGGGAGAATCAAAATCTGTTGTTTGTGACCCCTCTGACTTCCAGTCTTGATCCTCAAAGAAATCACAAAGATATCCGCTAGGGATTTCACAAACCCTTTGGACCCATCAGGAACTCGTGAAGCAAGGCTGGTGGTGGTATCGAAAGTATGTGCAGGGAGATACGCTGCTGGATGGGTTAGAGCGCGAAGCACAAGAAGCGAAGAAAGGCTTGTGGGTTGATCCGGCTCATGTGCCAACGTGGAAGTGGCGGTGCTCCCAACGAAGGGCGACCAGGTCACCGGATTTGGATCCTCGGCGAAGCGTCCCGTGGTTCGTGCCCTGAAGGGGTCCTACGTCAAGGACCTGCTTGAAAGCCTTCGGGTCAAGGCAGAGAAGCCGTAGCGCGATGCTGACCCGGCCTATCAGCAATTCTGATGCACCGGCATTGGCATATTCAACCGACTACGCAATCGCCTGGGCCTGGTGCCTTAGCGAAGGTGAGTATGAACGGAAGGCACTAGGCTCCTGGCGCAGATGGGTTTGCCTCAACAAAGAGTGAAATTCCCCGGTCTCGGGAACACCAATGACTGCCCAAGAGGGCGAGACAGGCCGGGTACGGTCGGAGGGAAATGGAACCAAGACCGTACGGTGCCAAAGCCCCTCCAAGCCTTATCGAGTCAGTATGTCTTGCCGACAGCTATATCGAAAATTGTCTCGCGACCAGCCGGGCGCCAACGCTTTTCGATGACTTCCTTAAATCGCTCCAGATCTTTCTGGACGCGAGAAGACACCATTCCCAATGCCTCTCCTACATTGTCGGCGAGACCCTGAGGGTCATACTCTAATTGCAGCATAACCTTTGTCCTGGCATCCGAAAGTCGGTGAAATGTCACGACCCATCCCTTGATGTCGCCACCTTGACTCGTCCACGCGAGACGTTGGTCCGCCTTCTCCTCTGTAATCTCCGCATCCCACTCTTTGTCCTGGCCCGCGATCTCTGCTTTCCAATGAAGACGTTTGGCATCCAGCCGTTTGACTTCTTTCACACCTTCCATGAACTGGGGAAATTCCTCGTAGCGAGTCCATTGCGCGTAGGCGGTATACTCAGGCACGTTGACCTCAATGGATTTCTCCACGGTCGACATGTGTTCTTCCTTTCCGTAATTCTCAGTGAGTCGGCATGTATAGATCTATATTGAAAGCCAGAGTGTGGGTGGCGATTTCGGCCAGCTCATGCAGTCTCTTTGGGGGCACTGCATTTATTATCACACCTGTTCCCGTACCTCAAGATTCGACTGCGCCGCCACCGGCCTCCGCCGACCCTCCGGTCATTATGTGATCGCACTGACCTAGACACTGAGCATGCATAGTCATTATGGATAACAAGACTAGAGCATTTTTGATTTAAGTGTATACAATCTGTATGATCTCCTCCATTGTACTCTTGATGGAGGAGAAGGGATGGACGCCTATTCACAGGATTTACGGGACCGGGTGTTGCGAGCGCTGGAGCGTGGATTGTACTCTTGATGGAGGAGAAGGGATGGACGCCTATTCACAGGATTTACGGGACCGGGTGTTGCGAGCGCTGGAGCGTGGGGATCGTCCGACGGCCATTGCGAACCGATTTGAAGTCAGCCGAGTCTGGGTCTATCAGGTGCGGACGCGTCTCAAGCAGACGGGACAACGGGGCAGTCTGCCGATTGGTGGCCATCGGCGGTCCCGGTTGGCCGGGATGGAGGCGACGCTTCGGGCCTGGCTGAAGGAAACAGGAGATCTGACGCTCGCGGAGCTGTGCGCACGATTGGCGGAACACGGGATTGCGATCAAAGTGCCCGCGTTGTGGCATCAACTCGACAAATGGAAGCTCACGCTTAAAAAAAACCCTGCACGCCAGCGAGCAAGAACGCGCCGACGTGCAAGCCGCGCGGCGTGAGTGGCAGGCCTCTCAACCGGCTCTGGATACCATGAAGCTGGTCTTTCTGGATGAAACTGGGGCGTCGACGAACATGGCCCGGCGCTACGGACGTGCGCCGCGTGGCGCACGGTGCCTCGCCTCCGTGCCTCACGGACATTGGCACACCACCACCTTCGTTGCCGGACTACGTCATGATGACATCACCGCCCCGATGGTGGCGGACGGCCCAATGACCGGCGCCCTGTTCCTGAAATATGTCCAGACGTTCTTATGCCCGACGCTTCACCCCGGCGATATCGTCATCGCCGACAACCTACGCAGTCACAAAGTAGCGGGAGTTAAAGAGGCCGTTGAGGCAGTGGGAGCACACATCCGCTATCTCCCGCCGTATTCCCCCGATCTGAATCCCATCGAAAAGCTGTTTGCCAAACTCAAAGCGCTGCTCCGCAAAGCCGCCCCACGTACCGTCGACGCGCTCTGGCAGGAAATCGGCACGCTGCTTGACCGCTTCACACCCGATGAATGCACACGCTACTTCGTGTCCTCAGGCTATGTAAATACATAAACTAAAAATGCTCTAGCCTCAGCCTTGACCTTCCGTTGCCTCGACCTCCGCCTGGCTCGCGGCGATCATGCGGGATAGGCCCACAAATCCTGTCTGGCTTGAGCCCACGCAGTATGGTAGGGTCACAGGGGCCTATCAGCCACCTTCCGCTCGAGAGTTGATTCATGATGCGCAGAGCGATTCTAGGCGCCGGCGCCGGCGCACTTGCTCTTGTTGGCATG
>SPAX01000255.1 GCA_005239475.1 Nitrospira sp. | reverse complement strand
TCGAGCGGGGGATCGTCAAGGTGGGCGACGAAATCGAGATCGTGGGCCTGCGGCCGAACCAGCTCACCATTGTGACCGGCGTCGAGATGTTTCGGAAGGTGCTCGATGAAGGCCAGGCGGGCGATAACGTCGGGGTGCTGCTGCGGGGGACGAAGAAGGAAGATGTGGAGCGCGGGATGGTGCTGGCGAAGCCGAAGAGCATCACGCCGCATACGAAGTTCAAGGCGGAGATCTATGTGTTGGCCAAAGAAGAAGGCGGGCGGCATACGCCGTTCTTCAACGGGTACCGACCGCAGTTCTACTTCCGGACGACCGATGTGACGGGGGTGATGTCGTTGAATCCGGGGGTGGAGATGGTCATGCCGGGAGACAATGTGAGCGTGACGGGGGAGCTGATTAGCCCGATCGCGATGGATCAAGGGTTGCGGTTCGCGGTGCGCGAGGGCGGCAAGACCGTCGGGTCCGGCGTCGTCACCGAAATTCTGGCGTAGTGAGCCGTGAGGAGTTAGGCGTAAGGCGTAAGGGGACAGTGTCAAGAGCTGGTTCTTACGCCTTACGTTTCACGCCTCACGCCTAACGAGGAGAGAGAGATGCGAGAGATCATTGATTTGGCATGCACGATCTGCAAGCAGCGGAACTATTCCACGATGAAGAATAAGAAGAACGATCCGGATCGGTTGGAGCGGAATAAGTTCTGCAAGTTCTGCCGGAAACACATCGCCCATAAGGAAGTGAAATAAAGTTCTGAGTTCTAAGTTCTGGGTTCTGAGTTGAGGGGAAAGTTGGCAGATCGATCCGATAACTCAGCATTCAGAACTCAACACTCACCACTCAAAATGTAGGGGCATGGTGTCAATGGTAGCACATCGGTCTCCAAAACCGAGAGTCTGGGTTCAAATCCTAGTGCCCCTGCCAGTCGCTGCGTAGTGGATGGGTTAGGTTCAATACCGGCGGCTGGGCTGGATTGAGAGCAGGTCGGTCGCAGAGCGGGAACGTTGGACGGGGTGAGTGGGAGGGGCGCGTTCTCACTCTCTAAGAGCGAAGGTGAGGTGGGCATGTTCAGGAAGTTTACAGATTCTATTCGTGAGTTCTTCGATGATGTGCGCGGGGAGTTGAAAAAAGTGTCGTTTCCGACTCGGGCCGAAACGGTCGGGTCCACGACGGTAGTCATTGTTTTTTGCATCATCATGTCCCTGTATCTGTCGTTCGTCGACTCGCTTCTTGTATGGGCAGTAAGCAAGATTCTGTGAGTCAGGGTCAGAAAGTGAGAGCCGCTGCATGGTACATAGTCAACCAATGATCCGAGGGTAGGGCATGGCAAAGAATTGGTACGTCATTCATACCTACGCAGGCTTTGAGGGGCGGGTGAAGACCAGCTTGCTTGAACGGGCCAATCAAATGGGATTGGTCGAAAAGATGGGACAGGTACTCGTGCCGACGGAGGATGTGATTGAGATCAAGGATGGCAAACGTCGAACGTCGCGACGGAAGTTTTTCCCCGGGTATGTGATCGTGGAGTTGGAGTCCCCGCTTATCGATGAAACCTTGCAAATGATCAAAGAGACGCCGAAGGTCACGGGATTTGTCGGCGCTGGTGCGCAGCCGACACCCTTGTCGACGGAAGAGGTAGAGTCGCTCTTGAAGCAGGTTGATGTGGGGGCATCCGGGCCACGCGAACAGGTTAAATTCATCAAGACGGATAATGTCCGGATTATCGATGGTCCGTTTCTCGGATTTAATGGTGTGGTGGACGAGGTGAATCAGGACCATAGCCGGCTTAAAGTCTTGGTCAGTATTTTTGGGCGCTCCACTCCGGTGGAGCTTGGGTTCTTGCAAGTGGAGCGGATTTAACCTCCGAAATGGACGAACGCACGTAGGAGTGTAGGACATGGCCAAGGAAGTATCGGCACAGATTAAGTTGCAGATTCCTGCTGGGAAAGCGAACCCTGCTCCCCCGGTCGGGCCGTCGCTGGGTCAGCACGGCGTCAACATCATGGAATTTTGCAAGCAGTTCAACGCGAAAACTCAAAAAGAGGGCGATAGCATCATCCCGGTGGTCATCACGGTCTACAAGGACCGGTCGTTTACCTTTGTGATGAAAACTCCGCCGGCGTCCGACCTCTTGAAGAAGGCGGCCGGAGTCATTAAAGGATCCGGCGTTCCCCAGAAAGACAAGGTCGGGAAGATCACGAAGGCGCAGTTGCGTGAGATCGCGCAAAAGAAAATGACGGATCTCAATGCCGTCGATCTCGAGGGGGCGATCAAGATTATTGAAGGGACGGCGCGCAGTATGGGAGTCGTGGTTCAAGGGTGAGGCGGTAGAGCGAGCACGACGGGCCGTCTTGCCTGATCAGAACTTGCGATGGCGTAGAGGGGAGAACGGAAATGGGAAAGAAGATGAGAGCGGCAGTGGAAAAGCTTGAGCCTCGGGCCTATGCCTTGCGTGAGGCGGTTGATGCGGTGAAGCGGTCGGCCTACACCAAGTTCGATGAATCCGTCGATCTGGCGCTTCGATTGGGCGTGGATCCGAAGCGGGCGGACCAAATGGTGCGTGGCACGACCTCGCTGCCACATGGCACGGGGAAGAAGGTGCGCGTGTTGGTTTTTGCCAAGGGAGAGAAGGAGCAGGAGGCGCGGCAAGCCGGCGCTGATTATGTCGGGTCCGATGACCTGATGGAGAAGATCAAGGGCGGATGGATGGACTTTGATTGCGCCATCTCGACGCCGGATCTTATGGCGGCCGTCGGGAAGCTCGGAAAGGCGCTGGGGCCTCGCGGGCTCATGCCGAATCCGAAGACCGGGACCGTCACCTTTGATGTCGGCAAGGCCGTGTCAGAAATTCGGAAAGGTCGTGTGGAGTATAAGGTCGAAAAGGCCGGGATTGTTCAGGTGCCTGTCGGGAAAGTGTCGTTTAAGCCCGAACAGCTCTATGACAATGCATCGGCGGTTCTTGAGGCGGTGATTAAAGCAAAACCGGCCTCGTGCAAAGGACGCTATTTGATGAGCGCGACTCTCTCGAGCACGATGGGGCCTGGCGTGAAGCTCGATGCCATCGCGTTAGCCAAGGAATGGAGTTAGTCAGGGTGTTGCGGCGCGGAAGGGGAAGGGTTCGATTATGAAAAAGGACGAGAAAGCGACAGCGGTTGCGGAGTTGACGGAGACATTTAGTCGTGCACGGCTTGCCATTGTCACCGAAAGTGCCGGGCTCTCTGTAAACCAGGTCACGGAACTGCGCAAGCAGTTGCGAGGTGCCAAAGCCGAATACAAGGTCGTCAAGAACACATTGGCCGCCCGTGCTGCTGAGGGCACGATCCTTTTTGGGGTGAAGAATTACCTCAAGGGCCCAACGGGGTTGGTGATCGGCTATGACGATCCGGTGCTTCCGGCCAAGATTCTTCGTGATTTTATTCTGGCGGAGAAGCGCGAGCAGAAGATTAAGATCACCATCGGTGTGTTGGAGGGCAAGGTGGTGCAGCCGGCCGAATTGGCGGCGGTTGCGAAACTACCGAAGAAGGAAGTCCTCATTGCAATGTTGTTGTCAGCCATGCAGGGACCAGCGCGTGGCCTTGTGTATACGCTCAGTGCGGTCTTGTCGAAATTTGTGAGAGTCATTGCAGCCATTCAGGACAAACGAAAAGGAGAAGGGGATATGTCAACGACAACAGCAAAGTTATCACAGGAAGAGTTGATCAAGGCCATTGAGACGATGAGTGTGCTCGATTTGGCGGAGCTCGTGAAGGGGTTAGAGACCCGATTCGGCGTCACGGCTGCCGCACCGGTCGCCGCCGCCGCTCCTGCGGCAGGTGGTGGTGCAGCAGCGGCAGCCGAGGAGAAGACGGCGTTTGACGTCGTGCTCGTGTCTGCTCCGGCGGACAAGAAAATCCAAGTCATTAAGGTTGTCCGCGAACTCACCAGCCTTGGCTTGAAGGAAGCAAAAGATCTGGTCGAAGGCGCACCGAAGCCCGTGAAAACTGGTGTCACGAAGGAAGAATGCGACACCATGAAGAAGAAGCTCGAAGAGAGCGGTGCCAAGGTCGAGATCAAGTAGTCTCGATTTGACCAGTCTCTAGTGTCTGTGGGTGCCTGCCATGTGCGGGTACCCAAGCCTAACCATTGTAGTGGAGGACCGGCGAATGTCCGAAACGACTCTGCAAGAGTTCGTCGAGCGGAAAGACTACTCTCGCATTCATAGCAGCATCGAAATTCCTGATCTTATTGAGATCCAGAAGCGCTCCTATGAAGAATTTCTTCAGCGGGAGGTTGAGCCCGAGCGTCGCAAGGATCATGGGCTCCAGGCAGCTCTGGCGAGTGTCTTCCCGATTCCGGATTACAACAATACTGCCGTATTGGAGTTTACGAGTTACACGCTCGGGACCCCAAAGTATGATGAACGGGAATGTCTTGAACAGGGGATGACCTATGCCGTTCCGCTGAAACTCCGGGTACGCCTCGTCGTGTTCGACAAGGAAGACAAGGGCTCCAAGAAAAAAGTGCTCGACGTCCGAGAGCAGGAAGTGTACGTCGGCGAGCTGCCGCTCATGACGGAACGCGGGACCTTCATTGTCAATGGCACGGAGCGTGTGGTGGTGAGCCAGTTGCATCGGTCTCCCGGTGCCTCCTTCACGCATGATAAGGGCCGGACGCACTCCAGCGGCAAGGTGTTGTACTCCGCCAGGATCATTCCCTATCGCGGGTCGTGGCTGGATTTCGAGTTCGATGCTCGCGACATTCTCTATGTGCGCATCGACCGTCGGCGGAAAATGCCG
The DNA here is from genome assembly GCA_005239475.1 of Nitrospira sp. GTDB lineage: Bacteria > Nitrospirota > Nitrospiria > Nitrospirales > Nitrospiraceae > Palsa-1315. The sequence goes on along the minus strand of SPAX01000255.1, from coordinate 11,079 downwards.
ACGACCATTCTGCTGAAGGCCTTCGGCTTTTCAGGCGACGACTTGCTCAAGATGTATTATCCGGTCGAGGAAATTCGTGTCGTGAATGGCAAGATGCTGCGAAAGCTCGACCCTGAGATTCATCAAGGGTTGCGCTGTTCGGCAGAAGTGCTTGAGAAGGGCGGCAAGGAGCCGCTCGTGCGTGAAGGGGCCAAGCTCACGAAGGGGCTCATCGCGAAGCTCAAGGCGGCTGGTGTGAAGGAAATCCCGCTTGCGCCGAGTGAGTTAGTCGGGCGGGCAATCCTGACCGAACTGGTGGACTCCAAGAAGAACAAGATCGCAGAAAAAAATCAACGGCTCACGGCCGAAATCATCGAGGTGCTGCTCGAAAGCGATATTGAAGAGTTTAAGGCAATCTATTTCGATACGGTCACGTCTACGCCGGTGATCTTGGATACCCTGGAGATGGATAAGACTACCTCCAAAGAGGAGGCGATGGTCGAGATCTATCGTCGGTTACGGCCGGGAGAAACGCCCTCGGTTGATACCGCGCGGGCCCTTTTCGATAATCTGTTCTTGAACTCCAAGCGGTACGATCTCTCTCCGGTCGGGCGCCTGAAGTTGAACAAGAAGCTCGGCCTCGATCTGCCCTTGGAGCAGCGAACGCTGACGGCGCAGGACATGGTAGAGGTGATTCGCTATCTCGTGAACTTGAAGCTGGGCAAGGGTGAAATCGACGACATCGACCACTTGGGTAATCGTCGTGTTCGTTCTGTCGGCGAGTTGCTGGAGAACCAATTCCGACTTGGACTGGTCCGCATGGAGCGGAGTATCAAGGAGCGGATGAATCTGTTGGATATGGAAACGGTACTGCCGCACGATTTGATCAATGCGAAGCCCGTCGTCGCCGCAGTGAAGGAGTTCTTCAGCAGCAGCCAGTTGTCTCAGTTCATGGACCAGACGAATCCGCTCGCAGAAATTACCCACAAGCGTCGGCTTTCCGCGCTCGGTCCCGGCGGGTTGACCAGGGAGCGGGCGGGGTTCGAGGTTCGCGACGTCCATCCGTCGCACTACAGCCGTATTTGCCCGATCGAAACGCCGGAAGGCCCGAACATCGGCTTGATCACGTCATTGGCGACCTATGCGCGCATCAATAAGTTCGGGTTTATCGAAGCGCCCTATCGCAAAGTGGTGAAGGGGCGAGTCACCGATGAGATCGAGTTTCTTTCCGCGATCGAAGGGGACAAGTACATCATCGCGCAGGCGAATGCGAAAGTGGATGCTTCTGGTCGCCTGGTATCCGAAACCATCTCGGCTCGAGCTGCCGGAGATTTTGTGACGGCCACCTCAGACAAGATCGAATACATGGACGTGTCGCCCAAACAGGTGGTGAGCGTGGCCACGGCCTTGGTGCCGTTCTTGGAACACGACGATGCCAACCGTGCCCTGATGGGATCGAATATGCAGCGTCAGGCCGTGCCGCTGCTCAAGTCAGAGGCTCCGCTAGTCGGCACGGGAATGGAAACCGTGGTCGCGCGTGATTCAGGCTATGTGGTGCAGGCCAGGCGTGCCGGCGTCGTGGAAAGTGTGGATGCCACGAGGATCGTCGTGCGTGCCGATTCGAAGGAAGGTCGGAAAAGGAATGATGCCGGTCTGGACGTGTATGATCTGATCAAGTTCCAGCGATCGAATCAGAGCACGACCATCACGCAGACGCCAGTGGTGCGGCTTGGGCAGCCAGTGAAAGTGGGACAGGTCTTGGCTGACGGTCCCGCCATTGATCACGGCGAACTGGCACTAGGCAAGAATATTCTCGTTGCCTTCATGCCTTGGGGTGGATACAACTTCGAAGACGCTATTTTGTTGAGCGAAAAACTGGTGCGGGAGGACGCGTTCACCTCGATTCACATTGAGGAATTCGAGGTGGAGGCCCGCGATACCAAGTTGGGGAAAGAGGACATTACTCGCGATATCCCGAACGTCGGAGAAGAAGCGCTTCGCGATCTCGATGAGAGCGGGATCATCCGTATCGGGGCCGAGGTGAAGCCTGGAAATATTCTGGTCGGGAAAGTGACGCCGAAAGGCGAAACACAGCTTACGCCTGAAGAAAAACTTCTGCGGGCCATCTTTGGTGAAAAAGCGGGCGACGTGAAGGATACATCGTTAACGGTGCCGCCGGGTGTCGAGGGCATCGTCGTTGATGTGAAAATCTTCTCGCGCAAGGGGCTCGATAAGGACGAACGATCCAAGAGCATCGAAAGCGACGATGCGACGAAGCTTCAGCGTGATCACCACGAGGAACTCCGTATTATCGACGATGAAAAAACGAAGAAGATCAGAAAACTGCTGCTGGGGAAGGTGGTTGGTCGTGACTTGATGGATCCTGAGAGCGGCGATGTCATTCTGAAGAAGAAGGGCAAGCTGACTGCGGAGATTCTCAAGCGGTTGCCGGATGAGACTGTCCGCTACATCATTCTGAGCGATCCTGACGAGCAGAAAGAGCTGGAAGACGTCGAGCGGCGGGCGAAGGAGCAGATCGAAATCCTTCAGACGCTGTACGACGAGAAGGTTGGGCGGTTGAAGCGGGGCGATGAGCTTCCGCCCGGCGTGATCAAGCTCGTCAAGGTCTATGTGTCGATGAAGCGCAAGATTCAGGTCGGCGACAAGATGGCCGGGCGGCATGGAAATAAAGGCGTGGTCTCTCGGATCTTGCCCGAGGAAGACATGCCGTGCTTGCCGGATGGGACGCCGGTGGAAATTGTGCTGAATCCACTGGGCGTGCCGTCACGTATGAACGTCGGTCAGATTCTCGAAACTCACCTGGGTTGGGCGGCCAAGGCACTGGGGATTAAGGTGGCGAGCCCGGTGTTCGATGGAGCGTCAGAAACAGAGATTAAGGAGCTGCTCAAGAAGGCAAACCTGCCGACTAGCGGGCAAACCATGCTGATGGACGGCCGAACCGGGGAAATGTTTGGTAGTCCCGTCACGGTCGGCTACATGTATGTCTTAAAACTCCACCACTTGGTCGACGACAAGATTCACGCACGGTCGATCGGTCCCTATTCGCTCGTCACGCAGCAGCCGCTCGGTGGCAAGGCCCAATTCGGCGGCCAGCGGTTGGGAGAAATGGAAGTGTGGGCGTTGCAGGCCTATGGCGCTGCTTCCACACTGCAAGAGTTCTTGACGGTAAAGTCGGACGACGTGCCGGGCCGATCGCGGATGTATGAAGCGATCGTCAAGGGTGAGCCGTTCCTGGAGCCTGGATTACCCGAGTCGTTTAACGTCTTGGTCAAAGAGCTGCAGAGTTTGGGTCTCGACGTCGAACTGATTAAGTCGCAAGACTAACCCATTTGTGTGCCGGCCCTAGAGGTCGGCATCAGAGGAGGTCACTACTTTGGAAGGCGTCTATACATTATTTGAGAAGCCGCGTGATGCGGTTTCATTCGATTCGATGCGGATCCGGATCGCGTCACCCGAAAAAATTCGGTCGTGGTCCTATGGTGAAGTGAAGAAACCGGAGACCATCAATTACCGGTCGTTTAAACCGGAAAAAGACGGACTGTTTTGCGCGAAGATTTTCGGTCCAATCAAGGACTGGGAGTGCAACTGCGGCAAGTACAAGCGCATGAAGCACCGCGGCATTGTCTGCGACAAGTGCGGCGTCGAGGTCATACAGTCCAAAGTCCGCCGGGAGCGCATGGGCCATATCGAGCTTGCGGCACCGGTCGCACATATTTGGTTCCTCAAGGGCGTGCCGAGCCGGATCGGAACCTTGCTGGACATGAGCCTCAAAGGACTGGAGCGGATTCTCTATTTCGAGAGCTATGTCTGTGTCGATCCAGGATCGACAGATTTGACGGAGAAGGAGCTGGTCTCGGAAGAAAAGCTTCGCTCGCTCCAATCTGGCTACAGCCCCGGTTCCTACAAAGTCGGTATCGGTGCCGATGCCATTCGGGAGTTGCTCCGCAAGATCGACATCAATGCCAAGTGGGATGAGATCAAGGCTAAGGCTAAGACGTCGGCCTCCGCAGCGCTGAAGAAGAAATATGCGAAGCAACTGAAAGTCATCGAGGCTTTCCGCAAGTCCGGAAACATGCCTGAATGGATGATCATGGATGTGATTCCGGTGCTCCCACCGGAATTGCGCCCACTTGTGCCGCTGGACGGTGGACGGTTTGCGACATCGGATCTGAACGATCTGTACCGCCGCGTCATCAATCGGAACAATCGCCTGAAGCGGCTGATCGAGTTGAAGGCGCCGGGCGTGATTATCCGAAACGAAATGCGGATGTTGCAGGAAGCGGTTGATGCGCTCTTCGATAACGGCCGTCGCGGTCGCGCGATTCGTGGACCCAACAAGCGGCCGCTAAAATCGTTGAGCGACATGCTGAAGGGGAAGCAGGGGCGCTTTCGCCAAAACCTGCTTGGTAAACGGGTCGATTATTCAGGCCGAACCGTCATCGTCGTGGGGCCCGAGCTTCGGCTGCATCAATGCGGGTTGCCCAAGAAGATGGCGCTCGAACTCTTCAAGCCCTTTATCTTCCACAAGTTGGAGGAGCGAGGCGCGGCGACGACGATTAAGAGTGCCAAACGCTTGGTCGAAAAAGAACGGCCGGAAGTGTGGGACGTGCTTGACGAGGTGATTCGCGAGCATCCTGTGCTGCTGAACCGTGCACCGACGTTGCACCGTCTCGGTATCCAGGCGTTTGATCCTGTGTTGGTTGAAGGCAAGGCCATTCGGCTGCATCCGCTGGTCTGTGCCGCATTCAACGCTGACTTCGACGGTGACCAGATGGCGGTCCACGTTCCGCTGTCGGTCGAAGCGCAGGTCGAGGCACGCGTGCTGCTGATGTCGATCAATAACATTCTCTCGCCTGCCAACGGCAAGCCGATTGCGGTGCCGTCGCAGGACATGGTGCTGGGCTGTTATTGGCTGACCAAAGAGCGTGCAGGATGCAAGGGAGAGGGGAAAGTGTTCGGCTCACCGGAGGAAGTGCGCATTGCGTTTGATTCGCGAGAATTGGAAGAGCATGCGCGGATCAAGGTGCGGATTGAGGGAAACCTCGTTCAGACCACCGTCGGGCGAGTGATCCTGTCGGATGTGCTCCCTCCTGGATTACCGTTCGCCAACGCGAATAAGCTCATGACCAAGAAGGAAATGACCAAGCTCATCGATACGGTCTACCGCCAGTGTGGGCACCGTGAGACCGTCACGTTCCTCGACAAGGTCAAGGACACAGGGTTCGAGTATGCCACGCGTGCCGGCATCTCGATCTGTATCGACAACATGCATATCCCGACCAAGAAACAAGAATTGCTGGGGAAGGCTCAGCACGAGGTGACGGAAATCGAACGTCAGTATGCCGAGGGGTTGATCACCAACGGCGAACGCTATAACAAGGTGATCGACATCTGGGCCCATGTGACTGAACAGATTGCCAATGAAATGATGAGGGAATTGGGCGCGGGTGGCGATCCGAGTAAGGCCGAATCCTTCAATCCAATCTTCATGATGGCGGATTCCGGTGCTCGAGGAAGCTCGCAGCAGATCCGCCAGTTGGGTGGTATGCGCGGATTGATGGCGAAGCCCTCCGGTGAAATCATCGAGACTCCGATTACCGCCAACTTCCGCGAAGGATTAACGGTGTTGCAGTACTTTATTTCGACGCACGGTGCCCGTAAGGGTTTGGCCGACACGGCGTTGAAGACTGCAAACTCCGGTTATCTCACGCGTCGCTTGGTGGATATCGCGCAGGATGTGATTATCAACGAAATCGATTGCGGCACCACCGATGGCATCACGGTGAGCGCATTGGTCGAGGGGGGTGAAATCATCCAGCCGATCGAAGAGCGGGTGTTGGGACGGTTGGCCGCAGAAGATATTCGTGATCCAGTGACAGGTGAGATCATTGTGTCGTTCAATGAGGAGATTGACGAGGACCGGACAAAGGCGATCGTGGAAGCTGCGGTCGACCACGTCAAGATTCGTTCGGTGCTGACCTGTCAGTCACGCCGTGGAGTCTGTCGTTCGTGTTATGGGCGTGATTTGGCCCGCGGACGGTTGGTCGAAAAAGGCGAGCCCGTTGGTGTCATTGCGGCACAGTCGATCGGTGAGCCGGGAACACAGCTGACCATGCGGACGTTCCACATCGGTGGAACGGCGAGCAAAGTGGTTGAGCAGACGGTGACCGAATCCAAGCATGCGGGCACTATCAAGTTCATGAGCTTCGATGCCAAGAAGAATGCCGACTTTCCTAACGCTGGGATTGCGGTCCAGAATAAAGAGGGTGAATGGGTCGTCATGAATCGGAACGCCAAGATTGCCATTGTCGATGAGACGGGACGTGAGCGCGAGAAGTACGGGGTTGTCTACGGCGCCAAGATCAAGATTAAAAATGGTGGTCGCGTTGAGGTGGGCCAGAAATTGGTCGAATGGGATCCGTACTCCCTGACCATCCTCACTGAGGTCGGCGGTAAGGTGGCGTATGGAGACATCATCGAAGGTGTCTCCATGAAGGAAGAATTCGATGAAGTCACCGGCCTCTCCCGCAAGGTCATCGTTGAGCATAGTGGCGCAACGTTGCGGCCACGTGTGTCGATCAAGGATGAGGGAGGGAAGACTGCCAAGGTTGCAGCGGTGGCTAACGTGGCGCGCTATCTGCTTCCGGTCGGGGCGCATATTTTTGTCGAAAAAGGCGCTGTGGTTACTCCCGGCGATGTATTGGCCAAGATTCCGCGGGAGACGACCAAGACAAAAGATATTACGGGGGGTCTGCCTCGCGTGGCTGAGTTGTTCGAGGCCAGAAAGCCGAAGGAGACGGCCGTCATCAGCGAGATCGATGGCGAAGTTTCGTACGATGGTTTCGTCAAGGGTATGCGCAAAGTGCTGGTCAATAATAAGATGGGTGACGTGAAAGAATACTTCATCCCCAAGGGCAAGCATGTCAATGTGCATGAGGGTGATTGGGTCAGGGCCGGTGAGCCGTTGATGGATGGATCGGCCAATCCGCACGACATCCTTGATGTGTTGGGCCCGAACGAGTTGCAAAAGTATCTCGTCGATGAAGTGCAGGATGTCTACCGGCTGCAAGGTGTGACGATCAACGACAAGCATATCGAGATCATTGTGCGGCAGATGCTGCGCAAGGTCAGAATCGAAGATCCTGGCGATACGGAATTCTTGCCAGGCAGTCAAGTCAGCAAAATGTTATTTGACGAAGAGAATGAGCGAGTGTTAGCGAAGGGTGGGCAGCCGGGTCTTGGGAAGCCTGTCCTACTTGGGATTACCAAGGCAGCATTGACTACTGATAGCTTTATCTCGGCAGCCTCATTCCAGGAGACAACACGTGTCTTGACGGAAGCCGCGATCAACGGGCGCGTTGATAATCTGTTGGGCCTGAAAGAAAATGTCATCGTCGGTCGCTTGATTCCAGCTGGAACCGGCTTCGAAGAGTATCGGGACACCTTCGTCATTAGCCCCAAGCCTGAGCCCGTGATTGTTGGTCAGGGGGATGTAGCGGCGCTGGCGCACGAAGGGATAGCGACGGGATCGGGAGAGCCTGCGCGCTCATAATGTAGGCGGGCCTGAGGGAGACTTGACAGCGCGATCAATGCTCACTACAATCGACCGGCTCTACCCTTGAATGGTTGAGGAAGACGGTCAAACTGTGCCGATGATGAGAGTGAAGTACTAATGCCAACGATTAATCAGTTAGTCAGAAAAGGTCGCCAGCAGGCGCACGCGAAGACCAAGAGTCCCGCACTCAAGTCCTGTCCGCAGAAGCGTGGCGTATGTCTTCGTGTCTATACCTCAACGCCAAAGAAGCCGAACTCGGCGTTGCGGAAAGTTGCGCGTGTCCGGTTGACGAATGGGATGGAAGTCACGACATACATTCCTGGTGTCGGCCACAACCTTCAAGAGCATTCCATCGTGCTCGTGCGCGGTGGCCGTGTGAAGGACTTGCCGGGTGTGCGCTATCACATCGTCAGAGGTGCCCTTGATGCCGTCGGTGTGGCGGATCGAAAGCAGAGTCGTTCGAAGTATGGAGCGAAGCGTCCCAAGTAGGAAGATTGTCACCGTTGGTATTGAGAGAGTGAATGACACATGCCAAGAACTAGATTTTTAGACCACCGCGATCCTCTCCCTGATGTGCGATATCGGGATAAGCTCGTCGGGAAGTTTTTGAATATTTTGATGTCGGGGGGCAAGAAGAGTACGGCCGAGCGCATTTGCTACGGAGCCTTCGATGTCATTCAGGAGAAGACCGGCAACGACCCACTGAAAGTATTCCGGACGGCGATTGATAATGTGAAGCCGGTCGTTGAGGTGAAGTCCCGTCGGGTGGGCGGTGCATCGTATCAGGTGCCGGTAGAAATTCGTCCGGCTCGCCGGATGTCGCTGGCGCTTCGATGGTTGGCGGAGTATTCGCGTACGCGCGGCGGGAAGAGCATGCGAGAGAAGCTTGCTGCTGAATTGCTGGATGCGTCGAACAATACGGGGGCGGCGGTTAAGAAGCGGGAAGACGTGCATCGGATGGCGGAAGCCAATAAGGCGTTCGCACACTATCGCTGGTAGCGTCGTTCTGTGCTGCAGCTGAGCCTGCTGCGATCCGCTCACGCGGGTGCTCGTAACTCGCAGCGTTTCACTGGCTCGGATTGCGGCATATATATTTTTAGGGGAAGTACGTGGCGCGTCAATCACCGTTAGAACAAACTCGGAACATCGGCATCATGGCTCACATTGATGCCGGTAAGACGACGACCACGGAGCGTATTCTCTACTACACCGGGATCTCACACAAGATGGGTGAGGTTCACGAAGGCGCGGCGACGATGGATTGGATGGAGCAGGAAAGGGAGCGCGGCATTACGATTACGGCTGCTGCGACGACCTGTTTCTGGCGAGACCATCGCATTAATATCATCGATACCCCGGGGCATGTCGATTTTACGATTGAGGTCGAACGGTCGCTTCGTGTACTCGACGGGGCTGTGGCGGTGTTTGACTCCGTGCAGGGAGTTGAGCCGCAATCTGAGACGGTCTGGCGGCAAGCCGATAAGTATAGTGTGCCGAGGATCGCGTTCATGAACAAGATGGACCGAGTCGGCGCAGATTTTTATACCAGCGTCCAGACCATGATCGATCGGTTGGGAGCAAACCCTGTTCCGATTCAGATCCCTATCGGCCGAGAATCTGAATTCAGAGGGTCGATCGATCTCGTGACCATGAAGGCCTATGTGTATGACGACGAGACGCTCGGCGCCAAGTATAAAGTCGACGAAATTCCTGCCGATCTGCTCGGCCGAGCCAAGGAATATCGCGATAAAATGCTGGATGCGGTCGCTGAATTCGACGAACAGGCCATGGAGAAGTATCTCAATGGTCAGCCCTTAACGGAAGAGGAGATCCGCCGAGCCATTCGAGCTGGCGTGATTTCGATGAAGATGACTCCTATTCTGTGCGGATCGGCGTTCAAGAACAAGGGTGTCCAGCAGCTATTGGATGGGGTTGTGGATTTCCTTCCGTCCCCACTGGATGTCGAATCGGTGACCGGAATTGATCCGAACACCGAACAGGAAGTGAAACGACGTCCGTCAGATAGTGAGCCGTTTGCGGCCTTAGCCTTCAAGATTATGACGGATCCATTTGCGGGTCAGCTCACCTTTTTACGAGTATACTCGGGCACGCTGAAGACGGGCACGTCCATCGCGAACGTGACGAAGGGGACGAGGGACCGCGTCGGACGTCTCCTGAAGATGCATGCGAACAAGCGGGAAGACATTGATGTCGCCTATGCGGGTGATATTGTTGCGGCCGTCGGACTAAAAGGGGCGACGACCGGAGACACGTTGGCGGATGAAAAGCAGCCGGTCCTGCTCGAGGTTATGAAGTTCCCTGAGCCGGTTATCGCGATGGCGATTGAGCCAAAAACCAAGCAAGATCAAGAGAAGATGGGGTTCGCGCTCCAGAAGTTGGCGCAGGAAGATCCATCGTTCCGGGTGAAGACGGATGAAGAGACCGCGCAGACCATCATTGCCGGGATGGGAGAGCTGCATCTGGAAATCATCGTCGATCGCATGCTGCGTGAATTCAAGGTGGAGGCCAATGTCGGAAAGCCGGAGGTGGCCTTTAGGGAAACGATTCGCAAGAAGGCTGAAGCTGAGGCGAAGTACATTAAGCAGACCGGTGGTCGTGGCCAGTATGGACATGTCGTGTTGACGGTTGAGCCTGCTGAATCAGGCAAAGGCTTGGAGTTCATCAATAAGACCGTCGGCGGCTCTATTCCAAGAGAGTTCATCCCGGCGATCGAAAAGGGTGTGAAGGAACGGCTTGATTCTGGCGTGATCGCGGGGTATCCGCTTCGCGATGTTCGGGTCACGGTGATCGACGGGTCGTTTCATGACGTCGACTCCAATGAAATGGCGTTTAAAATCGCCGGTTCGATGGCATTCCTCGATGCCTGTAAGAGAGCCGATCCTGTGTTGCTTGAGCCGATCATGAAGGTGGAGGTTGTGGTCCCTCAGGATTTTATGGGCGACGTGATCGGCAATTTGAATGGTCGTCGTGGCAAGATCCAGGGCATGAAGGCGCGAGCCGCTGCGCAGATCATCGATGCGTCGGTGCCACTCAGTGAAATGTTCGGGTATGCGACCGATCTTCGGTCTCGCACACAGGGCCGTGCCACCTATAGTATGGAATTCGACCGATATGATCCGGTGCCCCGGCAGATTTCAGAGGCCATCATTGCCAAGTATCGGGGTGAGTAGTCGAATTGATTCTTGAGTGAGGACGGAAGGGAGCGGGTATGGCGAAGGCGAAATATGAGCGGCGGAAGCCGCACGTGAATATCGGGACGATCGGGCACGTGGACCACGGCAAGACGACGTTGACCGCGGCGTTGACCAAGGTGTCGGCCGATAAGGGCATGGCGAAGTTCATCTCCTACGACGAAGTGGCCAAAGCCAGTGAGAGTCAGGGGCGACGCGATGCCACCAAGATTATGACCATTGCCATCAGTCACGTGGAATACGAAACGGCCAATCGCCACTACGCCCATGTGGACTGCCCGGGCCACGCCGACTACGTCAAGAACATGATCA
>SPAX01000254.1 GCA_005239475.1 Nitrospira sp. | reverse complement strand
CACCGCCTGCGGCCAAGAAGGCCAAACATCGCGATCGTCCGTTCAGCTATGTCGAGAAGGGTCAGTATCAGGAAGCCATCATTGAGTATCAGAATGTCACGCAGCAGATCCCAATGATGGCGATGCCCACTATCGGCTTGCCTTGGTCCATTTGACACTCGGCGGCCTTGCTAATCTGCAAGCAGCGCTCTCTGAACTCCACAGGGCGCTCGAATTAGACAAGACCAACCGAGACGCCCAGCTCAAACTGGGAGAACCCTATCTTCTTGGCAACGAACCGGCGAACGCGCGCACGCAAGCCGACATCGTCTTGGTGCCGGAACCACAAAACACGGAAAGGCTCATCCTAAGAGGGACGGAGTCTGATCATTGAAAAGCATTAACGATCGACCCGCCTTCTACAAATATCTTGATCGCATTAGGGGATTTTCGCGCCACGACGGGCAAACCAGACCAATCAGAAATCATATACACTCAGGCGATCGATATCGCGTAAGCTCGAAGTTATACTGAAGTCCGTTGAAATTTGACGAGTGGCTCCGCCGTGGGATACTCCACGGTTCACAACAGGAGGGAGCCACCAATGAGAAGAGACACGAAACAACGCAAGCGAGCCCTCGCGGGATTGAGGGCGATCTCGGGCCAGGATGAGATGTTGGGCACCTTGGTCCGCGTGATCAGCTCGGGCAAGCAGGCCCTCGACGCGGTGATGCTGGAGATGGGGCGCATGGTGGCGGAGAGCGTGATGCTGATGGAGCGCGAGGAGGTAGCGGGGCCGGATTATTATCCCACCGACCCGGCGTTCAAGAAGTGGGCGCATGAGGAGGGCTCCCTCTATCTCGGCGACCAGAAGGTCAAAGTGACACGTCCCCGGCTGCGGCACGTGGAGCAAGGGGAGGTCACCCTCCAGTCCTATGCCCGATTGCGCACCCCCGGGGCATTCTCCGAGGAACTGCTGGAGAAGATCCTCCGCGGCGTGTCGGCCCAGAAGTATGCCGAGACCGTCCTCCAGGCGGGCGAGGCCTTGGGGGTGTCGTCCTCGACCGTCTCCCGCAAGCTGGTGGACCTGACCGCCACGAAGCTGAAGGAATTCCAAGAACGATCCCTGGCCGACTTCAAGCCGTTCGCGGTGTTCCTCGACACGATCCACCGGGGCGGCGAGGCTTTTCTCGTCGCGCTGGGCGTGGATGTGAGTGGTCAGAAGATGGCTTTGGGGTTTTGGCAAGGCTCCTCGGAGAATCACGAGATCTGTGAGGCGCTGTTCAGGGATCTGGAGCGTCGCGGCCTGGCGCTCTCCCGGCGGATCCTTTTCGTGACGGATGGCGGGAGTGGCCTGCTCAAGGCCCTGCGGGAGCGGTTCGGCAAAAAGCTCCTACAGCAACGCTGCGCCATTCATAAGAGCCGGAACCTGCAGCGGCACCTGGCCAAGCCGTATCGGATCGAGGCGCATCGGCGGCTCATGTTGGCCTTGGAACAGACCAGCTACGCCGACGCCAGACGGATGCTGCTGGAGCTGGAGGCGTGGCTGCGGGCCAAGAACGAGTCGGCGGCGGATTCGCTCCTGGAGGCGTTCGAGGAGCTGTTGACGACACATCGGCTGAAGGTGCCGGCCTTGCTACGCAAGACGCTGCTGTCGACCAACCCGATCGAGAGTATGTTTTCCCTGGTCCGGCACAGTGAGCGGAATATCAGGCGTTCACGAGGGAGTGCGATGCTCCAACGGTGGCTGGGGACGGTGTTGCTCTACTGCGAGCAGCAGTTCAATCGCGTGAAAGGCTTTGCAGGGATTGCACAGGTCCTTGCGACCATCGAGGCTGAGCAGGCGGAGACGCAGTCCGCTCCGACAACGAAAGCGGCGTGAAATAACCATGGAAGCCACTCAGAAAATTTCAACGGACATCTTGACAACTCCTCTCCGCTCTGCTCGGCCCGACAAAGCCGGTGACGCCAAACCCGAACACCAGCATGAGAACTCCCCGTAGCAACTTGTTGGAGGATGTCATAGAAATCTCCTTGGTTTCTTCATGGACATGTCGGCGTCATTCGCCGCGGTTCCATGAAGGGGTGAGGTGCATTGCGGGTAAGAGGGGTCACAATCGTAGCGAGGAGCAGGCGGATCAGATCGACCGTCAAACTGGAGTCGGGAATGTGGTGAGGGGAGTGGAAACACTGACCTGCACGGGGCGAGTGAGTCAGCTGGTCATTAGGATCGCTGGAGGAGGGGAAGGAGGCCACATAGTAGGAAAATACCGAAGCCATGGCTCGGTTCTCCCTGTCAGTATGATGCAGCGTGCCAACTGGATCATATGATGGGTCATCATACTCTTCGGTCTGCAAGCTGTCCAATTGGCCGGCTCAACACAGATTCGCGGTTGGAGAAACAGGGGCAGGTTTTGCGATCGTACGTCGTGAGGGGGGGGAGGCTCCCGTGACCCATGACGCGCCCTGTTTCATTGGAAAGGGGAGCCGACGAAACTCACCCACAGGGCCTATCGGCAATAAGGGGTACCGGTTTACCGAGATTGCGGCCCGTGTGGGTGTCCATGGAGTGACCGTCAGCTGTCGCTTGAAGCAGACCGAGGAAGCTAATGTCTGATTGCCAGACCTGACGCCGATTCCGCATGCATTCGATGGAAAAGATTCCCGGCTCTTGTCCCTCTGCTTAGCTCTGCCAGTTCGCTCGGAGCAGGTCTTCGCTCTCCTCATAGCGACAAGTGAATGTGCCGTGATGTGCGTGATGGAGCGCTTCGCCGATGCGCCGCGCGAGATGGGGGTCGGTCGTGGTGATGATCACCCCTTCGGGTGCTTCGGATTGGTCTTCGATCTTGATAATTCGAGCCAATGGATGTTCGGCTTTGACACGGGCCTCTTCATTGCGAGCAAGCCCGAGAACCTGGTCCCGATGCGAGGCGACAAACTCACCGGTGAGCAGCAACACCCCGCTGGGCGCGCCGTCCCGTATCCGTTCACAAGCAGGGCACACGAGGGCGTGACTCTTCGCTGGGACAGGGCCCCATGTCCACCGGCCCTTGTGGTAGACCGCTTTGCACTCACGACATACCGACGGCTCCAGAAGTTTGCCCTTCGTTTTGTAGAGGTCGTGCTTACGGGCTCGAACCGATCGATCTTTCTTGTCCCGGGGAATATGTGAGGTCGACATATCAACTCCTTATTTCATTGTGTGTGAGAGATCTCTGATCATTCCGTCAGGGAGGGAAGCCCCCCCGTCCGTCCTTCCTGCACCAGCTTGCTCCGACTGCACCACTCCAACAATAGGTCAAATCTGCACATACAATGCCACATCGTATAAGGATGCGTAGGGGAATCAATTCTGCCGAAACCCTGGATGGATGCGCGAGGGTCACCCCCATGGATGGACCACTCCCAATGAGGCTGTGGTGTTATTCGTCACAACCAAACAGAGGTCCTGTCCCCTAATGCCACAGTGTACGTGCAGGGCGGAAGGATTGAGCTTGGACATGGGTCTGATGACCCGAAGAAACGGGGCCACTTCAACCTGACGCTCTTTGCTTTGCGAGATACGCTTCATGAATGTCA
>SPAX01000253.1 GCA_005239475.1 Nitrospira sp. | reverse complement strand
TGAGCGGATGCCGCCTTCTACATGCGCTACCGGCACCCCCAACTTGCGGGCAGCGATGGAACAGGCCATGGTCGAGGTCACGTCCCCTACGACCAGGCAGAGGTCGCTTTTCTCTTTCAGCAGCACCTTTTCATACGCCACCATGATGGCGGCGGTTTGTTCAGCCTGGGTGCCCGAGCCTACTTCAAGATTGATGTCCGGATCAGGGATGCCCAGCTCCTCGAAGAAGCTCCCGGACATGGCACGGTCGTAATGCTGGCCCGTATGGATCAGACGAAAACGCAACGAACCGCCCCGCGTCTCGGCCGCGTTGAGCGCGTCGATGATCGGCGCAATCTTCATAAAATTGGGCCGCGCCCCTGCGATCAGATCAATCCGCTTCATGGTCTAGCCTCGCCTCGCCTCGCTTCGCATGCATGCACCCTGGATAACGCGCTGGTTTGGTTCATCTGGTCTGTCTGGTTGGTCTGGTCTATCTGGTTTGTTCTGTTGCTTGACCCAGACAAACCACACACGAAGAGGACGGCCTGTTGGAGGAGAACTTAACGGATTTGTTCGTTTTCCACAACTGAGAAAGGTTTTCGGCGGATCGTTATTTCCCGTTTCGCAGGATGCCCTGCCACATCTGCGACGCCTGTGTTGCCCACGGACTGTCCCCTTGTCCTTGGTGGTGGTGGTTGTTGCTGCGGTGCATTCGTCTCGTGCTCAACAACTCAATTCGCAAGGCGACATCTCGATATTGTGGTGATTCACGACGGAGCCATCGATAGGTCTCTAACGCTTCAGGAATGCGCTCGAGAGATTCTAATGTTCTTCCTAAAAGGTAGAGGATCTGCACTTGTTCTTTCGATGATGGCGAGGGCACTTGTAGGGCTCGGCGAAAGGCCGCGACGGCTTCTGCCTGTTTCCCACTCTTCTTGAGGCTGAGGCCCATTTGGGCAAAGCCCTTTAGCGCGTATGCGGGATCCTGTGCAGCTTTCTCAAAATATTCCGCTGCCTGTCTGAAGAGGCCCACATTCTTGAGCGCCGTTGCTCGTTCGTAGGATTCCTGTCCGTCCGGTGTCTCTGTCGATGCGGTGGCTTCGAGTATCTGAAGCGGTGCCCCCGGTATTGGGGCATTTTCTGCAGCTTCTGACGAGGCTCGGTTTGAGGCTGGACAGTTCTCTTGTGTCGGGGGTGCTGTGTTGGTTTCGTTCACATTCTTGTTTCCTGTAAACTATGAAAGTACATGGCATGAAGTTCGCAAGTCTTGGACCATTTAAGGTCGTTTTTGAACCCGTTACGTTTCAACGTCTTTGCCCTGTCTCCATGGCTGTGAAAGAGGGAAAACTGCGCTTGCTTCGGCAGGTGCGTTCAAATTTGCTCCCGCTGCCACCAGGATGCCGAAAAAGTCCGTCAGCCTGTCTTGTTCATTTGGTCTGTTCGGTCTGTCTGGTCTGTATTGTGTATTTGGTTGAACCAGACTAACTCGATGAACGAAACCAACCGGATAGACCAGATCAACCAGACAAACCATCAACGAAGAGGACGAACTGTTTGAGCATCCTGCTTGATACGTGGATACACGAGAAGGGCGGGACTTGCGAGAGAGGCATGACGTGGGCTGACGCCTGACCGTATCTTCAGCAATCTGTACCTGGACGAAGATGTCTTTGTTTTGATCGCCGCATTGTGACAGCCTCACGGCTTCGATGTGCTCACCACTCGAGAGGCGTACAATTTCGGCCAGTTCGATTCATTTCAGCTCCTTTCTGTTGCCGCGCAGCAACGTGCCATATTGGTTGTTCTTGCACGGGACATTCACTCCGCATTAGAATGCCTTGTTGAATGGGACGAGTGATCCAAAGTCTGTCTTGAATACCATGAATATGCGTCGGGGCATTATATTCGCCTATGTCATGTGTGGTGCCTTTCTCGTGGCCCACATCATCAACGCGGTGATTGCGGAGGCTTTGTCTGTTCCGACAGGTCTAGTACGGCCGTCACCGGCTTCCGATCGAGAGGCTGACGTGAGTGCTACCCTGCCCGCCTTGGTTGAGCAGATTCGCACGAGTGGACTCTTTCCCCTGCCGCCTGACCCCCTCGGTATGGGTACCGCTGGATCCGCGATGCCTTCCCGTGCTCCGTTAAATCTCGCGTCGAAGCTCAAGCTGCTGGGGGTGGTGATCGGCGATCATGAGGGGGTCTCGGCCATCGTTGAAGAACTTTCCAGCAAACGCCAACTATTTTTCAGGTTGCATGACCAAATACCCGATGTGGGTGAGATCAGCGAAATCCGGCGGGACGGGATGGTCGTTCGTCAGGGCGATCAACAGGAATTGCTTGAACTCACTACCTCGCAGATCGAGAAGCCTCCGTCTGCCCCAGTACAAGCGGGGTCAGCCGCAGTTTCTGTCCCTGGGAGTCCAGTGCGTACAGTGCTGGATCGGAGAGACGTTGAACTAGCGATGGGCGATCTGCCCAAGTTATTGTCCCAGGCGAGAGCCGTGCCCTATCTGGTGAATGGAGCGATGAGTGGGTTCCGTCTGGACTTTATTGCACCCTCCAGCTTT
>SPAX01000252.1 GCA_005239475.1 Nitrospira sp. | reverse complement strand
AGGCTGAATCGTGATGGTGCAGATGAATGAACAGAATGGCGGCAACAACTGAGAAGTGGCTATACCTGGGCAACTCTCCGCTGCCTTCGACAAGACCGGGAGCTGCTCGCCGGAAGATGCGGCCAGGCTCTGAACAAGATCCTTGCTCTGAGAATTTTTGCTGATTCAGCTTTTCCATGATGACGAGGAAGCGGCTGTTGCGCGCGAGGGGTTCATCGGGAATACAGAGCCCGCGAAGGAGGAGGCGCTGATCGGCGGCAAAACAGAGCCGCTCCACTTGGAGGGACTCGCAATCCTTGGGATGTGCGCAGTGGATCAGACGACTGATGAGGTCGCGGACTACGGTATGGATCTCTTCGGGAATGAGGCAGGTGCCGTTCTCTCTGGTTAAGAGGGGTTGCAGTTGTTGGATCAATGTTTGGGCTTCGTTGTTCATGAACAACAACTGCCCCGTGCTATTGAAGAGAATGACGCCAGTAGAGGCTTGTTGCTGCAGGCGCTGTAGCTGCTTTTGGCCATTGAGTGGCCTCGCCATGTCTTCCGTCGCGCTGATCGACATATACCCTCCAAGTTCTTAGTATTTGATGCTGATCGACATAGACCCCCTCAGTTCGGCCCCATTAGTTGCGCTTCCGGCCCACACAACGCAAGTTGTAGGCCAGCGTGTTGTCGTTTTGACGAGGGATTGGCGAAAAAATCTAAACGATAGGATTGGACCGGTGTTTGGCAGGTGCGCAGCAAGGCATTTACGCACAGTGAGTGGTCCAACACGACATTCTTTCTGAATCCAAAACGATTCTAGCTGAATCAGATTTGATTCTCAGAGCAAGGATCTTGTTCAGAGCCTGGCCGCATCTTCCGGCGAGCAGCTCCCGGTCTTGTCGAAGGCAGCGGAGAGTTGCCCAGGTATAGCCACTTCTCAGTTGTTGCCGCCATTCTGTTCATTCATCTGCACCATCACGATTCAGCCTGCGCGAAAGCAGTCAATAAAAAACGCCCTCTGGCCCGCTGGGACCGGAGGACGCCATTGTCCCTGCCGTTAATTCTTGAGGCTTGTGGGAAACGTCGTTGTTCCCCTGTCCGATAGGCAGCCTGTGGGCAACAAGCTAGCATTGCTTAGGAAACTCTGTCAATAACATGGCTGTCCAAGACAGGATTTAACCACGGTCTTCTTGCCTGTAACCAATTGAAATCATAGGGGGTGTACTCCTGTTGTGAGTCGAGGTCTCCTGGCCGTACAGATGTGGTCAACAATCCAGGTGGAGCTGCCGCATCAGACAGCGCTGTCGCGAAGGGTCCGGCTTTTCCTGTGAGAAGAAACCATTCTGTCCGTATCTGACAGTGGGCGGATCAACGAGGGTGCGCATCAGACTGCCGTTGTCTTAGCCAAGAGGGGGAGTCAGGGGTCAGCTGTTTGTCATGGACTCGCTGGCGGTGGACTCGGTCGTGCTGATGAAGAGTGAATTGAAGCCGACCGGTTCAGACTATACAAAACTGCGGGAGGTGCGGCTGGGACACTAGGGGGTCTTGCCGTCCTTGTCGACTTTTCGACGGATCATTGCAAGACGTCGGGCGGCGTTTTGAGTAATTTTGCAAAGCGACCTTTGTCGATCGATTTTTCGTAGGCCTCCTCCGGCGCAATCCACTTTTTATTCAGCAGATCCTGGATGGCATCGTCCAGCGTTTGCATGCCGACTGCTTTGCCTGTCTGCATGGTCGATGCAATTTGAAACGTCTTGGCGTCGCGAATGAGGTTCGCAATCGCTGACGTACAGACCAAAATCTCGAAGGCCGCACAGCGTCCTTTCTGATCGATGCGCTTAAACAGATTCTGTGCGACCACTAGCCGGAGTGCCGTCGAAAGCGTGCTCCGAATTTGCGCTTGTTCCTGATGCGGGAATACCTCGACGACCCGGTCGACCGTTTTGGCTGCGTTCTCGGTATGCAGCGTTCCAAATACTAGATGCCCGGTCGCGGCAGCTTCCACGGCCAGCCGAATCGTTTCGAGATCGCGCATTTCACCCACCAGAATAATGTCGGGATCTTCCCGCAATGCTCCGCGCAGCGCCGCCCCGAAGGATTGCGTGTGAACGCCGACTTCCCGATGATTGATGATACAGCCCTGGCTCTGGTGCACGAACTCGATCGGATCTTCGACGGTCAGAATATGGTCTTTCCGGTTTTTGTTGGCGTAGTCAATCATCGCCGCCAGCGTGGTCGACTTGCCGCTCCCCGTCGGCCCTGTCACGAGGACCAATCCTTTTTTGAGCATGGCCGATCTGGTCAAGATCGGAGGAAGTCCTAATTCATCAGCCGTCAGGACCTTATTGGGAATTTTCCGGAACACCGCTCCGCAGCCATATTTGTGACTGAAGAGATTGGCGCGAAACCTGGCGAAGCCGGGCATTTCGTATCCAAAGCCGACATCGCCGGTCGCTTCAAAATGTTCTTTTTTGAGGTTGGGAGTAATCTCGTAGAGGAGATGTTTGAGTTCTTCCTGGGCGAGCACACCCTGCCCACCGACTCGTTCCAAGTCACCGTTGATCCGCATTATTGGCGTCTGACCGGCGATCAGGTGCAAGTCGGACGCGCCGTGATCTGCCATCATCTTAAAGAGATCGTCAATCTTGGCCATGTCGAGTCCCCCGCGTGGCTACTGCATCAACGTGTCTTGGCAAGTATAGAGAAGCATCGTGGGGTTGCAAGGAATACTACGAACAGTACAAGACCGATTCACAACAGACTAAATACAGCAGAGAAGCCAGCCGGTTCTCGCGCGTCACGGTTATGAGAACGAGGCGAGGATATGGTTGGCGGGGTCTATGTCAGTGCTGCGGGGGCTGCGCGCGCATGGTGCTGCAGAAGAGTTCGGTCAGCGTGGGGTCGAAGGCGGTGCCGGCTTGCTGTTCGATCTGTTGCAGGGCTTCGTTGATGGAGAGGGATGTTCGGTCCTGTTTCTCGGCGGTGAGGTCATCATACGCTTGGGCGATGCCGACAATGCGGGCGAGCAAGGGGGTGCGTTCTTCTCGTAAGCCAAAGGGGTAGCCCGTTCCATCCCAGCGCTCGTGATGGAGCGCGATAATCTGTACGGCGTCGGCTGATAGTCCCATTGCCCGGCCCATCCTCGCACCGAGGTCGGGGCGATGGATCTGCGGGTCGGATTCCATGTTCAGCACGTGACTGTCCGGGACGCTGATCAAGTCGAGATCATGCACGAGTGCGCCGAGTGCGAGCGACTGCTGTTCGGCGATGGGAAGGTTGCGTCGGTTCGCAACCAGTGTCGCATAAAAACTGACGCGGCTTCCATGATTGAGCAGGTGACGATCCTTGGCTTCTAAGAGGTCGGAGATCAGGGGAACCAAGGGCGATGTTTCATCGCGATGCGACGCGGAGAGCGATCCCGTGTGGTTCAAGGTGGTGTAGTCCTCGACGAGGGCCTGCCAAGCCTTGGTACAAGCTGGCTCGGGGCCCCAGAGTGCCGTCGAGTTGGTGAGGATCGGGCGCAGTTGATCGAGTCGCAGTTTCTTCTGCGCGGTCTGTAAGGAAATGGCCAGCAATTCTGAGGCATTGAACGGTTTCAGGAGGAAGCCGGCCGCGCCGTGGCGGATGCAGTCCATCGCCGATTGAAGACTGCCGAAGGCCGTGACCATGATGACTTCGATCTCGGCATGCGCGCACTTGATGTCATGCAAGAGGTCCGATCCTGAACGATCGGGCAATTTCAGATCCAGCGTGACGAGATCGACGCCGTGATCGTCGAGGATGGCCAGAGCGGCGCGGGCATTCTCTGCGGTGAGAATGTGGAAGTCCTGTCTGAGGATCTGTGTGAGGGCCGCACGGGGGGCGGCCTCATCATCGACGATCAGGACTGTTGGTTTATGGTCGGTTGAGTTGGGGACGAGAGTCGAAGGCATCGTGTTACTTGTATCTCTATCCCCTCAACTGGTCAAGGAAATCTCGTGAATACGTGGGTTTACACACGAGACCATGCGCGTGGCGCGTGAAGCGCGAGACGAGCGGGAAAGGCGGGACGGGCGGCGGTTCGAGGTTCGAAGTTCGAGGTGTTTGGAACTTCGAACTCAGAACTCAGAACTCAGAACTTCTTTGCCCGTCCCGCCCGTTCCGCGCGGCGTTCCTATGGGCTAGGTTTCTTTCACTCAACTTGGGTATAATCGCCCCCGATCTCTCTATCACAAGAGGAGCAACCATGGCTGAAAAAGACGACAAGAAACGCGCGCTGGATCTGGCCCTGTCCCAAATTGAGAAGCAATATGGGAAGGGGGCCATCATGAAGTTGGGGGGGGCCGATGCCCCGGTGGATATTCCGGCGATTTCGACCGGATCCCTTGGACTCGATATTGCCCTGGGCGTCGGCGGGCTTCCCCGCGGTCGGGTGGCCGAGATCTTTGGTCCTGAGTCCTCGGGCAAGACGACGTTGACCCTTCATGTGATTGCGGAAGCACAGAAGGCCGGTGGCACCGCGGCCTTTATCGATGCAGAACATGCGCTGGATTTGACCTATGCCAAGAAGCTGGGTGTGCAGGTGGATGATCTGCTGGTGTCGCAGCCCGATACCGGTGAGCAGGCGTTGGAAATTGCCGAAACGCTCGTCCGGAGCGGGGCGATCGATGTCATCGTGGTGGACTCTGTTGCCGCGCTCGTGCCGAGAGCCGAAATCGAAGGCGAAATGGGTGATGCGCATATGGGGCTGCAAGCGAGGCTCATGTCGCAGGCCCTTCGCAAATTGACGGCGGCCATTTCCAAGTCACAGACGACCCTGATTTTCATTAATCAGATCAGGATGAAGATCGGCGTGATGTTCGGCAACCCGGAGACGACGACCGGCGGTAACGCACTCAAGTTCTATGCGTCCGTGCGACTGGATATCCGGCGCATTGAGTCGATCAAGGACGGGCAGGAGGTGACCGGCAGCCGCGTGCGCGTGAAGGTGGTGAAGAACAAGATGGCGCCTCCGTTTAAGCAGGCGGAGTTCGACATCATGTTTGCGCAGGGTATTTCGAAACCCGGCGAGTTGGTCGATCTCGGGGTCGAGAAGAAAGTGGTGGAGAAGTCCGGGGCCTGGTATTCCTATCAGGGCGAGCGGCTCGGGCAGGGACGCGACGCGGTGCGAGACTTTCTTTTGAATAATCAGCCGTTGGCGCGTGAGATTGAAGGGAAGCTGCGTGACCTGGCCGGTCTGCCGGGACGTACGTCTGAAAAATCCGTTGTGGTGCCGGTGAAAGACGAAAAAAAGACTGAGGAGAAACGCGAGGAGCGGCGACCGCACAAAGTCGGCGCCTAAACAGCAGCCACGCGAGACTGGCGGGACGGGCAGTTCGAAGTTCTGGGTTCTGAGTTTTGAGTTTTGAGTTCTGAGTTAGGTCCGGAGCTGACGGCTGATTGCTGAAAGCT
>SPAX01000251.1 GCA_005239475.1 Nitrospira sp. | reverse complement strand
TCAAACCGCTGTGGAAGATACGGTGTTTACCTTCGTAGTGCCGGGATCGACCTTTGCGGACGTAGATCAAGTCCACGGCGACATTTTGACCTACAGTGCCTCACTGGCTGGTGGAGCGACTTTGCCCGCCTGGCTGAACTTTGATCCGCTGACCCGTACGTTGAGTGGCACACCAGGGAATGCGGATGTCGGCACGCTGGCGGTGACGGCGACGGACCAAGGCAGTTTGAGTACCTCGGCTGACTTCGCGTTGGCCATCCAGAATGTGAACGACGCGCCCACGGTGGCAGCGCTGATTGCCGATCAGACCGGGGCGGAGGATTCGGCCTTCGCCTTCACGGTGCCCAGCACCACCTTCGTCGATGTCGATTCGATACATGACGACGTCTTGACCTACAGCGCAACACTTGCCGATGGAAGCCCATTGCCGACTTGGCTGAGTTTCAATCCAAGCATGCGTTCGTTCAGCGGCACGCCAGGCGCTGACAATGCGGGAACCCTCCAGATTGCCGTCACGGCGACCGACCAGGGCGCGCTCGCAGCAAGCGACCAGTTTACGTTGACCATCTCAGATCCCCTGCCCCTCACGCTTGTCGGCACGCCGGGCAACGATGTGCTCACTGGTGGACGGGGCGACGATATGCTGAGCGGGTTGGCGGGGAACGATACCCTGAATGGTGGAGCGGGCAACGACCTGCTCGACGGCGGCACTGGGACCGATACCATGATCGGGGGAACTGGGAACGACACCTATGTGGTGGACGTGGCGAGTGATGTGGTGACAGAGGTCGTCAATGAAGGCATCGATACGGTGCGGAGCAGCCTCACCTATACGTTGGGCGCCAATGTCGAAAACCTGACGCTCACCGGAACGGCGAACCTCAATGGCACCGGGAACGCGCTGGATAATGTTCTGACGGGCAATAGTAGTAGTAACCAGCTCACTGGTGGGGCGGGCAACGATCACCTGGATGGCGGCCTTGGCAACGACACGATGATCGGCGGTACCGGCGATGACACCTATGTCGTCAATCAGGTCGGCGATGTTGTGACCGAATCCCTGAATCAAGGGACCGACACGGTGGAAAGCAGCATCAGCTATACGCTGAGCAGCACTGTCGAAAAATTGACACTTACAGGCACGGCGAACCTCAATGGTACCGGCAGCTCGGGCAACAACGTGATAATCGGCAACAGCGGGAACAACACCCTCAATGCAGGCTCTGGCAACGACACGGTGGATGGCGGAGACGGCAACGACAGTCTCCTTGGTGGGAGCGGCGCTGATACGCTCATCGGCAGCCTAGGTAACGACGTGCTGAACGCCGGGAGCGGCAATGATGTGCTCAACGGCGGCGATGGTACCGATATGCTCGACGGCGGATCTGGCGATGACCAGCTGCTCGGCGAGGCCGGAACCGATACACTCACCGGGGGTAGCGGCGCCGATCAATTCACGGGGGGCACCGGAAACGACACAATGACAGGCGGGTCCGGCAACGATCTCTACAATTTCTCGCGCGGCGATGGCCAAGACACGATCAGTGATTTAGATCCATTCCCAGGGAACCAAGACCGCGCGCTCTTTGGCGCGACGATCAATCCCTTGGATCTGGTGATCAGCCGCCAGGCCATGAATCTGCGACTCGCGATTCATGGTTCGTCCGACCAGATCACGGTGCAGAACTGGTACACGAGTTCATCAAATCGTATCGAGACTATTCAGGCGGGCAACGGGCAAACACTGTTGAGCACGCAAGTGGATCAGCTCATCCAAGCGATGGCTGGGTTTACCGCCACTACCAGCCTGAGCTGGGACGCTGCTATCGATGGTGGTGGTACCGCACAACAGCAAGCGCAGTTCCAGGGCATCCTGGCCGCGAGCTGGCAATAGTTAACCGTGAAACGTTAGGCGTGAAACGTATCTCAGTTTCGAGCGAGGCTCGCGAGGTGTGCGAGAAAAGCGGGACTGGTCGGAAGTGTTATCTGCGCGAGTCGCGCCTGTCGCGCACGTCTTGCTTGTCTCGCTCACGAATTGCGAACGATATGTCAGTCGCGATCCTGGTCGAGGTCGAGGACTTCGGAGATGGCCTTGTGAACCCGCGACATGAGTGGTGCCGTTAGTTTGGTCATGGGGCCTTGCACAAGACGGCGATTGTCGATCGCGCGCAGTTGATCGATCAGCAGATCGGAGGTACGGCGAAAACGGCCGGCAGCATGGACTCGAATACGCAAGGGTTCAGCCCCATCGATCAGCACGGTCGTCAGAGGAATCACGAGGGTTGAGGGATGCTGCGCATCGAGCAATGCTTGGGCCTGGACAATCAGCACCGGTCGCGTCTTTCCTGGCTCGGTACCTCGTTTCGGATCGAGATTGGCGAGCCACACTTCTCCTCGCTTAAGCATCCGGAGCCTGCTCAATGACGGCGAATTCACGGTTGACGCGCATGCTTTCTTTTCGCACTTTCTTTGAGGCCTCAGCCAGCCGTTTTGCTCTCAGAATTGCCTCTGTCTGGCGGTTCATGCGTTCGATGGCGCGTCGAATGTACGCCGCCCTGGAGAGGTGTAGCGTATCCGCACAGCGACGGCTGATCTCCAATACATCCTCTGGCAGCTTCAATGAAATGGCTCCCATGATACTCCTTATCAATATACTAACTGTATACGTTATCAGCATATCCCAAAAGAGGGTGCGCACGCAAGGTTTTCGTTCGTTCCACCACCATGCCGATATGGCAGTCTGATGCCAGACTCTTCCGAACAGGTTCGGGCGGCGGCTCACGTTGAGACCGCAGATGCTCTAGTGCCACCCACTGATACCGGTCTGATCTGCCTGTTGATCATGGCCCGGTTCTATGACCTGCCGGCTGATGGGTCGCAACTGCGTCATCAGTTTGCCCAGTCTGGACAACCGCTTTCCGATACCGATCTTCTTCGCGCCGCCAAGCATCTCGGACTCAAGACCGGCGTGCTGACCGCCAACTGGAACAAACTTGCTGGGATTCCGCTTCCAGCTCTGGCGAAGCGAACGGATGGCCGCTATGTGGTGCTCGCCAAGCTCGAAGGGGAGAAGGCTCTCATTCAAGATCCTACCGAAGCACGTCCGCTCGTGCTCTCTCGCGAGCAGTTCGAATCGGCCTGGAATGGACAGCTCTTGCTCTTTACCAAGCGGGCCAATCTGCGCCCTCAAGATCTGAAGTTCGATTTCACCTGGTTCATCCCCGCAATCGTCAAGTACCGTAAGTTTCTGGGCGAGGTGCTGGTCGCGTCGTTCTTCTTGCAGCTCTTTGCCCTGCTGACGCCGCTGTTCACCCAGGTCGTCATCGACAAGGTGCTCGTCCATAAGGGCTTCACCACGCTCTATGTATTGGCGGTCGGCATGATTGCCCTGGCACTGTTCGATGCGATCTTGGGTGGGCTGCGGACGTATCTCTTTTCTCATACGACGAACCGGATCGACGTCGGGCTCGGCGCGCAGTTATTCCGCCATGTTTTAGCGCTCCCCCTGGCCTACTTTGAGGCGCGCCGAGTGGGCGATACGGTGGCCCGGGTTCGTGAACTGGAACATATACGCCAGTTTTTGACGAGCCATTCTGTGACGGTGGTGCTCGACCTGCTGTTCACGGTGGTATTTCTCGCCGTCATGTGGTTCTACAGCCCCATCCTCACACTCGTCGTTATGGCGTCCTTGCCACTCTATGCCCTGCTCTCGATCTCTATTACGCCGGCGATCCGAGCCAGGCTCCATGAGAAATTCAACCGTGGCGCAGACAATCAGTCTTTTCTGGTGGAAGCGATCAGCGGTATCCAAACGGTGAAAGCCTTGGCCGTCGAGCCACCCCTGTTGCGGAAATGGGAGGAACAACTGGCGGGCTATGTGCGGGCGAGTTTCCGCGCCACCAGCTTAATGACCGTGGCCGGCCAGACCGCGACGTTTATCCAGAAGGTCACCACCATCTCCGTGTTGTGGCTGGGCGCCTACCGGGTCATCGATGGGGATCTGACCATCGGGCAATTGATTGCCTTCACGATGCTCTCGGCACAAGTGACAGGACCGTTGCTGCGTCTCGTCAATCTATGGCAGGAGTTGCAACAAGTCGGCATCTCTGTGCAGCGGCTGGGAGATATCCTGAATACGCTGCCGGAGCCTTCCTACAATCCGAATCGGACCACGCTCCCCCAAGTCAAGGGACATATCGTGTTCGAGGACGTGACCTTTCGCTATCGTCCCGATGGCATGGAGGTATTACGCAAGGTGTCGTTCACTGTGGCGGCCGGCCAGATAATTGGGCTTGTCGGGCGGTCCGGGTCCGGCAAGAGTACCATTGCCAAATTGATTCAACGGCTCTACGTCCCGGAGCGCGGGCGTATTCTGGTGGATGGTGTGGACCTCGCACAGGTGGACCCAGCCTGGCTTCGCCGGCAGGAGGGGGTGGTGCTCCAAGAAAACTTTCTCTTCAATTGCTCCGTGCGCGACAACATTGCTTTGACCGATCCGGGGTTGGCGATGGAGCAGGTAATCCAGGCGGCCAAGCTGGCTGGTGCGCACGAATTCATTCTGGAATTGCCGGAAGGCTACGACACGATGGTGGGAGAGCACGGCTGCTCACTCTCTGGTGGGCAACGCCAGCGAATTGCAATTGCCCGTGCTTTAGTCGCGAACCCGCGCATCTTGATTTTCGATGAAGCTACGAGCGCGTTGGACTATGAATCGGAAGCCATCATTCAGCAGAACATGACGCAGATCAGTCAAGGACGCACGGTCTTCATCATTGCCCATCGGCTGAGTACGGTGCGGCCGGCGCATCAGATTTACGTGGTGGAAAAGGGTGAGATTGTCGAGCAAGGCTCACACGAGGAGTTGCTGCGCGTGAAGGGGTTCTATGCCAGGCTGCATTCGCATCAGGATGGCTCTGCGGCGGTGAAGGCATAATGGGGATAGCGGGATAAAGGGATAGTGGGGTAGAGGAAGGCGTATGGCATTTGGAATTCTCTTACGTCATTGGACAGTCTGGCGGGCAGCCTGGCAGGCCGAGCGCAGCCAAGCACTCGGCGCAATCCCTGGCGGGCGCTCGACGGAGTTTCTTCCAGCTGTGTTGGAGATTCAACAGGCCCCGCCCTCGCCAATCGGCCGCGCCATCTTATGGACTATTATGGCCGTATTTGCGAGCGGCGTCCTGTGGGCGATGTTGGGATGGATCGATATTGTCGCCACGGCACAAGGCAAGATTATTCCCAGCGGCTACTCCAAGGTGATTCAGCCGTATGAGACGGGTGTGATCACCGCTATCCACGTACAGGATGGACAGGTCGTCAAGCAGGGAGAGGTCCTGATTGAACTCGATCCGACCCAGAACCGAGCCGACCAGCACCGAGCCTCGAACGAATACCAGGCCGCGAAGATGGACGCGGTTCGCTTACGTGCGCTGATTGCCGGCCAATCGACGTTCGAAGCCCCTGCCGATGGCGACCCACAACATGTACTGCTGCAACGCCAGCTCCTTCGCGATCAACTTGCAGAGTATCAGGCGAGAGTCGCCGCCGCACAACATCTCATCGATCAGCGAAAAGCGGCGCTGGACCAAACCAAGGAGAATATTCGCCGGCTCGAGGCAACGGTGCCCATGGAGGCAGAACGTGCCGAGGCCTTCAAGAAACTTTTGGAGCACGATGCCGCGACCAAGCTGGACTTCCTTCAAGCGGAGCAACAACGGATCGACAAAACCCAAGAACTTGCCGGGCAGCGCAAGAAGCTGCATCAAGATCAGTCCGCGCTGTCTGAAACGGAAACCAACTACCGCGCGCTCGCCTTGGAATTTCAACAGACGAAACAGGCGGAACTTTCCACGCTGGAAACCAAGGCCTCTTCTCTGGTTCAGGATGTCGCTAAAGCCGGACAGAAGGCAGACCTCCAGAGGTTGACAACCCCTATTGACGGTGTCGTGCAGCAGTTGGCGGTTCACACGGTGGGAGGCGTCGTGACACCGGCACAGGAACTGCTGATCGTCGTTCCACAGGACCATCCAGTCGAAGTGACCGCTCACGTTGAAAATCGAGATGTGGGGTTTGTAAAGAACGGGCAGGCCGTCGAGATCAAGGTCGAGACATTTCCCTTCACCCTCTATGGGACCATTCCCGGCAGGGTTCTGAGCATATCCGACGACGCAGCCCCGATTGAAAAAGTCGGCTTGGTCTATCCTATGCGAGTGAGTATGGACCGGGCGACGATCCAGGTAGAGGGAAAGCAAGTGCATCTCTCCCCCGGGATGGCGGTGACGGTAGAGATCAAGACCGGCCAGCGGCGCGTCATTGAATATCTACTGAGTCCATTGCTGAAGTCGATGAAGGAAAGTCTAAGGGAGCGATAGCGGTCGGTCTGGTCTATTTGGTTCATTTGATTTGTCTCGTTTCTCTGGTCGAACAAAACAAACCAGATAGACCAGATGAACCAGATCAACCAGACATGCCACAAGCGAATTGGTTACGGTCTGAGCGATTTCCTCACGTCTTCGATCGGGATCTCGCGCCATGCGCCGGACGGGAGCTCTTCCAGTTTGAAGGGGCCATATTGAATGCGCCTGAGCCTGGTGACTTCATGCCCCAACGATTTGAAAAGTCTTCGGATTTCACGGTTTTTCCCCTGGATCAGGACCACTTCCAGATGTGATTCGCGTCCGG
>SPAX01000250.1 GCA_005239475.1 Nitrospira sp. | reverse complement strand
GGGAAGAGAGAGGATCACCGGCGGCAAGATGCGCCCTAATGCCGCAACCACAATCAGATCCGGTTTCCACCCAGCCAGAGCGTGGAGAAATTCAGGATCCTTCATCTTGAGCGGTTGTAGCAAAGGAATCTGCTGTCGCTGGGCCAGGAGTTTCACCGGTGACGGCGTGAGGATTTGCCCGCGCCCTTTCGGACGATCCGGTTGGGTGACAATGCCGACAACGGAATCGTCCGACTTCAACAAGGCCTCAAGAGAAGCTGCCGCAAAATCTGGCGTGCCCATGAACACGAGTCGCATAGTTATCGCTTTAGCATTGCAGATGAGCGAAAGCAACATGGATGCGCGGACGTTGGCTTGACTTGCCGTTCCATGCTTTGTTAGCATCCGCGCGCGGGGTGGAGCAGCCCGGTAGCTCGTTGGGCTCATAACCCAAAGGTCGCAAGTTCAAATCTTGCCCCCGCAACCAACCTTTCTCTCTTGTCTCTCAACCACTTGCAACGGCCCCCCCGCCGGCCGCCGCCCACCCGGGACGCCCGTGCAGGGGAGCACAGTGGAGCACAATCCCGCGAGCGTGAGGCGCCGCACACAGGATTCACGCAGGGTTCCGCGATGATCTGTGGGCTGGCAACCTGATTGCGATGTTTTCACAATGGATGTTTTAGCCGTTTCGCCAAGGTGCGTCTCCGTTACCCCACTTAACCGCTAGCCAACTTGGGAATTTGGTAGCTTCGCAGTAGCCGGCCTGGCTAGACCGTTGAAATTGAACAACGATTCCTCCGACCCGCTGATACGCAATCAATGAGGGGCGCCGTCACCGGTCCCGGGACACCGGGGGATGAGCGTCTGGTCGCTGCCGGGTTGGGTGTGCGCCTGTGGGAGGCGCAAACAAGGAGACGTTTGAGCAGACGGCCCAGTCTCGCCTGAAAAGAGCGATCAGTGGAGATAGGGACAGAGCGAGATGGAGTGAGACCTGGAATCGGGAGCAAAACCGGGAGCGAACCGGGAGTGAAACCGGGAGTAGAAAAACTCGAACCGGTGGGCTCACACGACACCCTGAAGAAGCCGCTCAATCTCCAAGAGTTGCTGGATGCAGGCGCGGCTCAACTGCGGGCCTGATACCGATCGCCTCGGCATCGCGATGTGGCCAGCACAGCCGTGAGAGGGAGGGGGCTGGATCGTGACGGGTCACCGGACTCAGCTGTGTTCCAGAGTATTTCGTGTTCTCTGCTATAGTTATCATGAGGGTGTGGAGGACCGAGGGGAGACGCCTTCCGCGAGAGAGAGGACATCATGCTGTACGCACCGTTCAGACTGAGAAGCGTGTTTCATCCGACCGATTTCTCCCCGGCCAGCGAGGTCGCCTTTGCGCATGCCCTGAAACTCGCCTTGGACGCGAAGGCCGAACTCCGAATCATGCACATCGGTCAAGCCAAACCCCAGTGGGACAAGTTCCCTCACGTCCGGGAGACCTTAGCCCGCTGGGGACTGCTTCCTCCTGGGAGCGCTAAAACTGCGGTCGGCAAACTCGGCCTGCAGGTTGAAAAGGTTCAGTACAGAGGGGGCGATCCCGTCACACCGCTCCTGCGCCATTTGGAACGCAAGCCTGCCGACCTCGTGGTGCTCGCCACACACCAACGCCATGGCGTCGCACGCTGGATGCATGATGCCATTGCCGAACCCATCGCCCGGCAATCTGGGACTATGACGTTATTTGTTCCCCCGAGCAGCACCGGCTTTGTCTCCTTAGAGGATGGACGCGTCACGTTGCGCCAGATCGTGATGCCCGTGAGCCACGTGCCTCAGCCACAATCGGTCATCCATGCCGTTTGCGGGCTCTCACAGCTCGTCAACGCCTCCGATGTATCATGCGTGATGCTGCATGTGGGGACGCGTGAGGGGATGCCCACGCTGTCCTTGCCACGTGATAGAGGGTGGAGCTGGACAGAATCTGTCCAGCCGGGCGACATCGTTGAGCGAATTCTCGGAAGTGCGAAGGAACGATCTGCAGATCTGATCGCTATGGCCACGCACGGGCACAAGGGGTTCTTGGATGCGTTACGTGGCAGCACCACCGAGCGTGTCGTGCGAGAGGCCCAGTGTCCCGTGTTGACCATGCCAGCCTCCGCTTGATTCGCTTCACCTCGATGATCATTCCTCAGACGCCACGCCTCGTCGTCAAGGCTTGTTTGTGGCGTCGTAGACCTCTCCCTCAACCATCTGATTTAAGGACAGTGAAGAGTTAGTTTCGGCTGGCTGAGATTTCGAGGGTTTGGAGGCTAAAATTATCGCAGGTATTGTGGACAGCCGACCAGCGGTTTAGGAAAGCGTTGTCACCACCCTACTCCAGCCCACTCAGGCTCATTCAGGCCTAGCCTAGCCAAGAGTATCGGTAAAGCGAATTTTGGCTGGAGTAGGCTGGGAGGAGCTGGGGTGAGGTGGAGTTGAGCACAAAATGAGCACAATAACGCATAAAACCGGCGACAAGGTAGGCTCAATCGAATAATTCAAACTCCCCCGGCTCATCCGCTGTTTCGGCCCAAGGCCTCGACTTCCCGCGATACCAGCAACATTTGAAAAGATTGCCATTGGTACTCCTCTAAACGCTTCTTCACTGCATTTGTCTCGGCTCCTTTAGGTCCATTGTGTCTTCGGGTTTGCAAAAAAGTTTGAGCCATAGAAAACCAGCGGTCCCAGCTATCAGAGACGCGAAAAGAATTGCCATTTTTGAAGCGTTTGTTGTCTGCGTATTTTCGACAAAAGCGAGATTGGCAATGAAGATGGACATCGTAAATCCGATACCGCCAAGAATCCCAGCGCCGGAAATATGCCGCCAATTCAAATCGGGCGGCAAGCGGCATAGGCCGCTTGCACCGGCGACAAAACATAGGAATGTCACCCCCAAAGGTTTCCCCAGAATCAAACCGGCGATGATGCCGACGCTGTTCGTGCTGGTCATGTTGTACATCCAGTCCGTGCCCACAGAAATGCCTGTATTTGCCAGTGCGAAAATCGGCAAGATGATGAACGCAACGGGTTTGTGTAAGAACAATTCCAGTTTGTGTGAGGGCGATTTTTCGTCGTTGTCTTTGGCAGAGAATGGGATTGCAAAGGCAAGCGTCACGCCGGCAATCGTCGCGTGAACACCTGACTGAAGCATGAGAAACCACATCAACGCGCCACCCAGCAAATACGGAACGAGGGACATGACCCGGAAGAGACGATTCAGCACAAACAACAGGATCCAAACTCCTACAGCACCGACAAGATGCCACACCGAAAGTTGCGTCGTGTAGAACGCAGCAAGCACGACGATCGCGCCCAAATCGTCTATGATGGCAAAGGCCACCACAAACACTTTCAGCGACGCAGGAATACGATTTCCGAGAATGGCCAGAACACCAAGAGCAAACGCGATGTCAGTAGCCATCGGAATCCCGACTCCGGCTTGCGTCGATGTTCCCGCATTGATCGAAAAGTGAATCAGCGCAGGTGCGACTATTCCGCCGATGGCCGCAAAAATTGGAAGAAGTGCGTTCTTAATCTGTGCCAGTTCACCGCTGTACAGTTCGCGTTCAAGTTCCAATCCGATGAGCAGGAAGAAAATCGCCATCAGCCCGTCGTTTATCCAATGTTCAAGACTAAGACCACCGACATACCCCTGCCACACACTCAAATACGTTGCGCCGATTGAGGAATTTGCCATCAAGAGCGAGAGTACAGTGCAACTAATCAGCAAGATTCCGCTCGACTTTTCCGAGGCGAAAAATCTATTGAACGTGTCTGATAAGCTTCGCTGACCAAAGCCCATAATCGTCTCCACGCCCAGGATCCGAAATTGCCAAATATAGGTTATCTATACTGTTATCCTAACAATCCGAGGATGGCAAAACATTCGGCTGACAAGAAGGTTGGAGGAGTGTCAAAAACGGTGTGAAGAACTAGTCACTATCCCTTGGATTCAACTGAAGATTAATGGTGGCTGCCGAGGGGTTCAGAAACAACTGCTTTTGGAAAGGGCTGGCAGCACTATTATCATCCCGCTGAATCACATCATGATCTGTGGGTTGGCGGGAAGCCAGTGGCGCTGCAGTCGGGTCTTGGAGCACGGGAACACGTATGATAGCATGCGAAGCGCGCCACAGAGCCTACAGGAGCTGGCCGACATCACCACCCAGCTCCTGGCTTTCAGTATAGATTTGTACACACCGGCGCACCGAAAATGACGGAAAGGAGGAACACATGTCGACTATTGAGAAATCTATTGAAGTCAACGTGCCCGAGTATACGGCCTATGCTCAATGGACACGCTTTGAGGAATTTCCCCAGTTCATGGATGGGGTGAAAGAGGTCAAACGGGATGGCAAACGTCTTCATTGGAAAGCAGCGATCGCGGGCCAGGACAAAGAGTGGGATGCGGAGATTACAGAGGAGACGGCGGACCAGCGTATCGCGTGGAGGAGTCGAGATGGCGCCATCACAGGATGGGTCGTGACATTTCACCAACTCTCGAATGCCAGGTCAAAGGTCATGGTGCAATTAGAGTATGATCCTCAGGGTTTGCCCGAAATTACAGTAGAGGCATTGGGAGTGGTGTCTTCGAAAGTCCAGGGAGATCTAGAGCGATTTAAGGTGCTCATCGAAAAGCGTTGGCGCCCGGCTGGTCGCGAAACAATCTTCGATATCGCTGTCGGCAAGACATACTGATTTCGATAAGGTCTGGAGAGGCTTTGACACGGTACGGTCTTAGTGCCTTTCTCCTCGAGATGGCTAGACAGTTACCAAAATTATTTGTTTTTGAACCGGCAAAAGCCTACTCCGAAAGGCTAGCAAAATCTAATGATGTACTATGGAAACTGAAGGAGGTTTTTGAGCTGGTAGCCTTGCCTGGTC
>SPAX01000025.1:9389-40982 GCA_005239475.1 Nitrospira sp. | reverse complement strand
CCGGCGTCGAGATGTTTCGGAAGGTGCTCGATGAAGGCCAGGCGGGCGATAACGTCGGGGTGCTGCTGCGGGGGACGAAGAAGGAAGATGTGGAGCGCGGGATGGTGCTGGCGAAGCCGAAGAGCATCACGCCGCATACGAAGTTCAAGGCGGAGATCTATGTGTTGGCCAAAGAAGAAGGCGGGCGGCATACGCCGTTCTTCAACGGGTACCGACCGCAGTTCTACTTTCGGACGACCGATGTGACGGGGGTGATGTCGTTGAATCCGGGGGTGGAGATGGTCATGCCGGGAGACAATGTGAGCGTGACGGGGGAGCTGATTAGCCCGATCGCGATGGATCAAGGGTTGCGGTTCGCGGTGCGCGAGGGCGGCAAGACCGTCGGGTCCGGCGTCGTCACCGAAATTCTGGCGTAATGATTGGCTGGATGAATAGAGGAATGAATGGTTAAGGTTGAACAAAGAATCAGGATTCGGTTGCGCGGGTTTGATTACCGCGTGTTAGACCAATCAGTGGCGGAGATTGTAGAGACCGTCCGTCGGAGCGGGGCGAAAATTGTGGGGCCGATTCCGCTTCCGACGCGCATCGAGAAGTTCACAGTGCAGAGTGCGACGCATGCAGATAAGAAGGCTCGCGAGCAGTTCGAAATCAGAACGCACAAGCGTTTGATGGACATCATGGACGCGACTCCTGAAACCATGGATTCGCTGATGAAGTTGAACTTAGCCGCCGGCGTGGATGTGGAAATAAAACTGTAGGGAAGGTCAAGGTTCAGGTTAAGGCTAAGCTCAACTTTAGCCTAACCCTTAACCTATGCGGTGAAAGAATGACGAACGGGTTGTTGGGTAAAAAACTGGGGATGACCCAGATATTTGACGAGACGCGGTTTACGCCTGTGACTATCATTGAGGCGGGGCCTTGCCGCGTGGTCACGATCAAGACCAAAGAGCGCGATGGGTATGAGTCTGTCCAGTTGTCTTTTGGTGAAGTCAAAGAACGCAAGTTGTCCAAGGCCGAGCTGGGTCATCTGAAGAAGACTGAGGCTCCAGCCACCCGTGTACTCAGAGAGTTTCAAAAGGTTGGCGAGGTGGCGGTAGGACAATCCATTAAAGTCGATATCTTCCAAAAGGGCGACTGGGTGGATGTCATCGGTATTTCGAAGGGGAAGGGATTTCAGGGGGTGGTGAAGCGGCATCATTATGCCGGCGGTCCTGAATCTCACGGGTCCATGTTCCATCGTCATCCCGGTTCGATGGGGGCCAGTTCGTATCCTTCGCGAGTCTGGAAAGGGAAGACCTTGCCTGGGCACATGGGGGCTAAGCGGATTACGGTCCAGCGATTGAAAGTTATTGAATCCAGGCCTGATGAGAATTTGCTGTTCGTTCGAGGTGCAGTCCCTGGCGCGGCAAATGGCTTGATCATGGTGAGAAAGTCGAAGAAGGGGTAGGGCATGCCCACGGTTGATGTTGTTGATTTGAAGAGGCAGAAAGTCGGGTCCGTCGATCTTCCTGAGGAAGTGTTTGGCTGTAAGCTGCACACGGCCTTAGTCCATGAAGCGGTGGTGATGCAGCGTGCCTGTGAGCGTCAGGGGACAGCATCGACATTGCGGCGAGGAGAAGTGGCTGGGTCCGGGAAAAAGCCATGGAAGCAAAAGCATACGGGGCGGGCTCGGGCAGGATCGATCCGCTCTCCTGTATGGCGTCATGGCGGCTCGGTGTTTGGGCCGAAGCCGCGTGATTATTCATACAGCATGCCAAAAAAGAAGTATCGTGCAGCGCTTCAAAGCGCGCTGTCGGCAAAGTTAGCCGACGGACAAGTGTTGATTGTGTCGAATCTGTCGTTGGACAAGCCAAAGACGAAACTGTTGGCCCAAGTGCTGACCAATTTGGGTGCCGAGGCGTATGCCTTGATTGTGGCAGGTGCCGGGCATGCCGGATTGGCTCAAGCTGCAGGCAATCTTCCGAATGTGTGTGTGGTGGGGCCTGAAGGATTGAATGTCTACGACATTGTTCGAGCTGAAGTGATTCTGATCCTTGAGCGCGAATTGCCGCGGGTGAAGGAGGTCTGGGCATGAAGGCGGGTCTCCATAGCATTCTGTTGCAGCCGTTGCTGACGGAAAAGATCACGGCGATGCGGGAAAGCAACAACACGGTGGGTTTCCTCGTTCATCCGGATGCGAATCGTGTCCAGATTAAGCAAGCGGTAGAAACGTTGTTGAAGGTGAAGGTTGAGCGAGTGAACGTGATGAATGTTC
This sequence comes from Nitrospira sp., assembly GCA_005239475.1. GTDB lineage: Bacteria > Nitrospirota > Nitrospiria > Nitrospirales > Nitrospiraceae > Palsa-1315. Next base: position 38,728 of record SPAX01000025.1, on the reverse strand, counting down.
GTGGGAAGGTGAAGCGCTTGGGGCGTTTCTCTGGTAAGCGATCGGATTGGAAGAAGGCTTTCGTCAAGCTCAAGCAAGGTGAGAAGTTGGAGCTCTACGAGAGCGCATAGCGGGACTGTGCACCGGGCTGATATCGGTGTGTCGGAAGGACGACTGTAGCATGGGAATCAAAGTATACAAGCCAAGGACACCGGGACGTCGCGGGATGACTGCGGTGACGACCGAAGAGCTGTCGAAGAAGAGGCCCGAGAAATCGCTCACGTCATTCCGTCGCAGTACCGGTGCCAGGAACAACGACGGGCGGACGACTGTACGTTTCCGTGGGGGCGGGCATAAACGGCTCTATCGAAAAATTGATTTCCGTCGCGACAAGACCGGAATTCCGGGGACCGTGGCGGCGCTTGAATACGATCCCAATCGCTCGGCCAGGATAGCCTTAGTGCACTATAAGGATGGAGAGAAGCGCTATATTCTCGCCCCCGTTGGCTTAAAAGTCGGCGATGTGGTGCAGTCCGGTGTTGGTTCCGAGGTTCGTACTGGGAATGCGTTGCCCTTGTCCACGATGCCGCTGGGAACCACCATTCATAATATCGAGTTGAAGCCTGGAAAGGGCGGACAGTTGATTCGTAGTGCGGGCGGCTCTGCTCAGGTGATGGGGCGTGATGGCGACTATGTGCAGGTGCGACTCAGGTCCGGTGAAATGCGGAGAATTCTTTCAACCTGCATGGCAACGGTCGGACAGGTTGGGAATACGGATCACGAGAATATTAATGTTGGGAAGGCAGGCCGCAACCGATGGCTGGGCCGACGCCCGAATGTGCGTGGTGTAGTGATGAATCCGGTCGACCACCCGCATGGTGGCGGCGAAGGAAAGTCTGGACAGGGTAACCCCCATCCAGTCTCCCCATGGGGTCTTCCGACCAAGGGCTACAAGACCCGGAACAATAAGGCGACGGACAAGTTTATTATTTCCCGTCGCAAGTAGGAGTACGCGATGCCGAGGTCAGTCAGTAAGGGCGCATTCGTTGACGACCATCTGCTTCAGAAAGTGGAGCGGATGAATCAGAATAAGGATCGAAAGATCATTAAGACCTGGTCACGACGGTCCACCGTCATTCCAGATATGATCGGACATACGTTCGCGGTCCATAATGGCAAGAAGTTCATTCCTGTTTTCGTGACGGAAAACATGGTTGGGCACAAACTGGGAGAGTTTGCTCCGACCAGGTTCTTTAAGGGGCATGGGCACGCCAGGACAGAGAAGTCAGTCGCCCTCAAGTAGGGGATAGGCTACGGTCTCGGCACACTCGATTGGATAGGACGGTTATGGCTGAAGCACAAGCAGTTCTACGGTTCGTACGTGTCTCTCCGAGGAAAGCCCGCCCAGTGATCGATTTGATCCGTGGGCAGCAAGTTCCAATGGCGTTGGCATTGCTCAGAAATTTGCCGCGCCAGGCATCCAAGGTGGTCGAAAAGATTTTGCGGTCTGCCGTGGCCAATGCGGAGCAAAAAGAGATGGGCGACAGTGAATCAATGGTGGTGTCGAAGGCATTCGTTGATTGCGGGCCGACGTTGAAACGCTTTCGATCTCGATCGCAAGGGCGCGCGAATGCGATTCAAAAGCGGATGAGTCACATTACTGTCGTCGTGTCGGCTGCGAGTGTGAAGGAAAAGAAGTAGAGAGAGTTGGCTAACGGAACGGGCTCATTTCCTGTCTGAGTGAGGCACAAGAATTTATGGGGCACAAGACACATCCGATCGGGTACAGGCTGGGGTACAACGTTACTTGGTCATCGCGATGGTATGCCAGCAAGGATTATGCGAAGCTGCTCCATCAGGATATCAGGATTCGCAAAATGGTTAAGCAGCGTCTCTTTCATGCTGGTGTGTCCAAGGTTGAAATCGAGCGATCTGGAGACCAGACGCGTGTGATTATTCACACCGCGCGCCCCGGTATCATCATTGGTCGTAAGGGGGCTGAGGTCGATAAACTCAAGGCGGAATTGGAGAAGAGCTACTCCGGTCAGGTGTACATTACGGTGAAGGAAATCAAGAAGCCGGAACTGGATGCCCAGTTGGTGTGTGAAAACGTCGCCACCCAGTTGGAAAAACGAGTGGCATTCCGCCGGGCCATGAAACGAAGTGTGCAGTCCGCGCTTCGTCTGGGAGCCCAGGGTATCAAGATTATGGTCGGGGGCCGTCTTGGTGGGGCGGAGATCGCGCGCTCAGAGTGGTACCGCGAAGGCCGTGTGCCTCTCCATACGCTCCGGGCGGACATCGATTACGGGTTTGCCGAAGCCCACACGACGATGGGGCAGATCGGGATCAAGACCTGGATCTATAAGGGGGAAGTCCTTCCGTTGCAGCCCCTCAATAAGGAATCAGTATTTGACCGCAGGCTCGGGTAATTGAAGAGGATACCGTGTTAGCACCAAAGAAAGTTAAGTTCCGTAAAATGATGAAGGGGCGTATGACCGGTAAGGCCTATCGAGGCAGTCAGATTACCCTTGGAGAGTTTGGACTCAAGGCGCTTGAGCCTGGGTGGATCACCAGCCGACAGATTGAGGCGGCGCGCATCGCGATCACTCGGTGCGTGAAGCGCGGTGGCCAGGTTTGGACGAGAATTTTCCCCGATAAGCCGATTACCAAGAAGCCGGCTGAGACTCGAATGGGTAAGGGAAAGGGCAACCCTGAGTATTGGGTCGCTGTCGTTAAGCCAGGCCGCATTCTCTATGAGATGGATGGCGTGACGCCGGATGTTGCCAAAGAGGCTTTCCGCTTGGCTTCGCATAAGTTGCCCATTGCCACAAAGTGTGTCATACGCGGCGAGTTTTAGCGTCAATTGAATCGGACGCAAGGGTAAGGGGAGCGCATTCATGGATCTGAAGGAATTACGGCAACTCACGGGGCCTGAGCTGGCGGAGAAGACGCAGCAGCTCACGCAAGAACTGTTCAATCTTCGTTTTCAGCTGGGGACTGGACGGTTGGAAAACCCTATGCAGATTCGAAAGACGAAACGATCCATTGCCAGGGTAAAGACGCTTCAGCGCGAGATCGCGCAGGTCGACCCAGTTTCTACCACGGCGAAAGGGGCTTGAGAATGGGAGCGTCAGCTAATAAACGGCGTGAATGGGTTGGGCGTGTGGTCAGTAATAAGATGAATAAGACCGTGGTCGTCGAGATTGAGCGTTCGGTGATTCACCCGCTCTATCGGAAGGTGCTTCGACGGGTGACGAAATTCAAGGCCCACGACGAGGATAATGCCTGCAAGATCGGCGACCGTGTGCGCATGGTCGAGACGAGGCCGATCAGTAAAGATAAGCATATGCGGGTTATCGAGGTTGTGGAAAAGGGACGGGGTGAGTAGGTCGAGATCGTGCGAAGGGTAGAGGAATAACAGGGACTATGATTCAAAGCTATACATACATGGACGTGGCCGATAATTCCGGTGCCAAGCAGGCCATGTGTTTTCATGTGCTTGGTGGAACCAGGCGCCGATATGCTTCTCTTGGAGATATTGTCGTCGTGGCAGTGAAAGAGGCCATTCCTGCGGCAACGGTCAAGAAGGGTGATGTGAGCCGTGCCGTGGTCGTGAGGACGACCAAGGAAGTGCGTCGCGAGGATGGTTCCTACATCAAGTTTGATCGGAATGCCTGTGTGTTGATCAATAAGGACGGGGATCCCGTTGGGACACGTATTTTTGGGCCGATCGCGCGTGAGTTGCGGTGGAAGAAGTTCATGAAGATTATTTCCCTAGCTCCGGAAGTGCTTTAACGAGAGTGGAGACGGCGGGATGAATAGGCAGGCGTTGAGGAAGAGTCGAATTCGTAAGGGTGATGTGGTGGTCGTGATCGCCGGGCGCGATCGCGGCAAGTCCGGGAAAGTGCTTTCGGTTGATCCAGAAGTGGGAAAGGTTGTGGTCGAAAAGGTGAACATGATCAAGCGCCACACCAAGCCGAATCAGAAAGTCAAGCAAGGTGGCATTCTCGAACGGGAAGCGCCTTTTTCGATCTCAAATGTGATGTATCTGTGTCCTGTGACACGGAAACCGACCCGGCTGGGCGTGCGTACGCTCGATGATGGCCGCCGGGTCCGGTTCAGTAAAAAATCGAACGACTCAGTCGAGTAGGAGTGGGGACGCCAGATGGCGAAGGTTGAATCAGGAAAAGGCAGTAAGACGTCGGAGCGGCGACCACCCAAGAAAAAAGAAGGGTCGTCGGCGCCGCAGGCGATGGACGAGGGTAGCGAAGAGTCCAAGTTCAAGCCACGGCTGCGTGAGGCCTACGTGCAGAAGGTTGTGCCCGCACTCATGAAAGAGTTCGGCTACAAAAACATCATGCAGGTCCCGAAGCTCGAACGGATTGTGCTGAACGTAGGAATGGGGGAAGCCATTCAGAACGTGAAACTGCTGGAGAGTGCCGCGGGGGAGTTGGGTGCGATTACAGGACAGAAGCCATTGATTACAAAGGCGAAGAAGGCTATCGCCTCCTTCAAGTTGCGCCAGGGGATGCCGATTGGCACAAAGGTAACGTTGCGTAGTCGCAGGATGTGGGAGTTTTTCGATCGTCTCGTGACGTTGTCGTTGCCACGGATTCGAGACTTCCGAGGTGTCTCGCCAAAGTCGTTCGATGGCAGAGGCAATTACACATTGGGATTGAAAGAACAGCTCATCTTCCCCGAGATCAAGTATGACGAGGTCGCATCCATCCATGGTATGGATATCACGATTGTCACGACCGCCAGGACCAACGATGAAGGCCGGGCACTGTTGAAGCATTTGGGAATGCCATTCCGGACGTAATGTCAAGCGAAGGAGCTGCAGGTGTCGAGATTAGCGCTCAGAAATAAATCGGCTGTCAAGGCGAAGTTTCCGGTCAGAGACTATCACCGGTGTGAGATCTGTGGGCGTGTGCGAGGGTTCTTGCGCCGGTTTCGCATGTGCAGAATTTGTTTTCGGTTGCTGAGCCTGAAGGGTGAGATCCCGGGGGTTCGGAAGTCGAGTTGGTAGATTATCCGCTATTCACGTCACCGGACTCGTGATCCCCGTCTGGTCACACGAAGAACGTTGGTGAAAGGGTTGGTATGGTTACAGATCCCATTAGTGACCTATTAGTACGATTGCAAAACGGGCATCGCCGACGTCACGATGTCGTGAGCGTTCCAGCCTCCCGTCTCAAGCGCGAGGTCCTTCGGATTCTCCAGAACGAAGGATATATCCAGGGCGTCCAGGCGGACGCCGCGGATGGACATCCCGTGCTGAAAGTGCAGTTACGGTATATGCCAGAAGGGCAACCCATGGTCACCGGCATGCAGCGGGTGAGCAAGCCGGGTCGCCGTGTGTATGTAGGGATCAAAGACATCCCGCGAGTCAAGAACGGCATTGGTGTGGCGATCTTGTCCACATCGAAGGGGTTGATGACGGATCAGGATTCTCGCCGCGCTGGACTGGGTGGAGAAGTGCTGTGCTCGGTGTGGTAATGGGTAGAGCGAACCAAATTGTCATTGCAGAGGCTTGCTAGAGGAACGAGGCATCGATGTCACGCATAGGGAAAAAACCAATCCAGATTCCGGCAGGAGTGGATGTAAAAGTCGCCGGGCCTGTCGTATCCGTGAAGGGCCCGCTCGGGAAGATCGATTGGTCGTTGTCCGCAGGCCTCGGGGTCTCGGTCGCGGACGGACATCTCGTCGTGAGTCGGTCAAATGAGGACCGTCAAATCCGTGCATTGCACGGGTTGACGCGCGCAGAGCTGAGTAACATTGTTCAGGGTGTGACGAAGGGCTACGAACGTAACTTAGAAATCACCGGGGTTGGGTATAAGGTCGCCGTGCAGGGTCGGACGATGAGCTTCAGTTGTGGCTATATCAACCCAATCATCTATCCGATTCCTGTTGGAATCGACGTGAAGGTGGACAAGCAAACGCTGATCAATGTGAAGGGGGCTGACAAGCGATTGGTGGGTCAGGTTGCGGCGAACTTGCGAGCAATCAAGCCGCCCGACGTCTATAAACAAAAGGGCGTTCGCTATGTGGGGGAAGTGTTGCGTAAGAAAGCCGGGAAGACAGGGAAGTAGGGTGATCCATGAATACTGCAGATAAAACGAGTCGGTTAACCAGGCGGAAACAGCGGGTGCGAAAGCGAGTGTTTGGAACGGCCGAGCGTCCACGTCTCAACGTGTTTCGCAGCCGTTCTCATATCTATGCCCAGATCGTTGACGATCTCAAGGGGGCCACGTTGGCTGCCGCGTCTTCCCTGGATAAGTCTCTGCGCACGTCGGTGAAATCCACCGGCAGCATCGCTGGGGCAAAGGCTGTTGGAAAGTTGTTGGCCGAACGGGCTAAGGCCGCCAAAGTGCAGGCCGTGGTGTTCGATCGTGGTGGTCGGATGTATCACGGACGCGTCAAAGCGTTGGCTGAGGCATCGCGTGAAGGCGGTCTGCAGTTCTAGGTCGTGCCTCGCTTCCGTCACGGTGCGGGAGCGAGAGGAACAAAGAGGAGAGATGTTAGGTGCGAGTTAATCCAGATGAACTAAGCCTGAAGGATAAGGTTGTTTTTATCAATCGCGTGGCGAAAGTCGTGAAGGGTGGAAAGCGGTTCAATTTCTGTGCGCTGGTTGTTGTTGGAGATGGCCAGGGATGGGTCGGGATCGGAAAAGGGAAGGCCGCCGAAGTGCCCGTCGCGATCTCGAAGGCGGTTGAACAGGCCAAGAAAAACCTGGTGCATGTCTCTCTCACGTCTGGAACGATTGCGCACGAGGTCCATGGACTGTTCGGGGCCGAGCATGTCCTCCTGAAGCCCGCAAAGAAGGGAGCAGGAATAATTGCCGGGGGTGCCGTCCGGGCTGTGGTCGAGGTCGCCGGCGTCCATAACGTTATTGCGAAGACGCTGGGCCGTGGAAATCCATTTAATACGGTTCGCGCTACGCTCAACGGTCTCTGCCAGCTCCGCAACGCTGAAGACGTTCTCAAAATGCGTCGTCGTGTGGTGGGCGACGCAGAGAATAGGGTGAGTGCCTAATGCCGACAGCAAAGACCGCCAAGGCTGCCCCCAAGGGGTTCGTTATTACCTTGCGACGAAGTCCTATTGGCACACCGCAAAAGCATCGGCGTGTGTTGACGGGCCTCGGTTTGAGGAAGATCAGACAGACAGTGACTCGTCCCAATACGTCACAGGTCAGAGGGATGATTGGCAAAGTTGGATATCTATTGGAAGTGCAGCCACAATGAACTTACATGAAATCGGTCCGGCAAAAGGATCCAGGAAACGACGTAAGCGTATCGGTCGTGGCCCAGGTTCTGGACATGGGAAAACATCGGGGAAGGGCCATAAGGGTCTGTTGGCCAGATCCGGTGGTCGGAGCCGACAGGCGGGCGGATTTGAAGGCGGCCAGATGTCCCTGATCCGTCGAGTACCGAAGCATGGCTTTACAAACATATTTCGTAAGGAGTACTCGATTGTCAACCTGAAAAGCTTGGGTGACATGATCATCTCCGGAACCATCACGCCACAGGCGCTGGTTGACGTCGGCTTGGTCAAGCGCAAGTCGTTGCCGATCAAGATTCTTGGAAATGGAGATCTCACGAAGGCGATCGTTGTGCAGGCGCACAAGTTTAGTAAGTCCGCAGAGGCGAAGATCCTAGCAGCTGGAGGGAGAGTCGAGGTCATTCCCGGTGTTTGAGAGACTCCTGACCAGTTTTCAGAATATTTTTAAAATCCCCGAGTTGCGCACCCGTATCCTCTTTACCATGGGGATGTTAGTGGTGTATCGGATCGGGGCGCATATTCCTACGCCTGGGGTCAACGGCGAGGCCCTCTCCGAATTTCTGCAAAAGCAAGGCGGTGCACTGCTCGGATTTCTGGATATATTTTCAGGCGGGTCCCTCTCGAGGTTGACGATTTTAGCGCTGGGCATTATGCCCTATATTAGCGCTTCGATTATTCTTCAGCTGCTGACCGTGGTGGTCCCTCACCTAACAAAGTTGGCCAAAGAGGGCGAGCGCGGTCGAAAAAAGATTATTCAGTACACGCGGTTCGGGACGATCGGCATTGCGGTGATTCAGGGCTTCGGGATTGCCGTAGGTCTCGAACAAATGAATAACGGGGCCTTCGTGATGAGCGGTGGGTGGGGATTCCGTCTTATGACGGTCATCACTTTGACAGCCGGTACGGGCTTCCTGATGTGGCTCGGTGAACAGATTACCGAGCGAGGCATCGGGAACGGCATTTCCTTGATTATTTTTGCGGGGATTGTCGCGCGTTTGCCGGCCGCCGTGGCCCAGACCTTTGATTTATACAAGGTCGGGCAGCTCAGCATTATCTTGTTGGTCGCCCTCGCCTTGCTGATGGTCGTGGTGGTGGCAGCCATTGTGTACTTGGAAAGTGGACGACGGAAAGTGCCGGTTCAGTATGCGAAGCGGGTCATCGGGCGACGAGTGTTTGGCGGGCAGAGCACGCATATTCCACTGAAGATCAATACAGCGGGGGTGATTCCGCCTATTTTTGCATCGTCGATTATTGCGTTTCCTGCGACGATTGCCGGATTTTTTGAGACGCCCTGGGTCAAAGACTTCGGCGCCCATCTCGCGCCTGGGTCGGTGTTATATACACTGATGTACGTTGGCCTTATTCTGTTTTTCTGTTTCTTCTATACCGCCGTGGTCTTGAACCCGGTGGACATGGCTGACAACATGAAGAAGTACGGTGGATTCATTCCCGGGATTCGCCCTGGTGTACGGACTTCCGACTACATCTATAAGGTACTCACGAGAATTACGTTTGCCGGATCGATTTACCTCGCGATCGTCTGTGTGATCCCGGAGTTGTTGATCTATAAACTGGGTGTGCCGTTCTATTTCGGTGGTACCTCGTTGCTGATCGTGATCGGTGTCGGTCTCGATACGGCCCAGCAGATTGAGTCCCACATGTTGATGCGGAATTACGAAGGGTTTCTCGGTAAAGGTATGGCTCCCCTTCGTGGACGGAGTGGTTGAGGGGTAGCATGCGGGTGGTGTTTCTCGGTGCACCAGGAGTAGGCAAGGGGACGCAGGCTGACCGTATTGCGGCGCAGTATCAGGTGGCGAAGATTTCGACCGGTGATCTTCTCCGCGAGGCGGTTCGCAATCAGACTACCCTGGGCCTCGCGGCGAAGCGTTACATGGATCAGGGGAGCTTGGTTCCTGATGCCGTGGTGATTGGGCTGGTCAGGGAGAAATTAGATGATCCCAGCTGCGTGAATGGATTCGTTCTGGATGGATTTCCCAGGACTGTTCCGCAGGCAGAAGCATTGGGAACGGTGTTGACCTCCAAAGGGATCGCGCTGGACCGGGTCGTGAATTTTCAGGTTTCGCGTGAAGATGTTGTGCGGCGATTGAGCGGACGCCGAACGTGCCCGAAGTGCCAAGCGACGTTCCATGTAGACTTTGCGCCGCCCAAGATGGATGGGATTTGCGATCGATGCGGAGAGCCGCTCGTGCAGCGCAGCGATGACCGTCGCGATGCGATCGAGATGCGTTTGAAAGTCTATGACGAGCAGACGGTCCCGCTTGTTCGCTATTATGACGAGCGGAAGTTGTTGTTTCCGATGGATGCATCGGGTGCCGTGGACGTCGTCTTTCAGCATCTCTCTCAGGAGCTGGCACCGTACCGGGTGATATGATCATTCTCAAGACGCCGGACGAGATTGCGGTGATGGCCCAGGCGTCAAGAGTAGTGGCAGAGACACTACAGATATTGAAGAAAGCCGTCCGGCCCGGCATTACGACCGATGAACTGGACCGCATAGCCGAGGAAGAGATTCGGTCCCGTAGTGCGAAGCCGGCGTTTAAGGGGTATCGGAATTATCCAAAGACGCTTTGTGCCTCGGTGAATGAGCAGGTTGTCCACGGGATTCCCTCCAAGCGATTGCTGAAGGAGGGTGATATCATCGGGCTTGACCTCGGGGCGATCGTCGGCGGGTTTTACGGGGATTCGGCGATCACGGTCGCGGTGGGACAGACGACCGAACGGAATGCTCGCTTGGTACAAGTGACCGAAGAGGCGATGTACCTCGGAATCAAGCAAGCGGTAGTGGGTCATCGGCTGTCAGACATTTCGCACGCAGTCCAACAGTATGTGGAGGCTGCCGGCTACTCGGTCGTGACGGAGTTCGTAGGCCATGGGATTGGCCGACAGTTGCATGAAGAGCCCCAGGTGCCGAATTATGGGAAGCCAGGGCAAGGACCACGGTTGCAGGCAGGGATGGTCCTTGCGATCGAACCGATGGTCAACATGGGCGGCGCTGCCGTCAAGGTTCTTGAGGATCGATGGACGGCGGTGACGGTAGACGGAAGTCTTTCTGCGCATTTTGAACATACGATCGTGATTGAATCGAGTGGACCGCCGCATATTTTGAGTCAGCTCTGAGGAGCTGGCGCGGTGGTTCTGCAGTGCGGGGAGAAAGGATAGAGGTACGTGCCGAAAGAAGATGTGATTGAAATTCAAGGCACGGTAAACGAAACGTTACCGAATGCGATGTTTCGTGTGTCGCTGGACAATGGCCATAAGATTCTTGCACACATTTCCGGGAAAATGCGCATGCATTTTATCCGTATTCTTCCCGGCGATAAGGTGACTGTGGAGCTGTCGCCGTACGATCTGACACGCGGACGGATCACCTATCGGTTTAAGTAGGAGCGCGAAATAGATATGAAAGTAAGATCATCCGTCAAGCCGATCTGTGCCAAATGTAAGGTGGTCCGACGTAAGGGCGTGGTGCGAATCCTCTGCGAGAATCCGCGCCACAAGCAGCGCCAAGGGTGAGGGGCGGCCGGGGCTGGGTGGCCTCCGTGCTCGCAGAACGCGCGCGATGAAACGGCGCTCGTTCGATGCGCGCAATTGAGGCTCACCCAGCCCCGGCCGGTGAGAACGTAGGGGAAGAGGGTAGGAGGAATTATGGCTCGTATTTCTGGAGTGGATTTGCCGAGGGAGAAGCGGGCGGATATCGGTCTGACCTACGTCTATGGGATCGGGCGGGCGTCCGCACTCGCTATCCTGGGCAAGGCCGGGATCGACGGATCAATTCGCATCAAGGACTTGAGCGAAGAGCATATCGTCAAGATTCGAGGAATTATTCAGGAGGGCTATCAGGTCGAAGGCGATCTGAGAAAGACCTTCTCGATGAACGTCAAGCGATTGATCGATAGTGGCACGTACCGTGGTCTGCGCCATCGGAAAGGGTTGCCGGTTCGCGGGCAGCGGACCAAGACGAATGCGCGGACGAGAAAAGGCCGTCGCTCCGGTGTGGGAAGCAAACCGAAACCGCCTGCGCGTTCAGCGTAGTGCGGGACCATTACGTGAGTAGGGAGCCTGTATGAGCATCAAAAAAGGGAAGAAGAAAGAACGCCGGATCGTGCAGACCGGGGTGGCCCATGTCCAGGCCTCCTTCAATAACACGATCGTCACTATCACCGACTTGAGCGGCAACACGATCGTGTGGGCAAGCTCAGGGAACCAAGGCTTCAAGGGCTCCCGCAAGAGCACACCCTTTGCGGCTCAGCGGGCTGGCGAGGCGGCTGCGCGCAAGGCGATGGAGAGCGGAATGCGGCAAGTGGATGTCTATGTGAACGGGCCTGGGTCGGGTCGTGAATCGGCGATTCGATCTCTTCAGGCCGCAGGATTGCGGATCCATATGATTCGTGATGTGACCCCGATTCCGCACAACGGGTGCCGTCCACCTAAGCGGCGGCGCGTCTAGTGGCGTAGGTCGGGAGAGTCGAATACACGAGAATTGTTGGACGCACCCATGTGGTGATGTCCGGTAACCGGAGGTAGAGCAGTGGCAAAGTATCGCGGCCCCGTTTGTCGATTGTGTCGGCGAGAGGGTGAGAAGTTGTTTCTGAAAGGCTTGCGCTGTATGACAGAGAAATGCGCCATCGAGCGACGGAGCTATCCTCCTGGGCAGCATGGGCAAAAGCGTCCGAGGAACTCAGAGTACAGCACCCAGCTTAGAGAAAAGCAGAAGCTGCGCAGAATTTACGGTTTGATGGAGTGCCAGTTCCGTGGCGTGTTTGAGCGTGCGGAACGCCAGTCGGGTATTACCGGCGAGGTGCTCTTGCGGTTGCTGGAATGTCGGTTGGACAATGTGGCCTACCGATTGGGGTTCGGCGCCTCGCGAAAAGAAGCCAGGCAGCTGGTGAACCACGGGCATCTGACCATGAATGGTCGAAAAATTAATGCGCCTGGTGCGCAGGTCAAGGCGGGCGATATCATCAGCGTTCGGGAGCGAAGTCGCACATTGATCTCGATCCAGGCCGCGTTAGAGTCTGTTGATGGGCGAGGCATTCCAGAGTGGTTGGAGTTGGACAAGACGGCCTTTAAGGGCATGGTACGAGCGTTGCCGTCGAAAGACCAGATTTCGCTGCCGGTGAATGAGCAGATGGTCGTGGAGTTGTATTCCAGGTAAATGCTGAATTGGGCGAGGGGGTTGGTCCCTGCAGCGAACTGCGGCGGTTCAGTGGCTGGCTACTCGATGAGATGAAGGGGGAGTCATGATTAAAGCGATGAAAGACTTTCAGATCCCGATGCGGGTAGAAGTCGACCAAGATACGCATACCCAAACGTTCGGCAGATTTACAACAGAGGCCTATGAACGTGGGTTTGGGACGACGGTTGGCAATGGGTTACGGCGTGTGCTGTTGTCGTCGCTCACGGGTGCGGCGGTGACCACGGTGAAGATCGAAGGGGTCCTGCACGAGTTCTCCACGATTCCTGGTATCACGGAGGATGTGACCTCCATTATTTTGAACGTCAAAGGACTGCGGCTTGCTGTACACACCGACAAGCCGAAGACGCTCCGTCTCAAAAAGAAGGGACCCGGTGAAGCGAAGGGGTCTGACATTATTCATGATGCGGACGTGACCATCCTGACCCCGAATCTCCATATTGCGACGTTGGACAAGGATGCCTCCTTCGATATGGAAATGACGGTGAAGCATGGGCGGGGCTACGTGCCCGCCGAGCGAAATAAGGAAGAGGGGCTGCCGATTGGTGTGATCGCGATCGATTCGGTGTTTTCGCCCATCAAGCGCGTGAACTTTCATGTGGAGAATGCCCGCGTCGGTCGCATGACCGATTATGATAAATTGACCATGGAAATCTGGACGGACGGGACCATCTCGCCTCGGGATGCCTTGTCCACGGCGGCTGGTATTCTGCGTGATCACGTTGATATTTTTATCAATCCTGATGAGCGAGTCGAAGGGCGTGCTGATCTTGGGAGCGATGAGGCGCAACGTGAGGTCAATAAGCATCTGTTCCGTAGCGTGAACGAGTTGGAGTTGTCGGTCCGTGCCGCAAACTGCTTGAAGAATGCGAACATCAAGACCATCGCCGACTTAGTCCAGAAGACGGAAGGGGAGATGCTGAGGACGAAGAATTTCGGTAAGAAATCGCTCAACGAAATTAAAGAAATCTTGACGGAAATGGGTCTGGGTCTCGGTGTGAAGCTGGATGCAGTGCAACAGAACAGCGGTAGCCCGAAGAGCGAGTAACGAAACAAGAGGGAACCCGTGCGGCATAGAAAAAAAGGTAGACAGCTCGGACGACAGACCAAACATCGGTGGGCCCTGTTCAGAAGTCTCGTGACCTCGCTGCTCGAACATGAACGCATCGAGACGACTGAGGCCAAGGCGAAGGAAATTCGAGGGTTCACGGACCGGATGATTACGCTCGGCAAGGAGGGGACGTTGCCGGCTCGGCGGCAAGCCCTTGCGTTTATCCGAAGTAAGGACGTCGTCTCAAAATTGTTCAGCGACGTGGCGGTTCGATTTAAAGACCGTCCCGGTGGCTATACGAGGATGGTGAAGACGAGACGGCGGATCGGCGATGCCGCGAAGCTTGTCGCAATTGAACTCGTCACGCGGCCCGATACTGCGTCGGTAAAGAAACAAGTATCTACAGTGTCATCTCCCGCGAGTCCCGCTGCTGACTAGGTCCCCTGCGACGGGATCTAGTCGCGGGCGCGGCGCCGCGTTATCGTGTCGACGATTCTTCCACCTCGTTCACTCCATTTCTACCGAGTAGACCCTGCCGTAGTTCCGGCATAAGTTTACTTGGTTTTGAGCGCATGCTACTATCGTGCCAGTTTTCTTCATGCTATTTAACAGGAAGCAGGGATAAAGTGTGGCAACGCTGGGTACAGGGAGGTTTGTTAGCGCTCAGTGTGGTGTTGGCCTGTTTCCTCGTCTATCTGCTGGTGACCAATTCGATAGTGGTTCCCACCCCGACGTCGGCGGCGCCCGGTTCTATGGACACAGCCGATGCCACGATTTCCAAGTTTACGTTCACCCAAACCAAGGGCGATACCGTTCAATGGCAGGTGCAGGCGCAAGAGGCTCGACTTTTTGAACGGGACAGGCGGGCGATGCTCCAAGTCGTCGCAGTCACACTATTCGGCCAGCAGGGGAAGGAATTGACGGTGACCGGAGATGAAGGGACATTGGATACGGAGACGAAGAACTTTGTACTCGTGAACCGATCAGAGCCACTCGTGATTCACACTGAGAGCGGCTACGTGATCTATACCAACCATCTGGCTTGGACTGATCAGACGAGAGAGATACGCACGCAAGATCCCGTCCGTATCGTTGGGCATGGGTTAGAGGTGACGGGGCGTGGGTTATTGGGACATTTGGACCGCGAAGAATTTGAAGTACTTGAGGATGTACATGTTGATATGGCTCCTGCTTCTTAATTTGCTCACGTTTGGGACGGCTTCATTGAGTGAATCGGCTGACGCAGCCCTGCCCAAGGGTGGTGTCGAGCAAGCGGTCAGTACGACCATAACGTCCAAGAAGATGACCGTAAAAAATCAGGATAGCCAAGCGGTGTTCGAGGGGGCAGTTGTGCTGACTCGTGGGTCATTGGTTGTCTATTCCGATCGCATGGTGGTGATGTTTCGCGTGCAAGATCCACCTGCGAGCGATAACCAGAAAGGTCCTGAGGCCGTCAAGGGCGCCGCGCCTTCGAAAGGGCCTGATGCCGTCCCGGCTGTGTCGAATCGTTCAGTCAACAGGATTGAGGCGACCGGACGAGTCAAAATCGAGAAGGATTCAGGGAGTGCGACCTGTGAGAAAGCGATCTACTACCATGATGGGGATAAGATTGTCCTGACGGGCGACCCGGTGGCCTGGGATAAGGGAACCCGAGTTAGCGGCAAACAGATCACGATGTTTTTGGCAGAGGATCGGAGTGTGGTGGAAGGAGGCTCGCATGTCCGGATCGAGCCGGAAGGGGGGGGGGCCCAGTGATCGAGGCGGTTCAGGGGAATGCGGCGTCGACTGGCTCCCCGGTGAACAGAACAGATGGTATGGGTTTACGCGCGACGGGACTGGTGAAAAGTTTTCGCTCGCGCAAGGTCGTGAAAGGCGTTTCGATTGAAGTCCGTGCCGGGGAAATCGTGGGTTTACTGGGGCCCAATGGAGCTGGGAAGACCACCATTTTCGACATGATTGTTGGTCTATGTAAGCCTGATGAAGGGGCGATCTCTCTGGGTGAAGAGGTGATCACGGATCTGCCAATGTACAGACGTGCGCGGAAAGGAATTGGGTATCTTCCGCAAGAATCATCGGTGTTTCGACGCTTGTCGGTTGAAGACAATATTCTGGCAATTCTTGAGATGCTGAACTACTCTCGGGCAGAGCGTCGCGACCGGGTCGATGCCCTGCTCAAGGAACTGGACCTCACCCATATTCGAACGAGTATGGCGTATGCGTTGTCGGGTGGGGAACGTCGGCGGTTGGAAATTACCAGGGCACTCGCGACGAGCCCGTCATTCATGTTGCTCGACGAACCATTTGCAGGGATCGACCCGATTGCCGTCGCGGACATCCAACAAATTATTACCCGATTGAAAGAAAAGGAGATCGGCATTTTGATCACCGATCACAATGTCCAGGAGACGCTGTCCATCACGGATCGGGCCTACATCATCAACGAAGGGTTGATTCTTGAGGCCGGGTCTCCCGAATCCATCGTCAAGAGTGAGACGGCCCGGGCTGTCTACCTAGGGGAACGGTTCAAGCTATGATGCGTAAGGATCGGTGCGTATGAAGCTCAGGCTCGACCTTCGGCTGAGTCAAAAGCTGATCATGACTCCACAATTGCAGCAGGCGATTAAGCTGCTGCAATTGTCGCGACTCGAACTCCAGCAGAGCCTCACGCAACATTTGATGGAAAACCCACTCTTGGAGGATCTCCCCACTGAGGCGGAGGACAGCGAGGCCGCAAGTGCAGAGGAAAAGGCGGAAGATGCAGCGGCATCAGCGGACAGTGAGCCATCGAATGTGGAGGAGTCGACTCCGGAAGAACGCGATACCCCGGATGAGGCCTCAGCGGCTGGTTGGGAAGAGTACTTTGGGAGCGATCGTCGGATCGGCGGATCCGAGTCTCAGTCGTCCTCGCAGGACGAGTTTCCTTCCTATGAACAAACCATGGCGAAAGCCACATCCTTGGAAGACCATCTCCTCTGGCAGCTGTCGTTTTCCGGTTTATCGGATCGTGAAAAGGGGATCGGGCGGTTGATCATCGGTAACCTTGACGATGATGGGTACCTGCGCATGTCTCTCGCAGAGATGGTCAGCGGGACCGACTTCACCGACAGTGAGGCGGAGTCAGTCCTCAAGGATATTCAGAGCTTTGATCCGACTGGAGTGGCGGCCCGAGATCTTGCGGAATGTCTGCTGTTACAGATCGGACATTTGGGGAAAAGTCCCATGGGATCATTAGGGGCTCGGCCCGGCGCCTTGAAGGGATCGATTGTTGAATCCATTGTTCAGCACCATCTCAAAGACTTGGAGCGGAAACAGTATGCGAGGATCGCGAAAGCCCTAGATGTCACGGTCGAAGAGGTCTTTCAGGCGACCAAGGTCATCGAAGTGCTTGAGCCGAAGCCGGGGCGACCGTTTACGAACACCCAGAACTATGTAATTGTCCCTGACGTATTTGTCGTTAAGAATGAAGGGGAATGGGTGGTCGTACTTAACGACGATGGACTGCCCCGTATGCGGATCAGCCCGTACTATAAGCAATTGATGGGGGCTGGTGAGAGCGGGTCGGCGGAGACGAAGGCCTATCTGGAGGAGAAGTTGCGGGCGGCACAATGGGTCATTCGCAGTATCGAACAGCGGAATAAGACGATCGTAAAGGTGGTGTCGAGTATCGTGAAGTTTCAGGAGCAGTTCTTTGAAAAGGGCGTGCAGCATCTTAAGCCGTTGGTGCTCAAGCAGGTAGCTGAGGATATTGGAATGCACGAGTCGACAATCAGTCGTGTGACGGCGAACAAGTATATGTATTGCCCGCAGGGGATGCTGGATCTAAAATTCTTCTTCAATGCCGGCCTGCAGCGAGTGGATCAGCCCTCCGACATGATGTCGTCCGTAACGGTGAGAGAGATGATTCGGAAAATGGTGGCGGAGGAAGATGCGAGCCACCCCCTCAAAGATGAAGAGATCGCGGCGCGGCTGCTCACGCAGCAGGTTGTGATCGCGCGACGGACTGTGGCCAAGTATCGGGCGGAAGAACATATCCCCTCCGCTACTCAGCGCAAGCGGTTCTTTTAGCAGGATGCTGAAATCGTCCTGCCAGCGCCACAGACCATGGCGCGTGAAGCGCAAGACATGCGAGAAAGGCGCGACGAGGACAAATTGGGTTCCCATCTCGTTAGGCCCGTCTCGCTCGTCCCGCCAGTCGCGCCTTTCCCGCTCGTCTCGCGTGCCACGATAGTTTTTTCGCAGCCTGGTAGACCTTCCCTGTCCAGCTGCGCTCGTCGTTGCTTCCTGCTCTGGTGTCTCCCCTGGTGTTGTGGATGCTCAGAACCAACAAACATAGTCGAATGGCAGTGGGGCCGCAGTTATCCAGCTTGAAAGGATGAATGTCTATGAAAATTACAGGGCGACATCTCGTCGTGACGCCGGCGCTCAGGCAGCATATTGAAAGTCGGTTTGAGCGGCTCGCGCGGTATGAAGTGAAGCTGAGCCATCTGGAAGTGATCCTGGGTGTGAGCAAGCTTCAGCATAGTGCGGAGGTCGTCTGCACAATGCAGCGGCGACGGATTCAAGCAAAAGCTTCGACGCAGGAAATGTACGCGACGATCGACCAGCTCGTAGACCGCTTGGGTGTCCAGATACGAAAGCAGAAAGAACGCCAGACTGATCATAAAGAACCGGCCAAGAGATCAGTGCGCAAGAGTCCGCGGCCAGTTATTCGTAAGGAAGAGGAAGACATTGAAGTTATTCGTCCAGTCCGAGCTGTGCTGACCCTGGAGGAAGCCAAGGGTCGGCTAGATCCTCTGCCCGGTTCGCTGGTGGTGTTCACCGCCCTGTCCTCGGGAAAACTGCAGATTCTGCAGCGTATCGATCGTGATCGAGTGGTCCTAATTGATCCGTAAGTTTATATTTGTATGGCTGGACTGAAGTTGGTTGTGATCAGTGGTCTTTCTGGCTCAGGGAAGTCGCACGCCCTCAAGTGCTTCGAAGACGTCGGGTATTTCTGTATTGATAATTTGCCGCCGGCTCTCCTGCCGACCTTTGTCGAGTTGTGTCATCAGCAGGGGGGCGAGATTAAGAATGTCGCGCTTGGCATCGATATCCGGGAGCGCGTGTTTTTTTCTGATCTCGTGGGGATTCTTGAGCGGGTGAAGGTGCTTGGCCATTCGGTTGAGTTGATATTTTTTGAAGCTCGTGAAGAGGTGCTGGTCCGTCGATTCTCGGAGTCTCGGAGACCCCACCCGCTCCTGCCGCATCTCCCGGTTTTGGAAGGAGTGCGGTTTGAAAAGGAGCGTTTGGCTGATCTTCGGCGACACGCCGACCGTATTATTGATACCTCCGATTTGACGGTGCATGAATTGCGAGAGTTGTTGGCCCGGCAGTTCAGGCAGGAGGGCGTACCTCGCCGGTTGACCATTTCGCTGGTGACATTTGGCTACAAGTTCGGCGTGCCGTACGACATTGACCTCCTGTTCGACGTCCGGTTCTTGCGGAACCCGTTCTTCGTTCCCGACCTCAAACCATTAACCGGGGAAGATCCGCGAGTGCGGAACTATGTGCTGACCGATCCGGACGCCATCGCGTTCATTGGACAGCTGGAGGGCCTTTTTAAATTCCTCATTCCTCTCTTCGAACGAGAACACCGCAGCTATGTGAATGTCGGGATTGGCTGCACCGGCGGACGTCATCGGTCTGTGGCCATTGCCGGCCGGCTCCAAGAAAGTTTTTCCGCGCTTGGATATCAAGTGACCGTCGCCCATCGCGATCTCAATAAGTCATAGCCACGGGGCCGTCAGGTTCTTCCTCGTGCCACCATCGCCCTCGTCTCTATCCCTCTACCTGTGCACAGAAAGCGATTTCCTTGACAGGTAGAACATACGGACTATACTTAGCATGTGCATGAAGCAGATCCGCAGTGTAGACACACAGTTCAGACGTTTGGCGAATGTGATTCAGTTCGAAGCGGCTCCTCATAAAGTGAAATATGACGTGGAGGGCAGGAAGCACGTGTATAGCCAGGACGGTCTCGATATGAATGCGTTCCTTACGAGGGTGAAACATGCGGGGGTATGGTCATGATTGACAGTCTGCGCGATATTCACAAAAAGATTTGTCCTGCGCGGACAGTCATGTACAGTCAGAGGCGCGTATGCTGAATTCATTTAAAGGTCTCGCCGAAACTGATCTGTTCTCGATGTTCACCCCGAAGCGACAGCTCGTTGGGCTGGATATCGGGTCGAGTGGTATCAAGCTCGTCCAGTTGAAGGAAAGCCGAGGGCGGTACATTCTCCAGAAGTTTGGCTTCAAGCCACTCGAGCCGGAAGTCATCGTCGATGGTACGGTGATGGATGAGGGGCGGGTAGTGTCGGCGATTAAGGAATTGTTTGAGGAAACGAAAATCAAGGTGAGGCAAGTCGCCGTGTCGATTTCTGGCCATGCGGTCATCATTAAAAAAATTAGTCTGCCGCCGATGCCTGATGAGGAGTTGGAGGGGCAGGTGAGACTTGCCGCGGAGCAATACATCCCCTTCGATATTAATGAGGTGAACATCGACTTCAGTGTGTTGCGCTCTTCCGAGGCCGGGGGCGATACCCAGGGAGAGATGTCAATCATTCTCGTCGCGGCCAAGAAGGACAAGATCAATGAGCTGACCGAACTCGTCAAGGGGGCGGGGTTGGTGCCGATCGTCATGGACGTGGATGCCTTCGCGATCGAAAACATGCACGCGATCAATTATCCCGTCTCGCAAGAGGATACCACCGCGCTCGTGAATATTGGTGCCAGTGTCATGAATATCAATATTGTTCGAGGCGGCACCTCGCTATTCACGCGTGATATTCCCATCGGAGGGAATCGCTATACGGAAGCCATTCAGCGAGAGATGGGCATGTCCTACGAAGAGGCAGAGGAAACGAAAAAAGGCGAGCGTTCGGCAGGGAATAATCAGGCCGCGGTGACCACGGTCGTCGACAGTGTCAATGCCGAGGTTGCGTCGGAAATTGCGCGAACCATCGATTATTTCAAGTCAACCATGTCGGATGCGGACGTTCAGCAAGTTCTTTTGTGCGGAGGGGGCGCTCAGGTCAAGGGCCTGCTTCCGCAACTGAGAGATCGAATGCAGGCTGTTGTCGAGGTGGCTAATCCGTTCGGTGAAATCGATACCTCAGGGAGTGATTTTGATCAGGATACGTTAGCTGAAATGGCACCGCTGGCTGCCGTGGGGGTTGGATTGGCCCTTAGATCGGTAGGGGATCGATGATTCGCATTAATTTATTGCCAGGGCCCAAGGGGCATAAGGCGAAGCCGCAGTATGACGTCAGAGCACAGGCGCTGTTGGGTGTGGGGATGTTGTTCATCACCCTGGCGGGATGCTGGTGGTACTCGGCGTCACTCGATGATGAGATAACCGTTCGGCAGACCGAAAAACTCGACAAGCAGAAGCAGGTCGCGCAGCTGAAGGAACAAGTGAAGCAGGTTTCTGATTTTGAAAGCCGAAAGAAAGTGCTGGAAGACAAGAATCGTATTATTGACGAATTGGAAAAGTCACGTGTTGGCCCTGTCAAGGTGCTCGACCATGTCAGTCAGAGTCTGGAGCCGCTGAAGGTGTGGCTAGTGAAGGTCGCGGTCACCGGGAAAGAGATCGATCTTGAGGGTCGTGCGGCGACCAACGATGATGTGGTGGAATTCGTGAACAACCTGCGCCGTACCGACTATTTCACGAATATCAATCTTCAAGAAAGTCGAGCTGCAGTGGAGAGCCAACTCAATATCTATCAGTTTAAACTCGGTTTCCGTCTCAAAGGGTAAGAATCATGAAGCTGCCTACTATTAATCTTGACCTATTGCGGTCCATCCCATTGGTTCAGAAGGTGGGGCTTCTGCTGATGGTTCTTGCGGGGATTATCGTGGGCTTCTACTATTATGTGGCCGAGCCAAAGTCGACGGAGATTGTAGCGCTTCAAGGAGAGATCGGCACGCTCGACAACGAAATTCAAACATTGACCATTAAAGTCAAGCATCTCGATGAACTCATTGCCGCCAGCAAACAACTAGAGATTGAACTCGCGAAAAAGAAAGAACGCCTGCCGCCTGAAGAAGAGGCGGTGATGTTGCTCAAGCAGGTGTCAGACTTGGGGATTCGCCTTGGACTGGACATTAAGCTGTGGAAACCGAGTCCCAAGAGCGAGGATGCATCGAAACTCTTTGTGCGGATGCCGGTGAACGTAGAGGTCTCTGGTGGCTACCATACCGCTGCCTTGTTTTTCGATCGAATCAACGCGTTGCCTCGGATTGTGACCGTGTCTGGCCTCAAGATGGGAGCTCCAAAGTTTGAGAAGGGACGGGTTGTCACACAGACCGTGTTTGACCTTGTAGCCTATGCGGCACCAGAGGAAACCAAGCTGGCTGCGGTTGTTCCGGCGACTCCTCAGAAGAAATAGGGCACAGAGTCTCGTGCGAGGCCTGAGCGATGAATGCCATCTGTGAAAACTGGCGGTTGATCATGAAGACAACAAGAATGACTCTGATAGGATGTGTGGGATGTGTCGGCCTGCTCGTCGTAGTTAGCCTGGGCCTTGCTGAGGCAGCTATGAGTTCTCATGTCCGACAAATTAGCCCAATGCGGCAGGATTCTCTGAAAGTGCCTTCCCTCAATGATGTGCCAAGGCACGCACCGTCTCCAACCGTAGCTGCCGCAGCTGGCGATGAGAGTGCGCAACCAGTTGCACCCAATTCAATGGTGGAGCCAGTGAGCGCACGTTCCTATGACCCTTCTGGGCGGCGCGATCCGTTCGTGCCAGTGTTGCAACAGTTGGGGCTCGGGCCGATTGACCCCACGTTACCTCCGCTCCAGCGCGTCGGGCTCACTGAGATGAACCTGATCGCTGTAGTGTGGGGAGCCTACGGCAATACGGCTATGGTTCAGACGCCAGATGGGAATGGATATACGGTCCGTCGAGGAACGCGTATCGGTCCCAATAATGGCGTGGTGAGTGCCGTGACGGAGAAAGGCATTGTGGTGCAAGAAAGGTTTACAGATGTGTATGGGAGCAAACAGGAGCGGGAGTATGTCAAGCTCCTTCACCCGAAAGAGGGCGCAGAATGACACCTAAGCTGACGATGACAACTACAGCATTTGTTCGCGTGCTCTCAGCGGTGGGAGCACTCAGTGTCCCGATAGCCATGCCATCGATGGGGGCGTCAACCGAGGTGCCTGCTGTCGATGCAGGCATGCCCTCGAGCATCGAGGGAGGTCCGGCACAGACCCTGACCCGCGTCGATGTTCAGCGCGGCACGGACGACATCCGTGTGGTCATCTCGGGGGATGGCAGGCTGGCCCACGAGGTGACACGCCTTGATGAGCGGCGTCTCATGATCGACATTCCAGGCGTGGCGTCCGTCATAAGCAAGCCGGTCATATCCGTGGAGCATAAGTTTTTGAAGCAAGTGCGTCTGGGTTATCATGCCGATAAAGTACGAGTGGTATTGGATCTTGCCGGCAAGGCTGCTTACTCGGTCGAACCGCAAGGCGCGAATCTTATTGTGACTCTTCGGGAAGGCGCCGGTACGGATAGAGGCGCAGAGACAGACCCTTCCCGTGGTGAGGCGGTCGAAATGATCGAGTCGGAGACTCCTGTAATGCCGCCGGTCCAGGCGACTGTCATCTCTCGGGCGCCTCAGCGGGCAATGGCTACGCTTCGGCGGTCTTCAATGAAATTTCATGTGCGACCTGTCCAGATGACCTCCGAGGCGGAGAGTGGTGAGAAAAGCACTCCAAAGGAAGATTTGGTTGTTGGAGAAACGCGTTATGTCGGCCGGCGCATTTCGCTGGATTTCCAGCAGGCCGACATCAGTAATGTGCTGCGGCTCATTGCCGAAGTGAGCGGGTTTAACATGGTCGTCGGTGAAGGGGTCAAGAGTAAGGTCACAATGAAGCTCGTGAGTGTACCCTGGGATCAGGCGCTTGATATGATTTTAAAGATGAATGGGTTAGGCAAGATCAGGCAGAGTAATATCCTGTGGATCGATTCGCTGGCGAACATTGCTAAACAGCAGAATGAAGAAGCGCAGGCGAAGGATGCCAAGACGAAAGCGGAAGAACTGGTTGATCGGGTGTTCTATATTAGAAACCTGCAAGCGATGGAGCTTATGACGTCTCTTCGGCAGTATTTGAGCCCGAGAGGGAAAATGCAAACCAGTCAGGGGTCTAATGCCTTAATCGTTCGGGATACGGAAAGCCAGGTTGGGGTGATGAAGCAGCTGATTGATGGACTCGATCTCGAAGTACCTCAAGTCCAAATCGAAGCTAGGATCGTGCAGGCTGATACGACCTATTCCCGTTCGCTGGGCGTTCAGTGGGGCGTGGCGAATGTGAACAACCTCGCAGGCGGTGGGGTAGCGGCTTTTAGGACGGGTAATGTCGGAGGATTTGGAGCTCAATCATCTAATTTTCTAGTCAATCTTCCCGCTACAGTCGGCGGTTTGACGTCGACTCCTGGTGTCGGGTTCACGATTGGGAAAGCAGATGGAACGTTGTTGGATATGCGGTTGTCGGCAGGTGAGTTACTTGGTCTGAGTAAAGTCATTGCCGCGCCGAAGGTCACGACCCTGGACAAGCGGGAGGCCAAGATCTCACAGGGGGAATCGATCCCCTTCCAGACGACCTCCCTCCAGGGAACTCAGACGACCTTTGTGGATGCGAACTTGGAATTGAATGTGACTCCTCAGATTACCTCGCGAGATCCCAAGGAAGTCGGTAAGCAGATCATGATGAAGGTTCGCGCAACCAGAAACGCCGTCGGTGCACGAAGCAATCCGGCTGGTCCCAGCATTGACCGTCGCGAAGCCACGACCCAGGTCATTATCCGCGATGGCGAGACCATGGTGGTCGGCGGGGTCTTTATCGATACGCAGAACAACAGCGTGGCCGGCATCCCCTATCTCTCTCGCGTGCCTGTTTTGGGATGGCTCTTCAAGCAGAAGACCGAGTCTGTAGCGAAACAAGAGCTGCTCATCTTCTTGACGCCCAGTATCGTGAAGAGTATGTAGCGAACCGTCAGTCCCGGTACAGTGTTATAGATGGGGGCGCTCAAGGTGGTGAGCGCTTCACGGTTGGTGCTTCATCTCGATCCTCCAAGACGTACGCTCCAGTCCTCTGCTTATATCTGACATGATCAATGCTGGCCCTGCTCGTCGCAAGAAAATGCGACGGGCGCTCGGTCGTATGTGCGTGCAAAACAATCGGCAATCCAACTGACAGCATGACCTGAGAAGAGGCGAGGACCATTTGTACTGACCAACGTGATGCGCGATACGTCTAACAGGCTGCGGAAAAACTATTGTGGCACGCGAGACGAGCGGGAAAGGCGCGACTGGCGAGACGAGCGAGATGGGAAAAACGAGGGTGGAACCCACTCTGTCCACGTCACGCCTTTCTCGCATGTCTCGCGCTTCACGCGCCAGGTCTGTGGCGCTGGAGGACTTTTTCAGCATCCTGCTAACGAGGGTACTCCTGAGGCCGTAAAACGAGATCATTTGGCTTGGAGACGGACTGAAAACCTTCTAGTTTCCGACCCGTTGTGGTACTATCCCCCCGATTGAAGCCCGCGTAATTCATCGTCACCGCAGGCGAAGTGTGTCGTCAATCCAGGCCTTCCTATCCAGGAAGAATCGGATGGGCGACTGGTATCTTGGGTCAGGAGAGATCGTCGTTGAGCATCGCCGGTGTGGCAGAACAGATGATACCGGTGACCTTGGGGGAACGAAGCTACGACATTGTCCTTCATCCTGGGTTACTTGCGACAGTGGGTGCCAGGCTCAGCGCCCTTACGACTTCTCCGAAGATCGGGGTTGTGACAGATCGGCATGTGGCAAGCCGGTATCTTCAAAGGACTCTCCGCTCGCTGTGCAAGGCGGGATTCGACCCGACTCCGATCATCTTGCCACCGGGAGAGCGAACCAAGACACTTGGTACAATCGCCAAGATTCTCGATACCTTAGCCAAGCACAAGTTTGAACGTCAGTCCCTGTTGCTGGCTCTCGGTGGCGGAGTCATCGGTGATGTCACCGGCTTTGCCGCCGCGATCTATCAACGAGGAATTCCGTTCGTACAAGTGCCGACCACGCTTGTGGCGCAAGTAGATTCCAGTGTTGGGGGCAAGACCGGCGTGGACCATCGGCTGGGCAAGAATCTCATCGGGGCGTTTTACCAGCCGCGCGCGGTCTTGATCGACCCCCTCACGCTGCGTACCCTGCCCCGCCGCGAATGGATTGCTGGTTTAGCTGAAGTGATCAAATATGGCATTATCGCTGACGAGGAATTCTTCGCCTTTCTGGAGCAGGAGATTCCTGCGCTGTTGAAACTCGAGGAAGAGCCGGTTATGCACGCGATTCAACGATCCTGCGAGATCAAAGCGCAGGTAGTTGCCGCGGACGAGCGGGAGTCGGATCGCCGACGCATTCTCAATTACGGCCACACGATCGGACATGCACTGGAGTCACTCGCGGGCTATCGTGGGTTGATCCATGGTGAAGCGGTGGGGATCGGATTGGTGCAAGAAGCGGATTTGGCCTGTTACATGGGCCTGTGCGGGCGAGACGTTGTCGAACGGATCAGAAGTCTGGTGCAGCGTGCAGGGTTGTCCGAACAGCTCCCACAGGCATCCTGTACCTCCCTCTGGGGCGCGATGCAACATGACAAGAAGGTGGTCGGGGGGCGCGTCATCGGGGTATGGCCAGTGCGGATTGGGGAGGTGGTCATTCGGCCACTCGAGCAGCCGATCTGTGCAGCGTGGTTTCAGAGCAAGCACGGCCGTGGGAGCCGACCGTCGAGAGGCCGCCAGCCAGGCAAGCATCCTGTGCGACGAAAGGCCCGTGCACGAAGGTAAATCGCTATGACGACCACACGCACACCATCCGTGGCATATCTCCAACAGGCGTTGCGGGAAAAAACACGCGAAGTCGATGTGCTCCATCGGATTTCCGCGTCGATCAGCAACCAACTGGATCTCGAAGCCATTCTCAAACATATCGTCGAAGTTGTCGTCGAAGTCACCAAGGCGGACGCCTGCCTCCTATATCTATTGTCGGACAGCCAAGACGAACTTATTCTTCGAGCCTCGAAAAACCCTCATCCGAAATTAATTGGACGCATCACGATCGGTTTGGGAGAGGGCATCACCGGGTGGGTCGCTCAGGAACGAACGCGCGTCGTGATTTCGAGTAATGCGAACGACGATCCACGGTTTAAGTTTTTTCATAACCTTCCAGAAGATCGCCATCAAGCCTTTGTCTCCGTACCGATTATGGCCAAAAAAGAAGTGGTCGGCGTGATCAATGTCCAACATAAGCGCCCAAGGCGCTATCAGCCGGATGAGATTGCGTTACTCTCGACCATCGCCAGTCAAGTCGGTGGAGCGATCGAGAACGCGCGGCTCTACGATCAAATGCAGCGCAAAGCCTTACAAGTGGAAATGTTGTCACAGGTCTCAGAGACGGTGGCGTCCAATCGGTTGATCAAAGACGTGTTTCAACTCCTGGTGACGATGACCGGGCAAATGATGAACTCTAAGATCTGCTCGATTATGTTATTGGACGAATCCAAGGGAGAACTGCGGGTCGAGGCGACGCAGAGCCTCAGCGAACAGTATCGTCGCAAGCCCAATTTGAAAGTTGGGCAGAGTATCAGTGGCCGCGCCGTGAAAGACCGTCGACCGATTATCGTGGCCGACGTCACCACTGATCGAGACTATATGTATCGGGATATGGCCAAGCAGGAAGGGCTGTGCTCATTGCTTTCGGTACCGATGATGGTGCGGGAGAAGGCGATGGGCGTGATCAATAGTTACACGTCCGTTCCACACGTGTTTACCAGCGAAGAGGTCAAGTTGCTCCAGGCCATCGCCAATCAGGCTGCCATCGCCATTGAGCATACGGCCCTGGTCGAGAAGTCCTTTGAGATGCAGGAAGCGCTGGCGGTTCGGAAGCTCATGGAGCGGGCCAAGGGCTACCTGATGCGCTCAAAGAGGCTGACTGAAGAAGAGGCCTTCAAACTCATTCAGCGGCAAAGTATGGATTTGCGGAAGTCGATGCGCGAGATAGCCGAGGCCGTGCTCTTAGCTGGAGAACTCGACCAGAGGGCTGAGAAGCAACGGGGATAGGTTTGGTTAAGGAGTCGATCGAGGTGTCGGCTTCGTGGAAGACGAGGGAATGGAGCGGGTCCGCTCCGCTTCTTGCTCCACCAGTTTCTTCTTGATGTCCTGCAACTCCTTCCGTAGCTCGTCCAGATCAGTATCTCGCTGAGTGGGTTCCCCCTTCACAGGCGTCGGTGGTTGAGCGGCAGTCGATCGTAGGTCCGATGCGGCAGGCATTGAGGCAAGCGCGTCGTAGTCGATCACCAGAGTGGCGTCGGTTGAGCGAGCGTTTCGATAGCTATCGGGGCGCTTGGCGGATTCCGGGACGAAGTGCACCGTGCGGCTCGCCAATGTAGTCGTGTCGGCTCGCCCCGGCCGGTGGCGATACTCGGTCAAGGTCAGATACAGTGACCGTCCGTAGGCGTAGAGCGAACCCTTCGTCGATTCTGCTGGAGCCTTCCCCGGTGGCTGTTCTGACGAACAGACACCGGGGAAACGGACAGAAGATGAGCAGAAGACCGGTCCGACGGATTTCGGAGAGGTCGGCGCATCGATCTGGACGACGCTAAAGCCAACCTGCTGNTCCGGCGCNGCTCTGGTGAGNCCCTCGACCAGGAGCGNCGCCAGGTACTCAATGTCCTTNTCCNCAAACGCTCGAACGGTNTCCGNCTTGCCGGCGACCAGGCTTCCCAAGAGCCCTCGGCTATCCTTGAGAACTACACCNCGAAGGACCCGGGCCATCGTATCTGCCGATAANGNAATGGGGTGGGTGGCTTGAAAGGACCGATCGGGAATNCGCTCCACATACACCGCACCTCGTTCGGACTCATGGATCGTTAAGTCCTGCTCAGGTCCTGTCGCGCAGGCAGACGAAGCCAGGATCATTCCNGTTANAANGACAAGCGCAAGTCGTGGATGATGAGNCATNNTCAATTCGTNTCCTCTGTANCGGCCNGCAGTCTAGCATAGTTGGATNNGCGAGGATACCGGCAGNCTANGNCNGATTAGGCGCGCAANGCCTGTTTGACGGGAGGGCAAGAGATCGGTATAAGTACCTCCTGGCTACTGGCTGAGCANGGGAAAACGACGTTTTTCGATCAGGNCAGAAGGCAAGAGANGGACCATGGTGTCCTACTTGGCCGAACAGGGCGAACCGGAAGGGGGCTTGTTGCTCTATCGCAAGCCCTNCGGTGAAACAGGAGGGCTCGCATNGAACATTNAGGAGGGGAACCGCAAGAGCGTCGTACAAGAAGCCAATCGGTGGGCGCCTGTCTTNTCGCAATCGGTCTAGGTGTCTAGTGTCATGACATTGTGAATGTCCATGATGACGATGAATCGTCGATCCGNTAAACTGGGCCGGAACCCTCATCCAGGAGGAGGGCTCCACGACCTCTCAGGAGAACNCACGGACGGCCGTGCATCAACGCAAGCAGATTNGCCACAGCCTGTGCCTNCGATCTGGTGCAGGTCCNGGCCTTCCAGTAGACCGTCTTCCCACAACTCANNNNTCGCNNGGCCGTCTCTCGNGNACTGGTCCGGTTGCAGTTGCCTCGGCTCCGGCTGTTGCGGCCGCGCCCGCNTCGTNCNCAGGGGCGNTTCCGCNCCTGTTCCCCAAGGTTCATCCNTNTCGATACCNTGGNCCTGCCGCTCCTGGGGAACCACGAAAGNNTGCNNNNCCNNGNNNGAANCCACG
>SPAX01000025.1:0-9315 GCA_005239475.1 Nitrospira sp. | reverse complement strand
CGCGATGACGGTCGTCATTCTGACCATCGGCGGACTCGCGCTCCGCTACATCGAAACCCGCATGGTTGCCACAGCCGGCGAAACCCTGGCCCTGACAGCAGCCGAAGTCTCGGACAAACTGGACCGATTCCTCTCTGAACGGTATGGCGATGTGCTGATGATGGCAGAGACGTTCAGCGTGCAGCCACACAATCGGAAGTTTCAGTCGGCCTATGTCGCCCGGATGAAAACCGCGTACCCGGATTATTTGTGGATCGGCGCCACGAACGAACGCGGCCAGATCGTGGTCGCCACCGACCCGGCCACGGTGGGGCGGGACTACAGCGCCCAACCCTGGTTTCAGATCGTGCGTAACGGGCGAGCGGTCCATATGGGGGATGTGGAGCCCTTCGCCGTGATGGGCGGTCCTGACACCATCGCCGTGACAGCTCCCATCACCGGACCGAACGGGGAATTTCTGGGGGTCGTGACGATGCGAGTGGGGATCTCTGGGCTGGAACACGTCATGACGGGGACACTTCTGGCTTTCCGGCAGCGGGAGGGATTTTGGGGAGCGCTGGAATACCAGTTCCTGACAGAGAAGGGGGTGGCCTTCATTGATTCGGATCTCTCGCATAAGGGCTTGGTCAATCTCATACAACTTGGCCTCCCGTCGGCACTGGTAAGCCAACGGTCCCTGTCCAGTTACGTCGAGGAAGAGCACCTGCGTCGCCATGTACCGGTCATCACCGGCTATGCCAAAACTCAAGCCCGTGGCGGGTTCGAGGGTCTACAGTGGACGGTGCTCTGATGCGCATGGATCGACGCGACGTGCTGGCGCCGATTCGCGAAGTCCTCTGGAAGCTTGGCCTGGCGGGCGCCGCCTTAGTGGGGCCCACGTTTGGACTCTTGCTGTGGACCATGAGACGCGTGCAGAGGGAACATCTGCGCGCGCAGCAGGAGAGTGCGCTCGCCAGGGACGCCGAGGCGTCCCTGCGCGAGAGTGAAGCACACACGCGGCGCATCGTCGAGATGGCGCTCGATGGCTTCATCGGGATGGATGCCACGGGCGTCATCACCGACTGGAACATCCAAGCCGAGCAGATGTTCGGCTGGCCCCGGCACGAGGCCATCGGACAACTCCTCTCCGCTACCATTATCCCGGCACAATACCGGGAAGCCCAT
Organism: Nitrospira sp.; assembly: GCA_005239475.1. Taxonomy (GTDB): domain Bacteria; phylum Nitrospirota; class Nitrospiria; order Nitrospirales; family Nitrospiraceae; genus Palsa-1315. The sequence continues at coordinate 8,151 of SPAX01000025.1, read as the reverse complement.
GAACGTGGCTTGCGCCACTTCCTCGCCACCGGCGAAGGACCGATCATGAACACGCGGATCGAGATCACGGCCTGTCACCAGGACGGGCACGAGTTTCCGGTGGAACTGGCGATCTCGCCGGCCTTGGGGCAGGGGGGGGCCTATACGTTCAGCGCATTCGTGCGGGATATCTCGGCGCGGAAGCGGACGGAGCAGCAGAGCCGCACGCACGAAGAGGAACTGCAACGACTCAACGAGGCCTTGGATAGGCGTGTGCAGGTCCGCACACAAGAGCTGGCCTCCGTCAACGAATCATTGGTAGCGGAAGTGGCTGAACGGATGCAGACCGAGGTGTCGCTCGAATGCAGCAAGCAAGCACTGCAAAAGTTGGCGTTCGAACTGTTGCGCGTGCAGGAGGAAGAGCGGCGTCGTATCTCGCGTGATTTGCACGATGACATCAATCAACGACTCGCGCTGCTTGCCATGGATATCGAAGCGGTAGAGCGGCAGCTCAGGGTCACACCAGGTCACGTAGGCCGAGCCGTCCGCGCGATACAACACCGGGTTGTGGATTTGTCTGATGTGGTGCGTCGGTTGGCCTATCAGCTTCATCCCTCTATCCTCGATGACCTCGGCCTGCCGATCGCCCTGCAGCGGTTGGTGGACGACTTCACCACGCGAAGCCATATCCGAGGGAGCTTTGGACACAAGGATATCCCCGCAGTCGTCCCCCAGGAGATCGCGACCTGTCTTTATCGCGTAGCCCAAGAAAGCCTCAACAACGTGGCGCGCCATGCGGCGGCGTCGCGAGTCGATGTGGAGCTGACCCGATCGCGCTCTGCGCTGACGGTCACGATTACGGATAATGGAGTGGGATTTGACGCTCAACTACCCAGGTACGGATCACATGGACTGGGGTTGCTCGGTATGAAAGAGCGAGTTGCCTTGGTTCACGGGGAGTTGCAAGTTGTTTCTGCCGTGGGGAAGGGAACGAGGGTGCAGGTGGTGGTGCTCGTTCCGGAGGAGGTGGCATGAGTAGGCCCCGGGTTCTCCTGGCGGATGACCATACCCTGGTGTTGGACGGATTCCGGAAACTGTTGGAGGATCGCTGTGAGATCGTTGGCGTGGCGGAGGATGGCCGGACGCTGCTTCGAATGGCCCAGGAACTTCAGCCCGACATCATCACGCTCGATATCTCGATGCCGCAGCTCAATGGGGTGGATGCCGCCCGCAAGCTGAAGAAGATGCTGCCTTGCACCAAGCTGATCTTCGTGACGATGCACGCTGACCCGGCCTATGTGAATGAAGCCTTCAAGGCCGGTGCCTCAGGCTATCTGCTCAAACGATCCGCCGGTTCAGAATTATTCCAAGCCATCCAATCAGCCATGGACGGACAGTGTTATGTCACCCCCTTGGTCGCGAAAGGTCTGGTGCAGTCGGTCCTCACCGGGGGGAGGCCTGCGGTGCTGAAGGACAAGGCCTTGACAGAGCGCCAACGAGAAGTGCTTCAACTCGTTGCAGAAGGGATGACGGTCAAGGAGATTGCGTCGACCCTCAGTCTCTCACCAAAGACGGTCGAGTTTCATAAAACGCAGATCATGGCGCAACTCGATCTTCACACGACGGCGGAGCTAACCAAGTACGCTCTCGTCCACGGCCTCCTCACCTCGGATTAAGCGCGAGACGGATTAGGCTAAAGCTGGGAAGGCTGAAGGTCGGAGTCTGAACACTTCAGCCTAGCCCTAACCTTCAGCCTTCAAGTCACGCCTGTCGCGCTTTTCCCGCCAGTCTCGCCCGTCTCGCTTGAGTCAGGCATCGGCGCTGGCTCGCCCAGGAGCCTGTCCGACATGGACCGTTCTACTATGGCGAACGATCCGCGACCAGCTTCGTCTGACCCTCGCATCTGGCCGCACCTCCTTCGCCTCGTCACGAACGGCAACGTCGGACAGGCTCCGAGCCAGAATTCGGTCGTGCGATTGATCGATAGGGGGGTCGTAAGGCTCTGTGAACGGCTCTTACATCATGATCCGCCGACCGACGAGGAAGTACACCAGGCGCGCGAATGGGTCGCAAGAGAAACCAAAGCAGCAGTCGCCGACATGGACAACTATCAGGCAACGACTTTCGTCGGCACAGCAGGAACGGTTACGAGTTTAGCCGCCATGGTCCAGAAACTTCCCGCCTACGAGCCGGCAAGAATCCATAACTACAGACTACAGCTCGAAACGATTCAAGAACTCGAACAAATGCTATTGAGCCGCAAGAAAGCTGACCGAGCCGGTTTGCCAGGTTTAGAGAAAGGCCGCGAAGAAGTCATCGCCGCCGGCGCGATCATCATCCGGACGGTGATGGAGATGTTGGGACAGTCGAGTATGTTAGTCAGCGATCTGGGATTGCGCGAAGGCGTGCTGATCGAAATGACAACGCGGACACGATGGGTGCGAAGAGTTGGTAGCAACAAACAGTGAAAAGGTATGATTACAAAACCTGACACGCAACTGACAGAGAAACGCAGCAGCCCAGGCTGTATATGGCCAGTATCATCGCATTGAGGCCGCTTCGGAATTTCAACTAAGAAGGGGATTGACTCATGGCCAAGATCGCCCAATGTAAAGCAGCGTTAGACATCGTACTCTAGATTGTATACAATTTGACTCATTTCAAGATGAGTCATGTTACGGATTTGGCAACTTGCCCATGACGCGACTCTAACAGCCATTCAGGTTTGATGATCCCGACATATCGGTCGCGAGGAGTCTGACACAGAAGAGGTATGAACTTGATCCAGGTGATCTGCAGCCATGGTTGATACGGTTGAACAAATGGGCGGAAAACAATTCTCAAATCTCAGTGCGTCAATCGTGGCGACACTCAAAGAGCGGATCATTCATTGGCAATATCCGCCAGAGCACCGGCTTACCGAAGCAGAACTCTGCCAGAAATTCGGTGTCAGCCGTAGTCCGGTGCGGGAGGCCCTCCGGACGCTGGCGACGGATGGGTTCCTCAAAAAGATGCCTAATCGGGGCTACGCGGTGAAGCAGTACAACTTTCACGAGATTGAGGAGCTCTATGAAGTTCGCTTGGCCCTGGAGCTGTATGTCGTCGAATGCTTGGCGAAGCGGGGCGCCCCGAAGAAGGATGAGATCGATGCGCTCAAGCGTACATGGACTTGTCTGCTAAACGAATCGTCTAAGAAGGATGAGGATCTCGCACGGCTGGACACACTGTTTCACGAAACGCTCGCCCATGCAGCAGGAAACAAGTCTCTATTACGGCACCTTCGCGCGATCAACGAGCGGTTGCTGCTTTTTCGCATGATAGATTTCGGCAAGGCACACCGGGCCGAACGCACATGCCACCAACACCTGGAAATTCTTAAACGCATCGCAGCCAAGGATGTCGCGGGTGCACGCAAGGCCATGCAACAGAATATCGAAGAGGGCCGGAACAACGTACATGCAGCGATCAAGGATGCGCTGGCCAGAGCCTACTCATTCTAGGGAGTTCCACTCTCCGCCGTCATCCCTGCGTCACGGGGAATCTCTCGGCTGCCTGCCGCCTCACTGCTCGCTGCTACCTACTCAATTCCATGGCAAGCATGGCGCACGGTCGCCTGGCGGAGGGAGTGTGCCCCATGCGCCTTCATGCGCTCTCAGCCGGCGTTGAGGCGCCGACCATGTGCTTCAGCGGGGTTATTCACAGTATTTTCCATCACGCGTGTAATGTCAGTCTTGAAAGCAAGGCCTTGCTCACCCTTGTGTCATCGGAGCAAGGCAACCTCTCCCAAGGGATCCGCTTGGGGACTCCTCCCAAGTTCACGTTTCTGGATCAGCTCCGGGTGGGGCAACCGGTCGCTTGCCGCGGGGGGATTCTCAGAATCAGCGGGTCCGAGCTCTCCGTTGATCTGCGAACCGCACGCCTCTGGCACATCGATCTCAAGGGAATGCGGGTCGATTTACGTCAGTGCGACACGGCTCAAGCGTGGGCGGTCGCCTGGCTGGAGCTGGAGAACCATCGACGAGGGAATGGAATATCTGCAATGATCGCGGCCCTGCCCGAGCCAAGACAGAATCCCGTGACATCGCCCGAGATAATGGCACTTGTCGAAAGGGCGGTTCACACCGTTTCTGCCCTGATAGAGGTGACACGCACCTTGCAGGTTGACGGCGCCATCACCGCCATCAGACCTTTAATTGGACTGGGGCCCGGCTTGACGCCTTCGGGCGATGATTTCATCGTGGGGTATTTGGCTGGATTGTGGAGCACGGCGGGCAGTGAGTCCTCCCGGGTGAGGTTCCTGTCATCGCTGGGTGCCTGGCTGTCTCAGGCCGCAGCAGGCACCAATGCGATCAGCCGCACCTACATCCAATCCGCGATCAACGGCAATGTCTCCGAGCCGATGGCGACTCTGGCACAACGCGTTGGGCACCCGAAAAACATGGACCGCGTCCGAGAAGCGGCACGGACCGCCCTGCAAGTGGGCAACACCTCAGGAGCCGATGGCGTCCTGGGGCTGTTGCTTGGCTGTCTCGCCTGGGCGGCGCCTTCATTACATAAACAGAAGGCCCGAGCGATATTTCGTCTGTTTTTCCAAGACAGGAGGAGCAGACAATGTTGCCTGTGAAACGCTTTCACTGGGACACTCCAGAGTATGCGGATGCCTTTACCACTTTTCTGAAATACACTGGGGAGCGGATTTATGTGCGCCAGATCCTCCGGGGGATCTTTTCCCACTATCCCGCTGAGTCGCGCGCGATCGATTGGGGTGCTGGGGAGGGGGACCTCACCAGTCTTATGTTGGAACACTTCCAACATGTGTATGCGGTAGAACCGCACCCGGGCATGCGTGCGGTGCTTGCGACGAGGTATCCGTGCGCGCAGGTTTTCGATGGCACCCTCATCTCAACAATCCCGCCCACCCCAGTCGAAGTGGGGCTTATCAGTCATGTGTTTTACCATGTTCCCGATCACAAATGGGGTGCCTATACGATTCACGCGGCCAATCAGCTCACCGAGGATGGCGTGCTGGCCGTGACCCTCAAAGACCCAGATTCGGGATGTAATCAGATGCTCGAATACTTCGGGGCGCCCCGCTACAACATCTATGATGGTCTAGCCAGAGTGATGCGGCTTCATACGGAATTCGACTTTTCGTTTACGCGTGTACCAGGTTCCATCTCTACGCCCTCGTTCGACGATACGCTCCAGATCGCTCGGTTCATGTTGTGTGACCGCGACGCCGATGCCTTCTCCCATTCCCCAACCGAGGAGGAGTTTCAGGAGTATGTCCGCGAGCACTTCTGGGACGAGCGGAGTGACACAGGGGGTTGGCACTATGAAGAGGTGTTCTGCTTCGTGCGCCGCAATGCAGTGCATGGGAAGCAACCTGAAGGTAGGAGATGAGGGTTGCCCATAATCGTTAGGCCCGTAGCGTTAATTCTTGGCGGATTGTGCCTAACGATCGTGTGGAGTAGGGCGCGCCGTGTGAGCGCGCGCCCCTCACGTACTTTGCTCTTGACTTGGTATACAATTTGGTGTTCAAGTTCGGGCTCGAGAAATAAACAGCACGACAGCTCATGACTTCCAAGCTAAAGATCTCTCTTGGGGGGCGGTTCGTGCAGTCATCCCAGACGAGACACCATGCTGCAGGAATTGACGTTCGCCAGATAAGCCACCGAGGGGGAAGTTCCCAACCGCCTGACGTTCAACGCCACGAACCGGCCAAGGCGAAGGCGGCAATGGGAAGACCGTGCACATGGCCAGGGCGACCAAAATTCTCCGCAATTTCTACCGTGATTCGGTCTCGCTGATGCAACTTTCCTCCACGTTTGCCAAGTTGCCAGGCGTGGAACAAGCCTCGGCGATCATGGCCTCTGCAAACAACATTAATTTGCTCAAAGAAGCCGGCTTGCTCGGAGAGACTATTGAGGCCGGTGCCAACGACCTGCTCATCGCGCTTCAGGGAGACGACGACGCCCTTGCTGCTGCCATGGCTGCAGCTGAGTCGGCCTTGAACCAAAACCCGCCTCCAATGTCCGGAAACGGGAAGTCATCTGCCATGGCTCCCCGCAGTATAGAAATGGGGCTCGGAACCATGGTTGGCGCCAATCTGGCATTGATCTCCACGCCCGGAGAATACGCCGCTGCTGAGGCGTTCAAGGCCTTGCGTCTTGGCCTCAACGTGATGTTGTTCAGCGACAATGTCGAGTTAAAAGATGAGATTGCGCTGAAACGCTTCGCTCAGGACCACGATCTCATTGTCATGGGACCGGATTGCGGGACCGCCATTATCAATGGCATCCCGCTCGCCTTCGCCAACGTCGTGAGGCGCGGGGAGATCGGTGTCGTCGCAGCGTCTGGTACCGGTCTTCAGCAGGTCACCTGCCTTATCGATCGATGGGGCAAGGGTATTTCCCAGGCGATTGGAACCGGAGGTCATGACTTGCACCGGGATGTGGGGGGTATTTCCATGCTCCAGGGGCTGAAGGCATTGGCCGCCGATCCGTCCACCTCGGTGATTGTTCTGATTTCAAAGCCTCCGTCGCCGGAGGTTGCCGCACGTGTTTTGGATGTTGCGGGTGGTGCCGGAAAGCCAGTGGTGGTGAATTTTCTCGGCGCGGACCCGGAGGGTATCAGGCGTCCGAATGTCTTCGCGGCCCGAACTCTTGAGGATGCGGCGGCTGCAGCGGTGGCACTTGCCGACGGCAGGCGGCCTGAAGAGGGCAGGCCGGAGCGCTCGCCTTTTGCGATGCCCTCCAGGCTGGTCCCCGGGCAGCAATACCTTCGCGGTCTTTACAGTGGGGGGACGTTTTGTTACGAAGCCTCGCTTCTACTGAAGAAAAAATTGGGACAGGTCTATTCAAACACTCCGGTGGATCCCGAAAACCGCCTGGACGACGTCTGGACCAGCCGAGGACATACGGTCATTGATCTGGGCGACGATCTCTTCACCCGGGGGCGTCCTCATCCCATGATCGATCACCGACTGCGCAATGAACGCATTCTCAAAGAAGCCGGAGATCCTGAGGTCGCTGTGATTCTGTTGGATGTGGTGCTCGGATATGGCTCTCATCCAGATCCGGCGAGCGAAATGGCGCCGGTGATTGAAAAGGCCAAAGCTTTGGCTGACGAGGCAGGCAGACATCTGGTCGTTATCGGCTTTGTTTGCGGCACAACAATGGACCCACAGAATCTGTCTAAACAGGAAGCCGCCCTGCGAGACGCAGGGGTGATCCTGGCCGAAAGCAATGCCCAGGCAGTCCGCTTGGCGGCCACCGTTGTGTTAGGGCCGACCACGGTTGGGGGAATGCCGTGATGCAGGCCTTGTTTCAGGAGAGGCTACAAATATTGAACGTCGGCCTGTCGTCATTTACCGAATCGGTCTCCCGGGCGGGCGGGACGGTATTACAGATAGACTGGGCCCCGCCCGCGCAGGGGCATCAGACCGTGTGTCGTGAATTGGCTCAGCTCGTGAACCTGCCGGCCGTCGAGGCGGCCAACCAAAAGGCCTTTGATGCATACCTCTCAGCCCAGCCGGTCCTTCGGGGTATCGGGATTGCCGGCAAGGTCCTCCCCAATATGGCGGAGCGTATGATCCTGCATGGAGGTCCTCCCATCGCCTGGGAAGACATGTGCGGTCCCATGCAGGGCGCCATCATCGGCGCCATCCTCTATGAAGGATGGGCGAAAAATAACGCAGGCGCGTCTGCCCTGGCTTCCAGTGGTGAGATTGTCTTCGAACCCTGTCACCATCATGCCGCCGTCGGCCCGATGGCCGGCGCCATTAGCCCGTCCATGCCCGTGTGGATGGTTGTCGATACCGTCCATGGCAATCAGGCGTTCAGTAACTTCAATGAGGGAATCGGCCGAGCGCTCCGGTTCGGCGCCAACAGTCCCGATGTGATCGACCGCCTCAAATGGATGGGACAGGTGCTCGGACCGGCGTTGAGGGCGGGAGTGGAGATTCTTGGCGGACTTGATCTCAAAACGTTGATGGCGCAGGCGCTGCATATGGGCGACGAGGTGCACAACCGCAACGTCGCGGCGTCGTCCCTGTTTCTGAAACGGCTGATTTCGTCTTTGCTGAAGACGGCTACGCCCTCAGCCGATATCGCCGCCGCCGTCGACTTCATCGCCGGTAACGATCACTTCTTTCTGAATCTCTCCATGACC
>SPAX01000249.1 GCA_005239475.1 Nitrospira sp. | reverse complement strand
TTGGCTCGCAACCGAGTTGCCACCGCCTCAAGTCCTGATCGATAGGGGTCCGTCTCCGGCGTTCTCGGCCACTGGCGGATCTTGCTATCCAACTCACGTTCTTCCGGCGAGGGCGGCATCTTTGCCGCACGCCGCTGGGCCTCCAACCGTTTCAGTTTCGTGACTAATTCCTGCGGACACCCCTTGGGAATGCCCCCGTGTCCCACAAGAATCACTCCCCGTACAACAGTCGCCATTGCTCAACCCCTTTCTTCCTGCACAGATATTACCAGGGCAGTAAAAAACTATTTAAGACACTGGGAACATAGGGTGCAAGCAGTGGCGGACGGTTCCCGCACGTTCCGTAGGCTGCTCAAAAAGGCCAGCCTTCTCACCCGCCCATCCCTGGCGGCTACTTCACCCGCCCGCCCTGAGTCTGCCAAGACAGCCTCTTCGCCCAGGAACGCGCCCTGCCCCAAGCAAGGCCGCAACGAGCGAGGTAGGCTAAGGTCGAGGTCAAGGTTGAGCAAAGCTCAGACTCTTTTTCTCTCAACCTTGACCTGAGCCTTAACCTTCCAGAATGCTGGCGGACTTTTTCAACAGCCTGTTACACATGATTGCGCAACATAAGCTCCTTCGGATGCGGATGGAGATAGATCTGATCGCGAATGTAACCAACTTCAAAAGTCTGGACGTAGTGCTTGATCAGCGTGAGAGGAACGATCAAGGGTGTGAGTCCCTGATGATAATCACCGATTACGCCCAGCAACTCCGCTTTCTCCCGAGCGCCGAGCCGCTCCTTGAAATACCCCAGGATGTGCTGGAGCACGTTCACGTGCTTCCGCACCGTCGCCTTCACGGCTAACGCCTTCATGAACAGTTCCCCATACCGGTGGGCAAGTTCCTTGGGGCGGTGCTGATGAGCCTGCCCGATCAGCCGCCCGAGCACCTCGCATTGCTGCGGGCTATGGGCCAACAGTACATATTTGTGGATCGTGTGGAACTGTACCAGGGCTTGCCTCGTGACTCCGCTCTGCACGAGATCCTGCCAGCGGCGGTAACAGAAGACCCGCTCAATAAAATTCTCCCTGAGCGTAGGATCGCAGAGCCGGCCTTCTTCTTCGACCGGGAGCAGCGGGAACTGCTCGATAAAAGCACGCGCAAATAGTCCGACTCCGTTCCGGCTGGGCATCCCATGCTTATTGTAAATGCGAACCCGCTCCATCCCGCAGCTCGGCGAGCCCTTCTTGAGTATGTACCCGGATAGGTCCAGTTCCTCAAATTCCCGAATCCGGTTCGCGATGATCCTCTCAACCGCACGCGTGTGATCTGTTCCACTCTTGATGGTCACAAGACGTGGATGGTGTGAGTCACCGACCAGCCGCATGGCTTCACGAGGCGTGCCGAGGCCGGCTTCCACCTCGGGACAAACGGAGACCCACTCTACATAACGGCCCAATACGTCCGTCAGAAAATTGTCCCGCTTATGTCCCCCGTCGAAGCGGACTTCTTCACCGAGGAGACAACGGCTGATGCCAAGACGGAGCGGCGCGGTCATCATTTCGTCCTCTGTTGTTTGCCGATGGCTCAATAATCCTCGCGGGCTTGCCGATGGTCCACGATGAGCGAAAGCTGAACGTTCAATCTCGCGTCCGTATCAACGCCATGCGTCTGAGATGCCAGTCCAGAATGTGTGTGTGTTTGCCGTATGCCATTGCGTTTATTACTGGCACAACCGATCGACCTCGCTCTTGTTCAGCAGGCTGCCGAAAAACTATTGTGGCACGGTGGAAATTCAATGACCGGCACATCTAGGACAACAGGAGAACCGCGCGCGGGATGCTCAAAAAGGCCGTCCAGCAAGGCCGCAGCGAGCGAAGAGGCGAAGGCGTACGCTTCGGTACGTTGAGCCTCTGAGGGAAGCGAGAACGCCGCTGGCGGACTTTTTCAGCATCCTGTTAGATGGGTGACTATCGTGCTGGCCCGCCATGTGATCCCATCTCGCCCTTATAGAGCTTTTCGCTGGCGATACGCGTGATCGCAATCTCGCGCAGGCCCTCGTCTCCCTTCAGGCCCAGTTTCACTGTTGTGCCCGCTTCCCCCCGCACCATCTGTATCACCTGCTCATAGGTCTTACCGGTGACTGCCGCACCGTTCACCGTCACCACTTCATCTCCGTGCTTGAGGCCTGCTTGCTGTGCAGGACCCTCCGGATGCACATGGGCCACGTACAGCGAAGCTGGATCGCCGATACGTTCCGCCCCGACACGTAGCGACACGCCAATCACACCCTTCGGCATATTGGCATCATCTCCGTGCGGTCGCTGGGTCTGACTCCCTGGCTTGTCCTGCCCCTCAGCAGCCCTGACCTCACTCGTCGTCCCTGAGATCTGACACAGCACGATAATCAGGACGCTCAGCAATACGATGGTCGTGACGCTAATCTTCTTGGTCATCATGTGAATACCTCCTTGTGAACGACAATGGATGTGCAAGTCCGAGTACACAAAGTCCCGCGGCAGCACGAGTGGGATCAGATATACCGGTCGGCAGGGCCATGCTACACCCTCTTTTATCCCTTCGTCATGATCGCCCGCAAGGCCGGTTCCAGCGTGGGATAGTGAAAGACGTATCCCCCGGCGAGCGCCTTCGCCGGATTGACCCGTTGGCCCGTGGTCATGAGCGTCCCCAGTTCACCCAATGCCACGTACAACGCGAAGCCCGGAACGGGCAGCCAGGATGGCCGGTGGAGGACTCGTCCGAGTACCTCACAGAAGATGTTCATCGTCACAGGCTCGGGAGACACAACATTGACGGGACCAGCGACGCTCGGCGTCGTGAGTATCCACTGGATCAGACCGATGTGATCACGCCGATGGATCCACGACACCCACTGAGTTCCCGGCATGATCGGGCCGCCCGCAAAGAGCCGAAACGGCAACAGCATCTTCGGCAAGGCACCGCCGTCTTGTTCGAGCACCATTCCGGTCCGCAACATGACGACTCGCACACCGAATTCTGCTGCCCGAAGCGCCTCCGCTTCCCACGCGAGGCAGAGATCGGCCAGAAAGCCTTGGCCGTGCGCGGCTCCCTCATCCAGCACACGATCGTCGCTGGCCCCGTAGTAGCCGATACCGGAGGCGCTGACCAGCGTGCGCGGTTTCGAGGGACTGCGGGACAGGGCTTCGACCAGCAGACGTGTGGAGAGGACCCGACTTTCCGTGAGGAGCCGCTTGCGGGCCTCGGTCCAGCGTCCATCGGCAATGGGCGCTCCGGCGAGATTGATGACGGCATCGGCACCTTCGAGACAATGCTCCCAGGTTCCCGCCTCTCGGCCATTCCACTCGACGGCCGTGACGGTTGAGCCACAGGACCGTTGCGCCTCTTCCTTCCTTCTCGTGAGGAGCGTGACTCGATGCCCCTCTTGACAGAGAGCGGCACATAAGGGCCGACCGATGAATCCCGTTCCGCCGCTGACCACGATTCTCATGAAATTCCTACTCTCCGGTGGAACCGAACAGACCAATTCTCTAGCGCATGCCTGCGCCTTCACAAGGTACGGATTCTACTCTTGAAGAGTTCTAGGGAGCAAAAGGGGGAGGAAGGGTTGGTGCCGAAGGCGGGATTTGAACCCGCACACCCTTGCGGGCGCTAGACCCTGAATCTAGTGCGTCTGCCAGTTTCGCCACTTCGGCACATCGAGGTGGAAGGCGGATTATCCTGAATTATTGAGGTCTCCGTCAAGCAAGCGGTTTCAATTATCTGGCCCGGATTATTCATGAATGGTCCTGGCTCAGTTGCGCCTCGCGTGAGGCCCACAGTCCGGCCGCCGCGATATCGCGCCGGTCGCCGCTGATCACGATCCGTTCGCGGACGAGCCCGGCGGCGCCGAGCAACGGGGCCGCCGCGATCCACGGCGCCTCATCGGCGATCAAGACATCAAACCGGACACGACTGAAGAGGGGGTCGCT
>SPAX01000248.1 GCA_005239475.1 Nitrospira sp. | reverse complement strand
TGAAAACGCTCGATCACATCAACCGGGCATAGTGATACTTCATGATGGAATTCGCCGCTGCATCGCGTTCATAATTTGACGCGGTTGAGCCGCAACGCATTCGTGACCACCGAAACCGAGCTCAACGCCATGGCGGCGCCGGCAAAGACCGGTGACAGCAGCAGCCCGAAAACCGGGTACAGCACGCCTGCGGCAACCGGGATGCCCAACGCGTTGTAGCCGAATGCAAAGACGAGGTTCTCCCGGATGTTGCGCATCGTGGCGCGCGACAGCACGGCTGCGCGCGCGATGCCACGCAGATCGCCCTTGACGAGGGTCACCCCGGCACTTTCCATGGCGACATCGGTGCCGGTTCCCATGGCGATGCCGACGTCGGCTTGCGCAAGCGCCGGTGCATCGTTGATGCCGTCGCCCGCCATGGCGACCTTGTGCCCTTCGACCTGCAACCGCTTCACGTGACCGGCCTTGTCCTCTGGCAGCACTTCGGCCAGGGCCTCGTCGATGCCGAGTTGCCGAGCCACCGCGTCAGCCGTGCTGCGGGAATCGCCGGTGAGCATCACGACTCGTATACCAGATCGCTTGAGCGTCACAATCGCTTCCGGGGTGCTTTCCTTGATAGGGTCCGCGACCGCCGCAATTCCTGCTGCGGCACCGTTCACGGCGAAGAACACCACCGTCTTGGCTTCCGCACGCCAAGTCTCGGCGCGCACCTCCCAAGACTGTGTCTCGATGCCGCGCTGAGTGAGAAAGCTATGGCTTCCGACGAGGACGGTCTTGCCATCGATATCGGCCTGCACGCCGAGGCCGTTCGCGGCGTCGAATGCTCCAGCCGACGGTAGTGTCAGGCCGCGTGCCTTGGCGCCCTCGACGATCGCGAGCCCTATAGGATGCTCGGAAAGCTGTTCCACTGCTGCAACGAGTGCAAGCGCGTCATGTTCTGGCATGCCCTCCGCGACAAAATCAGTCAGCGCGGGGTGCCCGAGGGTCAGTGTACCGGTCTTGTCGACCACCACTGTGTCGATGTCACGCATGCGCTCGATCGCCTCGGCATTCCGGAATAGGATGCCCGCGCGAGCACCCTGCCCCATGGCGACGGTCATCGAAATGGGCGTCGCAAGACCGACGGCACAGGGGCAGGCAATAATCAACACGGCGATGGCGTTCAGAAACGCGTACGCGAATTTCGGCTCAGGGCCGATGAACCACCACGTCAGTGCCGTCGCGATGGCAATGGCCACGACGATTTGTACGAAGTACGCCGCGATGCTATCGGCGAGGCGCTGGATCGGCGCGCGCGTGCGTTGCGCCTCTCCCACCATGTGCACGATACGCGCCAGCAGCGTATCCGAGCCCACACGCTCGGCCCGGATCACCAACGAGCCGTTGCCGTTCACTGTGGCACCGGTGACCGTACCGCCCTCTGCCTTGGCCACCGGCATGGGCTCGCCCGTGATCATGGATTCGTCCACTCGACTGGTACCCTCGAGGACGGTGCCATCCACTGGCACCTTCTCGCCCGGTTTCACACGCAGCCGGTTGCCAACCGTGACTGTCTCCAACGGCACTTGTTCCTCGGTACCGTCGTCGCGCAACCGCCAGGCGAGGTTAGGCGCGAGCTTCAGCAATTGCTGGATGGCCTGGCTGGTCTGACCCATCGCTCGCACCTGCAGGAAGTCGCCGAGTATTACCAGTGTCACGATCACCGCAGCGGCTTCGAAATACGTCCCTACGGCACCGTCGTGCTCGCGGAACTCTTGCGGGAACAGGTCAGGCACCAACACGGCGGCCAGGCTGAACAGGTAGGCGAGCCCCACCCCCAGCCCGATCAACGTATACATGTTGAGCGCATGATGGGTGAGCGACAGCCAGAACTTGCGCAGGATCGGCCATCCGACCCACAGTACGACCGGCGTGCCCAGCACAAACTCGACCCAGCCGCGTGGCCGTGGCTGAAGACCAAGCAGGTTGTGGATGCCGATCATCGGCGACATCGCAAGCAGCACGAGCGGGAGTGACAGCGCGACTCCGATCCACAGCCGCCGTTGAAGATCGCGCAGTTCGGCATCGTCAGCCTCTCCCGTACCGGCGAGCAGCACCAGCGCCATGCCGCAGAGCGGGCAATCGCCCGGTGCGTTGCGCACGATTTCCGGGTGCATCGGGCAGGTATAGATGGTACCCGGCGGCACCGCGCCCGCGACGACAGGCATGACATGGACGAGACTCGGAGATTCCCTCGTGGTGTGAGCGGGGTGATGCACGTGCCCAGCGTGCCCCGAATCCTCAGCCGGAGGCGGCGGGCCAACGTACGCGGACGGGTTGGTCTCGAATTTCTGCTTGCAACCGGCGGAGCAGAAGGAATACTTGCTCCCCTCGAACCAGCTGCTGCCTGCCGCTGTCGGTTCGTCGACCGGCATGCCACAGACCGGATCAGTGGCCATCGCCTTACCTCGGCTCCGTCATCGCTTTACCTGCACCAAACATGGGAAAAAACGCAGGCGTATTCGCCTCGTAACGGGTGTACGCATCCCCGAATTCCGTGCGCGCATCCTGCTCTTCACGCCGCGCGAGATGCACGTACATGAACACCAGGATCGGGAACATCGCGAGTGTGACCAGCGTCGGCCACTGAAACAAAAACCCGGTCATGATCAGAATGAAGCCCATGTACTGGGGGTGCCTCATATGCGCGTACGGTCCGGTCGTCGCAAGCCTGTGAAGGCGCTGTAAGTAGATCGTCAGCGGAAAGCCATACATTTCGGTAAACAGTGCAATGAGAAAAGCCGAGAAGGCGCCAAAGGAACGCCAGTCACGCGACGATTGGGGCTTGGCAAAGCTGAAGGCAAAGATCATGAACACCAATGAATTAATGATCACCAACGACCATATTCCATAGGCGGGTTCAGTGGTGGGATCCATCTTCTTTCTCTTTGGTTGTTTCGTTCGATCCGTCACTCGACCCGTGACCTCCATGCCCATGGCCGCCGTGCATGAACAGGTGTATCAACGGGCAGGCTAGCAAGAGCAAATAGGGCCACCAATAGGACACCCACCCGGTAAGGTGCGCCCTATGCTCGGTAACCAGGAAATACGCGCCGATGAGCAAGAAGATGATCAAGGCCATGTTCGCCTTGGACTTCATCGCGCCAGCGTTGTCCGATTGACGCTTGTGTTCCATAAGGACTCCTGTCTCTATCTGGAGCGAGCACGTCACGGTGGCTCGACGCACCCCTGCTTTGTTCAGCAATGGCGATACCAGAAAAACATGGAGAGGGGTTTATTACGCACCCCCGTATGATTCCGTACGCTTATGCGAACCAGCAGGCCACGACTCAAACCTCATAGTTCGATGGCGTTGAGGCATTTCGGGTCAGTCTCCATATCGATACCTGTGGCGAAGCGCGTCACACTTCTCAAGACAGCACATGTGATCGATCCCGCCCATTCCAGCAGCATTACTCCAGAAAACCTGTCTCTACCTGAAAAAGCAGAAGATCGTAGTTAGGGTCCGTCAAAGCTTAGTTGGCCCATTGTTGGCGTACCTACTGGACCATGCCGTGGCCAACGCATCGGATTCGTCCACCGCCTTCTTGGAACTTTGGGATATCACGAGGAAAGACAGATGAGAGTCGTCAACGTATGGATCAGCATCAACGGCTTCAGCGCTTGGCGACCGGCCGGCCCTGCGCTTCCATGTCTCGCTTCAAACGCGGGACGACCGGGCTGTTCGCACCGTTCGTCCCGTTGATCAATTATCGTGGGGGACGCTCGCTGAAGGGCTCGGGACCTTGACTCGCTCTTCGCTCCACTGGTAGAGCACCGGCAGTACAATAAGCGTCAGTAACGTCGAACTGACGAGTCCGCCGATCACGACCGTCGCCAGGGGTCGTTGCACCTCTGAGCCGATCCCGCTCGCAAAGGCCAGCGGCAGAAGTCCGAGCAGCGCCACGAGCGCGGTCATCAGCACGGGGCGCAACCGGAGGTTGCAGGCTGTCACGATGGCTTCTCGCAGAGGCAGGCTTTCAAAGCGAAGCTTGTTCATGTAGGAGACGAGCACGATTCCATTGAGCGCCGCCACACCGAACAGGGCGATGAACCCCACCGATGCGGGAACGCTCAGGTACTGCCCCGTCGCCCACAGAGCGACGATTCCTCCAATTAAGGAAAACGGCAAGTTGGCGATAATCAACCCAGCGTGCCGGAGCGAGTTAAAGGAAGAGAATAAGAGAAAGAAAATCAACCCGATCGTGATCGGCACAATGATTTGCAATCTGGCCATTGCACGCTGCATATTTTCAAACGCACCGCCCCATTCCATGGAGTACCCCATCGGGAGGCGCAGTTGCGCCGCGAGCTTTCGCTGCCCCTCCTCCACGATGCTCTGAATATCGCGGCCGGCCACGTTGAGCCCGATAGAAATCCTGCGGCGCCCCCCTTCCCGGCTGATTTGAGCCGGTCCCTCCAGCACGGTAATGGCGCCCAACTCGCTCAGGGGAATCAATGAACCGGATGGCGATTCGATCAACACATTCCCGATGGCTTCAGGGCTGTTTCTGGTCTGCTCCGGAAAGCGAACCGCCACCGCAAACCTGCGCTCGCCTTCCAATATGCGGGTGGCCGGTTTCCCCCCGATCGCCGTTTCGACGACCTGTTGGATGTCCGAAACGTTAATGCCGAAACGAGCAATCTTCCGGCGATTGATGTCCACGGTCAGATACGATTGTCCGGCCTGCTGCTCGACTCTGATATCGCGGACTCCCTCGACGGTAGCCATGATCGCGGCGATCTCTCCGGCTTTTTCCGTCAATGTTGCCAAATCGTCGCCGAACAGCTTGATCGCAACCTCGGTCTTGATGCCGGAGATCAGCTCATCGACCCGCTCTTGAATCGGTTGACTCATCAGCAGGGTAATTCCTGGGATCTGCGCCAACCGCTGACGCATCAGCTCAACCAACGCCTCCTTATCGTGGGCCGAGGTCCACTGGTCGCGCGGTTTCAATGCGACGACCTGATCGCTCTCGTTCAACTCCATCGGGTCGACAGCGATTTCCGATCGTCCCAGCTTGGCCACGTTTGACAGAACTTCCGGAAACTCGCGCAAGGCCCTCTGGGTCTCCATTTCGATGCGGATGGAATTGTCGAGCGAGACATCCGGAAGGCGTAATACTTGCGGCGTCAAGGCGCCTTCCTCGAGAATCGGGATGAATTCTCCGCCTAGGAACGGCACAAGGAACAGGCTGCTGAGCAGCAGTCCGACGGCACCGAAAATGACAACTTTACGGTGAGTCAAGGCCCGATCCAACATCGGAAGGTAGAGGCGCTTGGCCCATCGAACCGGGAACGTATCCTCTTCGCCGCCGGCACGCAGAGCCCACAGACAGAGGAGGGGGGACAGCGTGAGGGATAAAACCAGCGACACCAGCAGCGCGATCATGATCGTATAGGCCATCGGTGCAAAGAGCTTTCCTTCCATCCCCTCCAAAGTAACCAACGGGAGAAACACGATGACGATGATGATGATCCCGAAGACCACCGGTCGGCCGACCTCCCGAGCGGAATCGAAGATGATGGCCTTTCGAGGCAGGCCCTGGTGACGGTGATCCGACAGATGCCGGTGAATATTTTCCACTATCACCACAGAGCCGTCGACCAACAAGCCGATCGCGATCGCCAGGCCGCCCAGAGACATGAGGTTGGCCGATAATCCGACCTGGTTCATGACAATGAACGTTCCGAGAGGCGCCACGACCAGCGTGGCCGAGACGATTAATGCGCTCCGCACGTTCCCTAAGAACAGGAACAACACGATCACGACGAAGACGATCCCCTCCAGCAGCGCTTTGCCGACGGTCTTGAGCGCCGCTTCGACCAACTCGGTACGGTCGTAGAAGGGCACGATGCGGATCCCTCCCGGCAAGACGCGATCTCGGTGGATAGCCTCCACTCGCTCCTTGACGTGTTTCACCACCTCGAGTGCATTGGCCCCCCGCAGCATCATGACGACTCCCGACACGACCTCGCGTTCCCCGTTCAGCAGTGCCGCGCCATGGCGTACCGCATGGCCGATGGTCACGTCGGCGACATCCCGGATGAACACCGGCGTCCCTCCATGTTGCTTGACAACAATGTCTTGCAGGTCCTCTATCGCCTTGATCATCCCGACACCGCGGACAATGTATCGGTCGGTGGGGCGGTCGAGAATCCCGCCCCCGGCATTCGCATTATTTCTTCCGATCGCCTCGTAGACTTCAGGAATGGTCAATTCGTACTTCCGCAGCTTGACGGGATCAACGATCACGTTATATTGCTTTACATAGCCGCCCAGCGAGTTGACATCGATCACACCGGGAAGCCCCTTCAGCAACGGCCGAATAACCCAATCCTGCAAGGTACGTTCTTCGGTCAGCTGATCAGTCTGCAGAGCGAGATCCCCCTTGGCGAAATCCTCGCCGGGGCGGGTGAGGTAGTACTGATACACCTCGCCCAGGCCGGTGGAAACCGGCGCCATCTCCGGTTGCACGCCATCAGGAAGTCCTTCCTTCGCGGAAATCATCCGCTCCAGCACGAGCTGCCGCGCGAAATAGAGATCCATGTCGTCGCGGAAGACAACGGTGATTTGT
Organism: Nitrospira sp.; assembly: GCA_005239475.1. GTDB lineage: Bacteria > Nitrospirota > Nitrospiria > Nitrospirales > Nitrospiraceae > Palsa-1315. Next base: position 2,289 of record SPAX01000248.1, on the reverse strand, counting down.
GATAGTCCGAATTTCGAGAGAGAGCGAACTTCCCGAAGCTTCGGCAACCCCGCCAGCTCGAGTTCAATCGGAAACGTGACAAGCTTCTCCACCTCGACGGGGGAGAGGCCCGGCACCCCGGTCAGAATCTGAACCTGCACATTGGTGACATCAGGGAAGGCGTCGATGGGCATGATCCGAAGCGTATAGAGACCTCCGAGTACGAGCAGGCCCGAAACAACCGCGACCAGAATCCGTTGGCGCAGGGCAAAACCGAGCACGGCCTCAATCACCGACCGCCCCCTCCTGTTGCCTGGCGAGTTCAGACTTGAGCATGTAGGCGCCGACGACCACGACTTCCTCGCCTTCCGTCAGTCCATCCAGCACATGCACATGTTTGTCGTTCTGCTCTGCGATGTGGACGACTCGTCGCCCAAAGTCCTGTTCGTTCACACGGACGAACACGATCGACTCCCCATGATCCTGCTGGACGGCGGCTTTTGGAATGGTGATGGCATCGGGTTCCGGCTTCGAAACGACACGTACCGTGGCATACATCTCCGGTTTCAATCGGCCGTCGGAATTGGACACCTCGACCCGCACCCGCATGGTCCGGGTGGCTGCATCGAGCACATCTCCCCTATAGACGACCTTCCCGCGGAAAAATTGCCCCGGATAGGCGGAGACCTGTACCTCCACCGCGCCCGAATCGTCGCCGCGATACTGCACGAACCCGATGTCCTTCTCCGGCACATCGGCCAGAACCCACACGGTCGAAAGATCGGCAAGCGCGAACAGCTTCTGCATTGTCTCCACCACTTCGCCGGCCCTCACATCGCGATGGATGACACGCCCGGCAAACGGCGCGACGATCGGGATAGAGGAACGGATCTCCTGAGTCCGCCCGACGGCGGCAATGTCTTCGTCCGTCATTCCGAGCAGCTTCAGATGATTCTTCGCTTCTTTCGTTTGCGCACGCGCGCTGACCAGATCACCCTCCCGGCGTTGAAACTCGCCTTTCCCGATGACTTTCTCCTTCAGGAGAAAGGTCGCACGGGAAAATGCCTGTTCTGCCACGTTCAGCCTGGCTTGCGCTGTCAGAAACGCCGATTGAGTGAGACCGAGCTCCTGGCTGTACAGCAGGGCGAGCCGCTCTCCCGCCCGTACGTTCTTTCCGAGATCGGCATTCACCTCGACGACTCGGCCGCGGACCAGCGCGGTAATTTCTGCCAAGGCGTTCTCGTTGGGTTTGATGGTGCCGGGAAAGTCACGGTAGGTACGAAACGCCGTTCGTCCGACCGGCTCTACCGTCACACCGGATTGGGTGAGTTGTTCCGGCGGAAGCCGAACAAGACCTGTCCCGTCCGAGGAACGTTTTTGCCCGCTCTCTTCCGCCGGGGCCGGCACGCGGTCACAGCCCATGGGGGACGCCAACAGCAGCATGCCAAGGAAGACCCGGCATGCCACATTCAGACGGCTCAGCGGACGCGCAGGGCGCTCGCATTGATTCGTACAGCGGTCAGGAGAACGGACCATGCCTCTCATCTATTCCTTGCGCAATTAGAGTGGACCGCCCACCGCACGTTCAAATCTCGTCAGAGCCAGAGAGAGCTCGAAGCGTGCCTGATTGTAGTCCACCACGATCTGGCGTTGGACCCGTTGGGCATCGAGAACATCCAGGAGGCTGGAGGCGCCCTGCTGGAAGCTCAATCGGGCGATCCGAAGCGCTTCCTGCGCTTCCTTTAAGAGCCCTTCCTCATATACGAGAATCTGTTCTTTCGCCGTATCCGCCTCTCGCGCACGTTGATTGATCTCACGGGTCAAATCGTTTCTGATTCGAATCAACTCCGCCTCTTCTTTTCGTTGAGTACCGAGAGCCGCCGCAATGTGCCCTTGCTGCCTATACCATAGGGGCGTCGGCAGACTCACGCCCGCCACCACAGCCTCGCGGCCGATGTCTCTGGCATACCCGCCAAACAGAGTGACATCCGGCACACGGCTCTGCCGCTCCTTGTCGACGGTGAATTCGGCTTGCTCCACCAGTTTTTCCTGACGTTTGAGGATTGGATGGTGGGTCAGATCCCTCGACGCAATGTACTCAGGGCTGAGATGAGTCTGGAGTGACCGGAAATCCCCCTGCACCTTGTACTGAGACCCCAAGGCCCCCGCCGTCAAGGTGTCCAACCCTACCTGTTTCACGCGCACGTCATTCTTGGCTTTCGTGATCTCCTGCTTGGCTTTGAGCACCTCCACCTCCGCCTTCACCGCTTCGAATTGAGGGCCTTCGCCGGATCGGACGCGGGCTCTGAC
>SPAX01000247.1 GCA_005239475.1 Nitrospira sp. | reverse complement strand
CTGGGGAAAACCGTACGCGAATAGGCGATGGTTGCAAGATTGTTCGGATATCGCATTGTGAGGGACGCATTGGCAACCCAAGATGTAAATCCTGGTTTGATTACAATCACACCGCCTCCGAGATCAGCCCTCAGATTTTCGGAAATAGTTCGCAGCCATCCGATTTGCGCCGTGTCGGTCTGAAACGAAGGTGCAGTAGTACTAGATACGTAATCGCTTTGCGCATGAGAGTACCTGACTCGTCCTGTATCAAGGCCTGTCAAAAGGACGGACCCTACTACGGTTCCGGTCTGCGTCGTAGTGTCAAAAAACCCTCCTCCAAGGCCTATCCCTGCAGTACCAGGAGATGACCCCCATCTAATCATCGCGTGTGTGTATGAAGCTTCGAGGTTTGTCGAAGCAGTCGTAGCATAGGTAGACGAAACAGTCCCGGTATTAGTAAAATTATTAGTCCGAAAAGCCAGTATTCCTCGAGCAAAAGCATTTTGAATATTGCTGATATCGTTCGGATCCGTTCCTGCTGCTGGAGCGGAAAACCCTGGTGGCAATGGCGAATAGCTGCCAGAATCAACAACGCGCAAGCCTGCCCTTGGTAGAACCTGTTTTATTGAGTTGTCCAAATTGAGAAAGAGACTACCGCTTCCCCCAAAATAATTCAGCCCAGGGTTACGCACATATGACTCGTAAAATCCTACAAGATCAAGAAATCCAGCGGCATATTCTCCATTATGATTTACATGCATCTTAGGGGACACATTGGTAACAAAGTCTTCTCTCTGAAGACCTGGGGTTTTAGGTGCGAAGAAAACATTCGAGTCATATCGTTCCGATACGCAAATGGACGGTATTAGTTGAAGTGATTCCCCCCCTGGAGTCGCTAAAGCTACAGCCTCTGCTCCGAGTGCCGCGGTCGCTGCACCTGTAGGGGGAGGTCCGGCCTCAGGGGCCAGAGGCGATGGTGTTGCACAAGATCTAATGTATTGACCGTGAACCTTGTTTGCCATGCCAAAAATCAGAATCCCGAGAAGACTTACTATGATGGTCCTAGTGCCCATGCCTCCGCTATGGCACCACAATGGTATCACCTGATTTCAGAATAAAGTTCTCAACTTGACCTCTGCCCGAAACGAGATCTTCATACGGAACTGGTATGCGGATTTGATGCTGGGTATCATCGCCACTCATATGGGTCCGGATAACGGCCATTCTGTTTTTCGAGGCAAAGATTGTAAAACCGCCCGCTAATGAAACGCCCTGGAGGACCGTTGCGTAGGACTTGATGGGATACTTCCCCGGCTTGAGGACCTCTCCCAGCACATAGATGAAGTAGCTATTTACTTCTTTGATACTAACAGAGACATTTGGATTTTCCTTGAACTCTGTGAGTCTTGCCGCAATCTTTGCTGCGACCTGGGAAGAATTGAGCCCGCTGGCCTGGACATCCCCGATCAAGGGGAGAGAAATTTTTCCGTCCGGGCGAACCACCACAGTTCGAGACAGGTCCTGATTGCGCCAGACCGTCACCTCAAGGACATCCTCTGGACCCAGCAAGAATTCTTTGGAAACCGGCTTAGCAGCCTCATCCAAAGCTTCCTGGGAGACAGAAGCACAACCCATTGGCAGACCAAGCAACAGCCCAGTCATCATAAGCATTCTGACTGAAATCATTTTCGCAATATCCCCCCTACTCTCACTCTATTGGACTCTGCGTTCTCTTCTACTTAATCAGCACCATCGTTTCGGATGGAACCACAATCGTATCTCCAGGTTTCAGTTGAATATTCTGCAGAGATTCGTCGCGCATGATGATGTCGTCATAACTTGCTTTTATTTTGATATCTTTTCCGCCCTGCTCGCCAAACCTGAAAACTACAATTTTATTGCGCGCTGCTGCGGGAGTGAATCCGCTGGCCAATGTAATTGCCTGAAGCAAGGTCGTTTTGCTTTTCAGGGGATACTTGCCTGGCTTAGAAATTTCTCCGAGAACATAGATCGCGTAGCTATTTACTTCTTTGACAACAATCGAGACTTGAGGATTCTCCTTGAATTCTTTCAGCTTCTCCGAGATGGCTTCTGCAAGTTGTGCCGCTGTTCTTCCAGCTGCACCTACATCTCCAATAAGGGGTAAGGAAATACGGCCATCGGGTCTCACCGCTACCACTTTCGAGAGGTCAGTGTTTCTCCATACCGTGATCTCAAGAACATCTTCAGGACCAATGGTGTAATCAGCTGTGACAATAAGAGAAGACATTTCTGCGGCTTCCAAGGACCGCGGTTGCCCAGACGCAGATCCCGGCGCCTGCCCGGACATAGACTCAGCCATTGCGGAGTTGATGCCCAGGCAAGACAGCAAACCTCCGATCAGCATCCAGACGCAGAGCCTCATACTCACCAATCTTGTCACCAGCCTGTCTTGTTCATTTGGTCTCTCTGGTCTTTCTCGTTTGTTTGGTTTGTCTTGTTTATTTGGTTGAACCAGACTAACTCGATAAACTAAATGAACCAGATAAACCAGAGAGACCAACAGAGCTTTTCCGCAGCCTGTTAGAACATAAACTTGAGGCCGACGAAGTAGGGGCCCGCACCGTTGTTTCGGCCAAACGGCAATTTCCTAGTCCAGCGCACTTCCGCGAGTGTCGGAGTCTCTGCCGCAGTTATCGGCGTCGGCACATAGACCTTCAGCACTTGTTCGATCGCTGGGACCTGATCCATCAACACCAACATCCCTCCACTGCTGATGTTCAGAGAGAGCGCTTTCCCACTGTGGATCGACGCAGATGGGTCTTCTACGGGCGTCGTCATCTCATACAATATCGGTCTCAACAACGCCGCCCGCTCACTGTGACTCTTTTGACTATCTGTCATCGGCCACCCCCATTCTGTCTGTGTCACCCCGTGCCTCCTCTGTAAAGGAATCATCTCGGTCCTCATGATGGTTCAGGGATGCAGGCTGTGCCAGAAGCCTTCAGCCTATCTACCTAAGTATTGACCTTGCACCACTGAACCGATAAGCAAGCCCGTTCCCTCCGGCTCCTCTTCCATTTCTTCTTTGTGGACTATAGGCGGGGCGAACAAGAGGGACAATACCGACGATGTAGGCCTCGTTTACTAAAGGTGGGTGTTGACTCCCCCGAAAGTGTTAGGTACTATTTCTGTTCTTGAGTTACGTTTCTCATGTCTGTGTGCTACCGTAACAGAACATATTGGATTGGCTAGCATTATTCTTGTACGAACGTCGAAAGCGTCCTTCCAGCTATGAATGATTCGTCGCCTCCCGTAGACCCAACAGACACTCTCGCCGATCAGCGCGTGGGCTCAGGGATTGTCGTCCTCTCGGCTTCCATGCAACTCCTCCATATGAATCGTCAAGCCTCAGAGTTGTCAAAGCAGATTAACTCGGCAGAACATGGGGGAGGGAACCTGAAATCTGCCCATGGAGTCCTGCCGACTGCGTTGACAGAACTCTGCGGAGAAATCATCAAGGCCCTGCACGTTCGTACCGAAGCAAAAGACTGGGAACAATTCGAGATCAAGCGTGTGGCAGGGAATCCTGAAAAACCAATCCTCTTGCGGGGGTTCGGCCTACCGGATCGAGGGGGGGTCCAGTACGCGAGACTCGTGGTCACCTTGGAAGAGTTGGCGCGGCGCCAACAGCTCAACACCGATCAAGCCAAGGAAAAGTTTCAATTGACCAATCGGGAACAATCCGTCATTGAGCACCTGGCAAAGGGGTGGACCAACAAAGAGATCGCCAACGCCCTTCAGATTACCGAACAGACCGTGAAAGAACACATCAAGCACATCATGAGAAAAACCAATTCCACGACCAGGACAGGGATCCTCGTTCATATCTTCAATTCATAAAAGGCTGAAGGCTTTTAGGCTGAAGGTAAATAGGCTGAAGGAATTCAGGCTGAAGGCCTGAGACTGGTCTATCTGGTTTGTTTTGTTTATCTGGTTGATTTGGTTCATCTGGTTAGTTTCGTTCAACCAAATAACCAGACAGACCAGAGAAACCAAACAACGGTCTCCTTATGCTGGCGGACTTGTTCAGCATCTTCCTAACAGCCTTCAGCCTATCTACCTTCAGCCTTTTGGGCCTTCGGCCTGTTCCGCTCGAAACCAGCCACTCAAAATGCTGCAAACCAGCCGCCCGAAATGCCCAAGGCCCACTGGGTCGTTCGAGTCTTGGCTGGCTCGTTGCTGTGGACGATATTCGCAACCCCCATGACGCATGACCCGATTATCCTCGGGCGCAGCAGACCACATCGCGTTGACTGAAACCTGCACAGGTTACGGGCTCTTTGGGGCGCCCAATCGCAACTTTTGTAACCACCGTGGAGCGGGTGTTCCGGTGTGAAGTTGGTGGGTGTTTGCCGCATCCCATTGACAGACAATGTTCATTGTTACTAGTATGATGCACATCGCGTCAGTCTACACGGAGGGACCATGAGAAACACGGCTGCGAGACGCCACAAACATCTCGAGCTTGATCAAGACAAGCTTACTCGCGCTAAAATCGTGCTCGGTGCTAAAACCGAAACCGAAGCGATCGAGCGGGCTCTAGCTCTTGTCGTTGATGAACATGAACTCGACAAACCTTTGAAGCGTGCCAAAGGCCGCATGCAGCTACGGAAAGTCTTTCGGTGAGATGCGACGCTTCATTATCGACACCAACCTTTACATCGATTGGCTCAATGCCGGCAAGCACGAATCTATTATCTTCCAGCCCGACGCGGTGAAATTCATGAGTACGGTGGTCATGATGGAGCTCTTAGCCGGCGCGTATTCCGTACATGAGCGTACACGTCTTCATGATCTTTTCACGACCTTTACCAAACTGGGCCGAATCGTCACTCCGTCTTCGGCAACCTACCAAGAAGCCGGCGATGTGTTACGGCAGCTCCAAACCGTCCATGGATACCACATTCAAAAGTCTCACTCCCTAGCTAATGATGTTTTGATTGCACTATCAGCCCGTACTGTTGGGGGAACTGTCGTCACCCAGAACAAACAAGATTTTTTGGCAATCCAGTCCATAAGCGCGTTCAAGCTTAGTCTTGTCTCTTAACCTGGATGCCCACCTTGTTGATCATTCGATCATTCTGAAGGCCGAAGGCTGAAGGTATTCAGACTGAAGGATGAAGGCTGAAGGCATTCAGGCTGAAGGCTTTTAGGCTGAAGGGCTGAGGCTGGTTTGTCCGATCAATCTAGTTTTTCCGGTCCAATCAAATACACAAGATAGACGAGACAGACCAGATAGACCAAATGAACAAGGCCGGCTGGCGGACTTGTTCAGCATCTTGCTAACAGCCTTCAGCCTATTTACCTTCAGTCTGAATACCTTCAGCCTATCTACCTGTTCGTTACAATCTGCCACAGTTTCCGTATTAAAAATATCACAGTGCGTTATCTGCAACACAAGGACTGTTTCAGAATTTACATTTTTATCATTTAAATTCAATAACTTGAAAGATCTTACTTTGGCCTATTGATTGCAATACGCTCTGCAGTGACACTGTATCGATGGCTGTGGATGTGAGCAAGAGTAGGACAGGACGAACCCTGAGATAACATGAAAAACATTCGCTTAATAGTGGTGAGTATCCTGATTTCAGTGGCTGGGTTCCAGACTGGTCAATCAGCACAAGCAGCCGCCATCGACAACGGAAGCTTCATGAGCCTGTGGAGTACCTACTCCCATTGCCAAGCCACCACCGATATCGACCAGCTGAGAGAGAATGCGTTGACCCTGACAACCGCGGCCAATCGCTCGCTCACCCAGGAATCCTTTGTTCTCCCCCTCCCAGGCAAGCTTGAAAAGTTCGTGGCAACTCCTGCAGCCAGATTTTCGGTGGACGTGAAAGCGATGGCTGCAGCCTGTTCCTTGCGGGCCGGCTCCGCTGCCGTGGAAGCAGGAAAACTGGACGTTGCCAAAGACCTTCTTCGGACCGTCCTCCTCTACCAGCCCCAATCCGAGTATGCCTACTATACCCTCCAGGCAAAAGCATTACTGTCGGAACTCGAGCCGAGCGTCGTTCAGGTCACACTCCACATTCCTTAACAGGGATTCAGGGCAAAGGGATTCAGGCTGAAGTGTTCGGACCTCCGAACTCCTACCTTCAGCCTAACAGCCTTCAGCCTGCGTCCCTAGTCTTCAGCCTGTGCCCCTTCAGCCTAAAAACCTTCTGGCCAACGACACAAACAGCCGGTCGTAGATGTTCGCTGAGCGTACCCACGACACATCTGTATGCATCCCTGCCTCAACCAGTTGGTCCCACATCGATCGATCCTGATACCGCGCCACTGCTCGGCGCAATACAGCTAGAAGAGCGTCTGCTGTATCCTCTTCAACATGAAACCCAGTCGCCCGTCCTGTTGTCCGAGCCTGCGCGGTCAGTGGAAGAACCGTATCTGCTAACCCACCGATTTTTCTCACTACGGGAACCGTCCCATAGCGGAGACTGTAGAGCTGGCTCAGGCCACAGGGCTCATACCGCGACGGCATCACAAACATATCTGCTCCGCCTTCGATACGATGGGCGAGTCCTTCGTCGAAACCGACACGAAGTCCCATGCGATGCGGATAGCGTGTCTGAAGCGCCTTCAATTTGGCTTCGAGCTCCGGCTCGCCGGTTCCCAAGATCACCAACTGCAGATCCATCGTCATCAGTTGCGGGATAATGGTCGCCACGAGATCTATGCCCTTCTGCGACGTCAGCCGTGCAATGACGCCAAGAAGCGGAA
>SPAX01000246.1 GCA_005239475.1 Nitrospira sp. | reverse complement strand
GGGAGGCTTGTCCTCTGGCCGAGCCTTTATGGCTGATCCCGTCGGTGCCATGCACGACAAGTGGTTTCCTCGGCGAGACTGTGAGTTGGATGGCCAGGTCGCCATCCGCTGCCTGGAGGGTCTGTGTGCCAGGAGCGGCCGATGGCGATTCGGCGCTCCATCGATCGATCCAGACGTGGAGCCGATCACGCGCCGCACCGGCTTTCCCCAAACCGGCCCGGCTGATTTTCTCCGAAAAGTGGAACCGACCCTTACTGAGATCGCTCACGGCAAAATGGGCCAAGTACAGTTGCGTGACGGCCCACTGCGACGGCAGGGTCTTCGTCTGATCGCGCGGCATGCCACGGCGGAAGAAGGTGAGTTGATAGCCGAAGGGCCGGCCGTCCTTCGTCGTGAGCTGGCCGGTGTAGTACCACCATTCGGTGCGAAACTCATCATGCGCTCCGTGATCGCGCGGGAAGGCGTATCGATAGCCTTCCGTGGCGATCCGGAATTCCTGTGAAGTATCTGCCGCAAGTCCTGGCACGACGATCAACAGACTACTCGCAAGGAACAGTATGTGCCGGAGATGACGCAGCAATTCGTACATGTTGTTGGGTGCTCCGTACAGTGCGAGAATCGTCGCGTGCGCTTATACCATGCTTCGGCAGTCGGCACAAATCTCCAGTGTTGATAAGGGTTTTCTTCAACTCGACAGGTGAAAGATGCTCTGCTCGCGCCGTTGACAATTTTATCGACCATCAGCTATCGTGAGCCATGCAGACCGATCACGGGCGAGAGCATCAGGGACGAGACCAGCCTGACAATGTCAGGCCATTTCCCATTCCCACGCGGATTCCGGTGTTCCCTCTACCGAATATCGTGCTGTTTCCCAAGACCTATCTCCCCCTACATATCTTTGAACCGCGCTACCGCACCATGATCTCAGATGCGGCGATGAGCGGGCAGTGCATCGGCATGGCCCTGCTCAAGGACGGATGGGAAACGGACTATTATGGCCATCCGCCCGTGTTCTCGATGGGCTGTGTCGGTCGATTGGCAAGCGTGCAGCCACTGGCCGATGGTCGATCCAACATCCTGCTGCAGGGGCTGGAACGGTTTGAGATTGAACGTGAGTGGTACGATAACGCCTATCGTGAAGCCACGATTTCTGTCGCTGTTCGGGGCACCGAGGCGTCGCTGGATCTCTCAGTCCGCCAGCGCCTGTTCACCATCCTGGAGTCCTATCTTCGGTCCCGCGATGACGCGCCCACCTGGCAGGAGTTTTTTCGGAAAGAAGTCAGCGATGAGATTTTTGTCAATACTCTGTCCACTTACCTGGAGTGTACGCCCTTGGAAAAGCAGTTTCTGTTGGAGGCGGACAGTCTCCACCAACAAGCCCGCCGTCTCAGTGACCTCATCGAATTCATGATGCACGATCGATCCGACGCGAAGGGCTGGGGTTGATGGATCGCGCTATCGCGATCCAAGTATCCCGGCTCACGAAAGCCTATGATGGCCATACGGCCGTCTCCGATCTGTCGTTTGAGGTCTATGCAGGCGAGATTTTCGGTCTGCTCGGTCCGAACGGAGCGGGGAAAAGCACCACGCTCCGGACGCTCATCACGCTGCTGACGCCGACGTCGGGCACGGCCAGCGTCTTGGGTCACGATACCGTGCGCGAAGCGGACGTCGTCCGGCAACTCATCGGCTACGTGCCTCAAGAACGGGCCATCGATCGCTTTCTCACCGGTCGGGAACACCTCGAACTCCTCGGCGCGTTGTATCACCTGCCGAAGGCTGAAGCCACGAAGCGCATCGCCGAGTTGCTGAAGCTCGTGGAATTGGAAGAGCCTGCCGATCGCGCGGCGAAAACATACTCCGGGGGGATGAAGCGGAAGCTCGACATTGCCTGCGGTCTCTTGCCGGACCCCAAGATCCTGTTCCTCGACGAGCCGACGCTGGGCTTGGATGTGCAGAGTCGTCTCAGAATTTGGGACTACCTGCGGATGTTGAAGGCGCGCGGTATGACGATCGTGATGACGACGAATTATTTGGATGAGGCGGACCAGCTTTGCGATCGGTTGGCCATCATCGACAAGGGAAAGTTGATGGCGCTCGGATCGCCAGCTGAGCTGAAGGTCGGACTGGGCGGCGATATCGTGTCGTTGACCTTGAAGGAGCAGACGAAGATCCCCGCGTTGGTGTCTGCGTTGACGGGACAACCGGCGATGCGAGCGGTCAAGGCGACGCCGACCGGCTTGGATATCCGGGTCGATTCGCCCGAGAAGGCCCTGCCCGCGATCCTCGAGTCCGCCAATCGATTGGATTGCCAACTGGAGTTTATTGAGTACCACCGACCGCGGCTGGACGACGTGTTCATCGTCCATACGGGGCGGTCCATGACCGAATCGGTCCAAGACATTCAGGCAGAATAAGGAGATACGGTGGCGCAGTACTGGCAGGAAATTCATGCGTTGACGATGCGGTGGGTCCGGCGGCTCAGCCGCGAGAAGTTTAGTATGTTGTTCACGCTGGTGCAGCCGATGCTGTTCTGGCTGATCTTCTTCGGCAACCTGTTCCAGCGGGCTGCGGATGTGCAAGTGACGCAGGCCCCGAATTACATCAGTTTCCTCGCTGCAGGTGTGGTCGTCATGACGGTACTCAACAATGGACTCGCCGGTGGCGTCGACCTGCTTTTCGACAAGGAGAATGGGTTTTTGGAGCGGTTGATGACCACGCCGATCCATCGCAGCTCTGTGATCCTGAGCCGCTTCATCTTCGTGATGACGATTACCTCGCTCCAAGTGCTCGTGATCCTTGGAGTGTCCTTTCTGTTCGGCGTCCAGCCGGCGACCGGGTTCCTGGGTGTCGCCGTGATCTTGATGATCGGGATGCTCTTTGGCGTTGGTCTCACCGCGATTTCCATGGCGATGGCCTTTTCCGTAAAAAGCCACGGCGATTTCTTTTCGGTCCTGGGCTTCCTGTCGCTCCCGATGATTTTCTTGAGCTCAGCGTTGGTGCCCTTGGCGGCGATGCCTGCGTGGATGGGATTCTTAGCGCGTTTCAATCCGATGACCTGGGCGATCGACGCGGTGCGGCCGTTGATCCTTTCTGGCTGGACCGAGGCTCTCCCCCATGTCGGGATGGTGGTGGTCGTCATGTTGGTCTTTGACGCGCTCTGTCTCTACGGGAGCGCCAAAGTGTTCCGTCGGGCGATGGGCTGATGAGTGGGCTTTTCGGGAGTCCCACCATGTTGATAAACGAGAGTCAAATCCGGGCCCTGATCCGACTGCTGGCCGATGAGGACGAGAAGATCGTTCGGACCATCAGCGGGAAACTCATCGACATCGGCCCCTCTGCGGTTCCCCTGCTTCAGGAAGCGGAAATCGAACAGCCGGAAATGGCGGATCGTCTTGTCTCGGTGCTCGAGGAAATCCGCGGTGGAAATCTCGAGGATGAACTCATGCAGCTGGCGGCACTGCCGAATGGCCCGATGGATCTCGAGCAGGGCGCCTTCCTGATCGCCCGCTATGCCTATCCCTCCCTGACAGTCGCATCGTATGCCAGACAGCTCGATGAGATGGCGCAGGAGGTGCAGGATCGGATCGGTCCGCGGGCGTCGGGGGAGGAAACGATCAAGACCTTGAACCGCTACCTCTTCACGGAGCAGG
>SPAX01000245.1 GCA_005239475.1 Nitrospira sp. | reverse complement strand
TAAGCGCAAGGCGAGGGGCAAGTGGCGAGAGGGGTTGGAGAAAGAGCTAATCTGGTTATACCCCTAGCCCCTTGCCTATAGCCTCTAGCCTGGACGAAGTCATGGAATTTACCGAAGATCAGATAAGCAGATATAGCCGCCACATTCTCCTGCCTGAAGTCGGCGGCAAGGGGCAAAAGAAGATCGCCAAGGCCAAGATTCTCCTGGTCGGCGCGGGAGGTCTTGGTTCGCCTGCGGCGCTCTATCTGGCTGCAGCCGGTATCGGTACTATCGGCCTCATCGATAGCGATGTGGTGGACCTGACCAATCTTCACCGACAGATTCTTCACCATACGTCGGACGTAGGCCGTCCCAAAGTCCTCTCGGGCAAAGAAAAGATTCAGGCGTTGAACCCCGACGTCCAGGTCTCGATGTACGAAGAGCGGCTGACGGCCGGCAATGCGCTAAAGATCATCGGCGACTACGACATTGTCATCGACGGGGTCGACAACTTTACGGCCAAGTTTTTGATCAACGACGCCTGTTTCTTTGCCGGGAAACCGTTAGTCCACGGCGGCATCCTTCGCTTCGACGGGCGCGTCACGACCATTGTGCCGAAGCAGTCTGCCTGCTATCGTTGCATCTTCAAGACTCCGCCGCCAGCCGGGTTGGTGGCCTCCTGCCAGGAGGCGGGCGTGATCGGCGTGTTAGCCGGCATCATTGGAACGATCCAAGCGACTGAGGCTTTGAAACTCATCCTGGGTATCGGTCATCCTCTCACGAATCGATTCCTGGATTTCGATGCACGTAAGACGCAGTTCAGAGAAATCAAAGTGAAACGCAATCCAGACTGCGCGCTTTGCGGAGCGCACCCGACGATTACAGAACTGTTCGATGACGGCGATCCGTTTGCCGGCTGTGCCGTCCGGCCGTAATCATTGACGAGCGAGGTAGAGTCACCATGGCCAAAATGAAAGCGCTAGTCTGTCGCGAGTGCGGAAAAGAATATCCGACGAAGGCGATCCATGTCTGCGAGATGTGCTTTGGCCCCCTCGAGGTGAAATACAACTACGAGGAGATCAAGAAGGGCATTTCCCGCAAGAAGATCCAGGACGGGCCACACAGTATCTGGCGCTATGCCGATCTCCTGCCGGTGGAAGGGCCGACCTTTCTTGGCCCCCATGCCGGGATGACCCCGCTGGTGCGCGCCAAGAATCTCGGCGCCTACCTCGGATTAGACGAGCTCTACATTAAGAACGATACGGTCAATCATCCTACGCTGTCGTTTAAAGATCGCGTGGTGGCCATCGCCATCACCAGGGCTCGCGAATTGGGATTTGAAACCATTGCCTGTGCCTCCACCGGCAATCTGGCCAATTCCGTCGCCGCCCATGCAGCTGCCGCAGGCATGCGCGCCTACGTATTCATTCCCGGCGATCTGGAAGCCGCCAAGGTCCTCGGGAATTTGATCTATAAGCCGAATGTGGTCGAGGTCGAAGGCAATTACGACGACGTCAATCGCCTTTGCAGCGAAATAGCCGGCGAACATGCCTGGGCCTTTGTGAATATCAACATTCGTCCCTACTATGCGGAGGGCTCGAAAACGCTGGCGTTCGAAACCGTGGAGCAACTCGGCTGGCGCACGCCGGACCAAGTGGTCATCCCCATGGCGTCTGGCTCGCTCCTGACCAAGATCTGGAAGGGGCTCCATGAAATGAAGGCCTTGGGTCTCGTCGACGACGTGCGGACGAAGATCAACGGGGCACAAGCCGAAGGCTGTTCCCCCATTTCCACAGCCTTCAAGGCGGGACGGGATTTCTTCAAACCGGTGAAGCCCAAGACCATCGCCAAATCGCTGGCCATCGGCAATCCCGCCGACGGGTACTACGCCCTCAAAGCAACCGCCGAGAGCAAGGGCGCCATGGACATGGTCTCGGACGAAGAAGTCGTGGAAGGAATCAAGCTGTTGGCGCAAACCGAAGGGATCTTCGCAGAAACCGCCGGCGGCGTGACGATCGGCGTGCTCCAGAAGTTGGTAAAACAAGGCACGATCAAAAAAAGCGACGTGACGGTCGCCTATATCACCGGCAATGGCTTAAAGACCCAGGAAGCCGTGACCGATGCGATCGGCAGGCCCCACCGCATTCAGCCGAGTCTTGTCAGTTTTGAGCAAACCTTTAAAATAGGGAAACACGGTGGTGGTGACGTATGATTAAAGTTCGCATTCCAACCCCGCTCCGTCCTCTGACGAAGGGACAGGGAGAGGTCGACACACAGGCCCACACGATCGTCGAAATGATCGACACCTTGAACGCCTCCCACCCCGGGATTAAGGATCGCCTCTGCGACGACACTGGAGAGCTTCGTCGTTTCGTGAATATTTACGTCAACGAGGAAGATATTCGATTCCTCAAGGGCAAAGAGACCTCGCTAAAAGACGGCGACGAAGTCTCGATCGTGCCCGCCATTGCGGGAGGCGCATCATGCCGAACATGAAGGTTCACATTCGGTTTCCAGAAGACAAGATCAAAGAACCGGTCATCTATCAGATCGGTCACGAATTCAAGGTCGTCACCAACGTCCGGCGAGCAGACGTGCGTGAAACCACCGGCTGGATGGATCTCGAGCTGACCGGGGAAAGCACCGAAATCGACCGGGCGATCGCAGGCCTTCGCAAGAAAGGTGTCATCGTCGACCCGATCGAATTGAATGTAGTGGAGTAGAACCCGTGAGGGGCAAGGGGTGAGGCGTAAGGGGTAAGAAGAAAGAACCATCAGGCGATTCTGTCGCCTCACGCCTAACGTTTCACGCCTTACGGAACAGAAAATGGAACTCACTGAACAACAGATTCAACGGTACAGCCGTCAGATTATACTCAGCGACGTAGGCGGCAAGGGCCAGATGAAGCTGAGTAAGGCGAAAGTCTTGCTCATCGGCGCCGGTGGGCTTGGCTCGCCTGCCGGACTCTATCTTGCTGCCGCCGGTGTCGGCACCATCGGTCTGGTCGATGGTGATATCGTCGATCTCTCGAACTTGCAGCGGCAAATCCTTCACTCCACAGCCACGGTCGGCATGCCAAAAGTAGAGTCTGGTCGCAAAACCCTGTCGGCGATCAACCCGGAGATCACGATTAAGACCTATCACCAAAATGTCGACAGCGACAATATTCTTCCGCTGGTATACGCGTTCGACATCGTGCTGGACGGATCTGACAACTTTGCCACGCGGTTTCTCGTGAATGACGCCTGCTTCTTCGCCAAAAAGACGCTCATTTCTGCCAGCATGTTCCGCTTTGAAGGTCAGCTCACGACGATCAAGCCCCATGCCGACTATCCCTGCTACCGCTGCCTCTACCCGGAGCCACCACCGGCTGGCCTCGTTCCAAATTGCCAAGAAGCCGGCGTCTTAGGAGCCCTCGCTGGAACCATGGGCATTCTTCAAGCGTCGGAAACGATCAAAGAAATTCTTGGTATCGGCGAAACCCTGGCCGATCGCCTGCTCATTTACGACGCCTTGGAGATGAAGTTCAGAAAAGTCCGCCGTCCCAAAGACCCGGCCTGCCGCCTCTGCGGGCCCGCACCGCCGATCACCAATCTACGCAGTGACTACACC
>SPAX01000244.1 GCA_005239475.1 Nitrospira sp. | reverse complement strand
GCTCCCAGGGATATACGTGACAAGGACTTGCAATGCCGCCTTGAGCGTCCCCGGCGGAATGGTCGTCGTGACATAGCGCCTGGTCGGCAGCGTGTTGTAATCACGCGCGAGAATCGTCGTCACAATCGGCGTGCCGCCGGTCTCGCCAATGCCCGATTCAGACAACCCTTCGATCAGTCCGCCAAACACCACGGCCCCGCTGTCAGTGAAGACCACCTCCTGATCGAGTGCGGGGCGATAGGTGGCATCCATGGATCGCACTTGGAGTCGCATCACGGCCCGCCCATTGGCTTGGGCATGAATATCCCACCCGTGCAGCATGGTGGTTGTGACCCCGTTGATCGTGAGTTGAATCCCGCCGATGGTCGGCGCCCATCCCGCAAGCGTGATGGCCCCGGCCGGAATGACGATGACCGCTTGTCCAATAGAGGGTGCCAAGCCCGCGAGGGTAAGTGTCCCCGCCGGAACGGCGACGACGTCCTGCTCGCTGAGCGCGGGAGAGAGACCGCTGACGGTGAGCGACCCAGCCGGCAGGCTGAGCGTGAGGGCTCCACCCGCGCTCGGAAAGAGCAGAAGGAGTGACATACGTTAGGCCGCACAACCATCACGCAAGGCCCGCCTGCGCATCCGGCAAGTGGGGCACCAGCGCCCAGGCGATTTCGCGCCCATCAAGATTGACATGCACATGGACGGGGCGCATGGTTGGCTCCGCAGCGGTGGCCGGCGTGATTTTTTCCCGCCCGTGCAGTAGGGCCAGCGTGCCAGGGCCAAAGTCAAGATAACGACCACCGGTCCCATGCGTGAAGCTCGGGAACAAGTCGCGGTTGATGCCCTCAGTGATGCTGCGCCCGAGGATCTGTTCGACCTGGCTCGTCGCCGTGTCAAAGGCACTTTTCGTCTTCGCGCCGAACACCGCTTGCGACAAGCGCTCGGTCTCGTCCCACGACAGACCAGACCGCATCAACCCTTCGTTGACGCCCTCGAGGCCCCCCATAGAGGTCCACCATGTCTCTCGTGCGGGATTCACGACCGTGCCTTCTTCACCGCCACGAAACAGTCCCTTCACCCACCCGCCGATCTTGCGGCCAATTGCGGCGAGTCCTTTCATGGCGAGACCCGCGACGGCGGTCAGCGCCGCACCCACGCCTCCCGTCAGCACGGACGACAGCACGCCGACGGCAGATTGGGCCACGACGCCGAATCCCCCCGTGAGCGCTTTTCCCCATCCGGGGATGACCCGAGCCGTCATCTCCGTCAGATGACGTCCGGTATCTCGGACGAGCTGCTCGAATGCTCTGGAGACGGCGCGTGTCGCGGCCTCAGCCGGCGAGACCATGACGCTGCTGAGGCGGGTGAATTCAGCCTCGATGCCCCGCATCATGTCGGGAACATAGGACTGGCCCACGACTTTGTCATACATGCCTTTGAAAAAGCCCGTGACGGCGTCCACTTTCGCGCGAATACTCTCGACAATGGCGGCGAATTTATCGACGAGCCACGTCTTGACGGCGGTGTAGACATTCATGACAATCGGCCCGATGGTGTCCCAATTCCGCCAGATCGCCACGACCGCTAAGATGCCCGCAATCACGAGGCCGGCCGGCGGTGTGAGCAGAAGCGCCAACCCTCGCAAGGCGATGGGCAAAGCCGTGGTGAGCATCGGGACAATGGTAGCCGTCACAAACGTTGACAATGCCGTAAATGCCCCCGTCACGATGCCGAGTCCAGTTGCCAGGCCGACGCTCAACAGCGGAATCAACGGACCGACGGCTGTGGCAATCGCCGTGAAGCCAATAGCGATCGGCGTCAGAATCACGAGCACGGCACCGAGGCCCAAGAGGATGTTCTGGATGGGCGTGGGCAGTCGGAGAAAGAGATCCAGAATCGGGCCAATACTCCGCGTGATCAGTTCGCCCACTTTCTCTCGGAGTTCATCCATCCGATTCCCGAGGAGTGCTGTTTTGCCGGTATAGGTCTCCAGTTGCGCTTGCGCCTGCCCGCCAAACTTTGCGTTAATCGCCTCCATCACGGCTGTGGCGCCTTCGGTCTTCAACTTCGATTCATCGATGACGATACCGTAGCGCTTTAACGTGCCGGTTTCCCCTTCAAACGCTTTGCCCATCAAGAGCGTGGCGGTTCGGAGATCGATGCCTAAACCAGCAGCAAGGTCGGTGGCCGCCGTCAAGGCACGCCCCATATCCTGGGGCATCACATTGCCGACCTGGACGAGCAACGCCTGCATCTCGGTGATGAGTTCATCGGCAAACACCGTCGTATTCTGAAAGGTCGTGGCGAGGGTCACATACTGGTCAATCACGGCAGGGGTGGCCGTCCCTTGCGCTCGCAGGGCCGTCGTCAACCGGATGACAGCGTTTTCCTGCTGAGAAAACGATGTCACGGACGCTCCGACGAATCGGGAGAGCCCATCGAACCCGATCTTCAACGCCGCAATCCCCGCACTTACAGCAGCGACTTTTCCTAGCGACGTTTCCATCGCGTTCAGTGAGGGTGTCGTCCGCGCGGCCGACTGGTCGATCGCCGTGACGTGCCGGTCCGTCTCGGCCAGCTTACGATTGGCGTCGGTGTTCTCGACGGTGATGCGGATATGCAAATCAGCCATGTGTGGGTGGCGGTGGGCACCGCGTTTCGTGGATCAGGTGCAACTGGTCAAATAGTGCGCGGGCATCGACTTGGGTCATCCGGCCATCGATGATGTCAAAGGCCAACGGCGCGAGATGAAAATCCACAACGACCCGCCGCGCCAGGAGTTGATAGAGGTCCAAGGCGCGCAGATTTCCTTCGCTGAGCTTGTTGCGTTCAATTCGCACCGGGCACGTGTCGCATGAATACTGCTCCGGTTCCGCCTCGAGTTCATCGGGTGTTGCTCGCAGGCAACAGGTCAGGTGCCGAAGTTGGTCGCTTTCAAATTCAAGATAGGCTTCAAGAGTTTTTTTTCCTGGTCTGTGCGTGCCACCTCCGCCGATTCCTTGCCCGCACAGACGCGAATAATGTCCGCCTTCACGACTTCGGGCAATTTCGTTTTTAGGTCCGCGGTGCACGGTAAGTCCTCATCGGTGCGGCCCGATTTAATGCCTCGCCAGTTCACCAGGCTATAGTCGATAATGGCCTGTCCAAGGGCGATATCATCCACCCGGTCGACTTGTTGATGGTTTTCGAAGACCCGCTTCGTGTGCGCGCGCCGTAACGTCTTCAGCAACTCATGCGGAAGAATCCGCACAATGAACACCGACTCCAAGCGTTCGCCCGTCGTCGGATCGGTGGGGGAATATTCAAAGGTCTCATCGTCTTCGATAATCGTCAGAAACGCCATCGCACATCTCCATTAAAATGCCGTGACGGATTGCGCCATCGTGCGGGTCAGTCGGAATGGATTGACGAACGCCATCCCGGTCGGCGAAGTGGGCGCCAACGCCGCGCGGAACTTCGCTTTCGGCTTCACCTGTTGCGCCCCTTCGGTGGGCGCGCTGAACCCATCAGGCAAGAGTTGCAGATACGGGAATTGAAACAGCACCTTATAAGCGTCGGTGGAATTGATCATCACGCCTGTAAAGGTCCAGTCGGCCTTGAAGGCGGTCATCGACCGGAGCCCGGCATAGAGCGAATTCGATGAGGGCGTGTTCATCCGGGGATAGCCCACCTCGAGCACAAAGGTCGGATGGCCGTTATCAGCCGGCTCGTCGACGAAACTCTGGCCGTAGACATGCGGCGCATCCTGCGGGCGCTCGAAACTGAACTTGATTGATTCCGCACGGAGCACATCGGTCCCCGCCAACGCCCCCGCCGTATTCAGATTCATCCGGAACACGCCCTGCTGTTGGATGACCCGGTTGGAGAGGGCGGGATAGGTGGCACCGGCGACCGTGGAATTGATATTGACCGACGAAATATTCGTCGGCATCGACCCCAACGCCTTGTACGTGATATTCATGGCGCCGTTGTCTTCCTGGGTCAGATCGAACCCGTAGATCTTCGCGGATGTGAGTTCTTCCACGTATTGGTTTTTGTCCCAGGCCATCGTCACGCCCAACCCATCGATGGCCCCGGCGAGGTCGAACTGATGGAGATAGCTGGTGGTCTGGCCGGCGGTAGAGGTCGCAATCGTCGCCGCGGCGGGTGAGCCCATGGCGATGGCATCCCAGATGTAGGCGTAATCGTCATAACGATAACGCCCCGTCAGCGACAGATCGGGCGCTTCCACCAGACCCGGATCGGCCGTGCCCATAAATGTTTGGTTGAAGGCGTTATCCGTCACCTGTGCGACGTTGAGCTGTAACCCGCCGTCGCTGTCGAAGTAAATGCCTTTCGTTACCGAGGCCGCCACGCCCCAGGAGTTGGTCCCGTATTTCGCAAACGCCATTTTCATCGTGCGTCCGGTTTGTCCAATGCTGGCCATTATGGTGTCCTTTCTTAGACCGTCGTTTCGTAATTGACCGGCACCGTCACGCGGAGCACGGCAAACGCGCGCCCGGCTTCCCGCTGCACGCTCACGCCAGCACCCTCATCGGGCACGAGGTACTCGCCTGAGATCTGATGCGCATCGCGAATCACGGCTGCCCGCAGTGAGGACGCATCGGTGACAAGTGACCGATAGGTCGCCTCCGGGTCCGCTTGGTAGGCCCGAGCCACCCAGATCTGCACGAGGTCGGTTCGGGTTTCGCTATAGTTGAATCCGCTGCAAATCGAAACTGAACGGCGTCTGGGACAACGCAAATCCAAAGGGATCGCGAGCCACCACCGATGACACCCGGTCCCGAATCTCCGTGGCCGTCATGCCCGCTCCAACACCCAAGGTCCGCCGCCCGCTTCTTCCGGCGTCTGGGCTTGCTCTGTCTCGCTCACTTGGTCGCTCGCGTCCGTATCAAATTCACCGCCAATGATGAGGAGCGCCCGCTGGAGCGCCGCGTCGGCCTCCTCACGATAAAAGGCCGCTTTCTCGCCCCAGGGTCCCTCGCTCGACGTGGGCGCTTCCGCCATGATGAGTTGCAAGGTCCGATAGGTGGCAGGGGCCCGGAGCGCCGAGGCGCGAATCACGGCCAGTTGACTCGCTTTCGCAGCGGTCGGCGTGGCGGACACGGTGACCTTCGCCCAATAGAGCCGCGTCGATCCATTGACGATGCGTGTCATCCAATCAGCCGGCAACAACCACGTGACCGATCCGCCCGCGCTGAAGGTTTTTCCCGCCGTTTGCGTCGTGCTATCGGCCACGGCGAGACTTTCCCAATGGCCATTCCAATACGCGACACTCAGCACACCCGCCGCACTGGACACCGCGTCTTGCATCCGCACGAAGACGCCCCGAAACGGGATCGTGGACCCGATATACAGCGCATCCGTGCCGGCGGTGGTGAACACGGTGGCGAGGTTCAGGTCGTCTTCGGTGGTGTCTGTCACGACGGCGGTCACATCAGTGTAGGCGGCGCCCGTGTATTGCCACACGCGCGTACAGTCCAAACGGGTCCGTAGGCGGTAGGGGTCGAACCCGCGACCTTTTAGAATCGGAAAGAGCCAATCTTCGAGTGCCTTCGTGCGCTTGGCCTGCCAGCTCGTTTGCCCGAAATGCGCCAGAATGCCGGCTTCGTAATCGACGAGATCGGCATCGGTGAGCAGATCGTTGGGATGCCAACTCATTGTTTCGTTGCTCCGTCTGGGGTGTCAGTTGTCCACAGCGCCCCCAAGTCTTCTTCAGATGTCACGGCGCCCATGCGTTCTTCAATGGTTGCGAGTGCATTCTGCAGATCGACAATCAGTCGCTTCGCGACGGACGGCGCGAGCACCACGTGACAGACATTCGTGATTTCCATGATGTCGGCTTCTTCGTGCGAGCGTGCGTGTCGAATGCCACCCAGGTGGAGGAATCGAATCCCCACTTCGTTCGGCGCGCTATAGATCGCGACACGATTGGCGAAGACTGTGGGGGTTCGAGCGTTCATTTCGATTTCGCGCCACTGCTGACTCACGCGATCGCCTCCTCTCGCGTCTCCATGGGCGCGGCAAAGCCGTCGGGATTGGTGATGAAGACGACGGGGGCCATCCCTTGGGCCATGGCGCGCACTTTGAATGCCATCACGCGCGCGAATTCCTCTCCATCGCGAACCCAGATCCGCTCGGGTCGGGCGTGCTGCCCCTGCAACCCTCCTAATTTTCCCGCCAAGGCGATTTCGTGTTCCCATCCGATCCCGAGATGGCGGAGCGCGGCTTCGTACCACGGCCGCGCCAGCGTGTGATACTTATGGGCGGGATCGTCGAAATGGTCGAGAAAGATCCGGATCGCGTGCGCATAGCCCTGTTGCGCGCGCGAGGTGAGGCCCCCGTGTTGAGCGCGAAGCATGTCGGCCTGAATGACGGCCTCACGCAGTTGCAGGACCTTTCCCAATACGCGCTCGGCGAACACGTGCGCATCGCGCAGTAAGAGCGGCAAATTCCGGTTGAGCCGTTTGGTTTCCCGACTCTCTGCCGTCAGATACCCGGTGTGGGCAATAGCAAGGTCCGGCACATCCAGCGTCGGATAAATATCCGCATTCGGATCGCCATCCTGGGGTTGCTCGTGAATGCAGCCGTAAAAACGCACACGCCCCGTGTGTCGAAAGACTCGGACCGGAATGTCAAACGTCGGCGGGCCATCGAGATAGAGATGCGTCTGGTGGAGGACGAAGCCGTTGAAGACCTGCCCATCGAGATAGCGCCGGAGTAAATAGCCGTGCATTAACTGTTCGTCGGCGTCAATCCAGTGGAACCAGTCGCCCGTACATCGCGCGAGGACCGCATTGCGCGCGCCAGCGAAGCCTTCCGGCTGGGCATCAATCGGACCGAGATCGAAGACCGTCGCGCCGTAACTCTCGGCAATCGCTTTCGTGCCATCCGTGGAGCCGGTATCCCCGATCACGATCTCATCGGCGACTTGGTAGACGCTGGCGAGACAGCGCCCAAGGTCGTTCTCTGCGTCTTTGACGATCATCCCCACCGACAGCGTGGGCAACGGGCGGGTGCGGTGGATGCGCGCCTCGAGTGGACGACGGCCGGCTGGGCGTAATGGCCGCGCGGTATACTGGATCAACCAATTCCCGATGGGCGTGCCGCGCGGACTCATCCCCCCGGCGAAATACTGCACGCGAAAGTCCGCTTTCGGTCCCCAGACCGCACCGACGTCGTCGTAATGGAATCGATGCACGTGCCCGCGTTTTAGCGGTGTCCCGCGAGGTACCAGTTCCGCATAGGCGCCGTGCGGACACGTATAGACCACACTCGCCCCGTCACTGAGCGCCGTTTCGAGGCCATCGATGACGGCGCCGTAGTTCCCACAATGTTCGATAAATTCGCCGACAAATAACCCATCGAAGCGCACGAGCTGCGCCTCGGCGAAGGCGTACCAGTCGGCATGTAAGCGCTGCTGGTCGAAGTCATAGATCGTGGCTTGAATAAAGGTGCAGCGGTCGCCCACCCCGACCCGGTCGGCGGCTTCACGGGCTCGGAGAATGTTCGCCTCAGCGTAGTCGAGGCCGGTAATGCGCACCGTTGGATGCGCCCGCGCTAAGGCAATCGCAAAGGAGCCATTGCCACAGGCTACATCTAAGACCGAGGTCGCCGACGCAAAGGACGGAATCACGGCCTGGAAGCGTCCGGAGGCGTCCGCTTCCGCCACCGGATCGGCAATCGCGGCTTTCCCGTAATGCTCGGCATCGTGGTCCTTGCCGGCGATGACATAGTCGCAGAATGCTGAGGCGTTCACGGCCTCATCAATCACGACATTGCGTACTCCCCACTCGTGCGATGTCAGCGCCACGATTTCATCGGCGACCATCTTGGCCGCGACGTGGTCGTCTTCGTGGAGGAGTTGCCGTAACACGGCTGACTTATGCCCTTGATATCGCTCCGCGAACCAGCGTTCAATCTGCTGTTCCCAGTTGGCCGCGAGCACCGTATAGGTCGCTGTCTTCGCATGAACGCGGCCGTCTTTCTGCCGCTTGCGGTACTCAAACGACGACGAAGCGCACCCGTCCATCAGGGACATAACAGCGTCGATGCTGGCGGCTTGATAGTCCTGTGACCGGTGATCGCCCTTGATCAAGATCCCGGTCGGGCTGGTTTCCGGTAATGCGCCGCGATACGAACCGACAAACGGCGTGCCGCAGGCTTCTGCCTCGAGTGCGGCGATGCAGTTGGTTTCCGCAAACGTCGAGACGCCCGGATACCACATGACGGCCGCCTCGCTGATTTCGCGGTATAAGTCGCGCTTATGGAGCTCGCCAAGATACGTGATGCCGCCCACCGCCTGATTAACCGCCTCGACCTTGGCATCCCACTGCGCGCACACGTCCGTCCAACTGCCCGGCCCTTGGTCATACATCGAGGAGTAGCGACAGATCCGCAACGTGGCGTCGGGCTTCCGGGCTTTGAGCGCCGGCCACATCTCGAGCAAGGGGCCGAGCCCGCGTTCCGGCCGGCTGCTATGGATGATCCGGTGCGGGTCTTTCGTTGGATGCGCGACGGGGAGGTCGCCCGGATCGAAACCGTTGCGTGTGACCCATCCAATCGGCGCAAGGTCCGGCTGCAGGGCTTCCCATTGGGCGCGGTGATAGTCCGAGACGTAACAAAGATGATCGAGCGCCCAGGCGGTCGCCATGACGCCGAGTTGCATCTGACCGGGCACGAGCAAATCCTGATTCCACAAGAGGCGCAACCTGGCATGGACCGGATGACCGGCAAAGGCGGCGAACATCCGGAGTGAGACAACCACGTCCCATTCGATGAACTGGTTCATCGGCATGAACTCGTCATACCCGTGCCACATCACGCCCGCGTGGTCCGGCCCTTGGGCATCGGCCGCCAGTTGGGTTGTGAAGATGTGCACACCGTGCCCGCGCGCGCGAAGGGACCGCGCCAACCCTAAACAGGCCGACTCCGATCCCCCGAGCGAGGTCTCCCCCGCAATGACGGCCTTGGTAAATGGCACGCTATCGACAATGAATGCGAAGGTCATAACGGTCTTTGCCAGACGAGCCGCCCGTTGCCATGCGGCACGGCATGGGCGAGATGAAGATGGCCGGGAATCATGGCGTCAATCGCTGGGCGCCCGAGGCCGAGACCTTTCTGCGGCGGAAAATCATCAATCAGGAGATAGCCGCCAGGCCGCAGATACGGCAAAAACTTCAGAAGGTCGCCTTCGGCATGCACCGCGTCGTGATTGCCATCGATGTACAGCAGATCCACCGCGCCGGGCGAGAGAGGGACCGCGACCTCCAGTGAATCGCCGTGGATGACGGTCCAGGCCACGCCGCATTGCACGGCGAGCGCGCGATAGACCGGCAAGGGTAACGTCGGGTCGATGTCCACAGACAGTAAATGCCCGTGCGGACGCTGCGCTAAATGATGAAGAAAGGTGCAGCCCGAGGCCGCCGTTGGCCCGATCCCGATTTCGAGAATTGTCTGGGCGGCGAGACATTCAGCGAAGGTCCAGAGGACCAGCGCATAGCGTCGGTTCACGTCCGGCTGCGGCACGTCTTCGTGACACCAGCATGTCGTGGCCAGGTAGTCCTGGCAGGCGGCCCACGGATCGGCGCACGCGATGGTCATGCCTTCACCGCTTCTTCTTGCCGTTGGCCCGCGCCTTCGCGTATACGATGGCGATGGCGTGTTTCTGCGGTTGACCGGCTCTCCTCCAGTTGGGCACGTAAGGCCGCGTTCTCCACGAGCAGGCGCTCACGCTCGTCGAGTTGCGCCTGCACCTCGTCGCGAAACACACGTTGACAGCGTC
>SPAX01000243.1 GCA_005239475.1 Nitrospira sp. | reverse complement strand
GGTCAAGGGGACGTCATACTGAAACGCTAAAAAGAAGAGGGCGTACCCCTGCGGTGGAATACGCCCTGTTCTCTCTTGTTCGAAAGATGTACGATCTGACGATCGTACGATGTTACCGGACGGCTGACTTCAAGATTTTCCCTGCCGAGAACTTCGGGACTTTGGCTGCGGGAATCCGCAGCGCCTCACCGGTTCTTGGATTCCGACCAAGTCGGGCTTTCCGCTTGGCAACCGTAAAGGTCCCAAAATTCACCAGCGAGACGCGTTGTCCCTTTTTCAGGGACGTGGTCACCGCTCCGGTGAAGGCCTGTAAGGCAGTGCCTGCTGCAACCTTGGTGATACCCGCGGATGCAGCCATTTTTGCGATCAACTCTTCTTTCGTCATCGTGCCCCTCCTGTTATTGGGTTGAACTACGCGACTCCTTGCCACCAACGTTCTCTGTTACCGCATCCACATGAACCCGGTTATTAAGGAACACTCGACGCGTTAGGCCTCCCGCGTCTGCACAGTCCGATTCCGTTTCACGAGAATGTGCAAGTCATGGATCTTTTTCCTGAGGGTGTTTCGATTCAATCCCAGCAGTTCTGCTGCCTGGATCTGGTTGCCTTTGGTTTCCTGAAGGGCTCTGGTGATCAAGGGACGTTCAATGGCAGTGATCAACATGGGATGCAAGTTGCGTCCAGAACCGTTTCGCATCCCCTTCACGAAATCTCCCATCTTCCATTCAAGATAGTCCTCGAGCGACAGAGCGTCTTTCCCGTTCGCTCGAGCAGAGTTCTGCCGTGCCATCATCTGCATGAACTTGGAGGCTCGCTTTAGCACAGTTCGAGAACCGGTGATGACCAATGTGTGTGTGAGATCGATGTTGGTGGGTAGGGCGGCGGCGCCTCCGGATGAGCCCGGTTTCAATTCGACGATAACCGCATCAAACGTGCGCCGCGTCACGTCCTTCGGCAGCGTGGACGCGTCTTTCGTCGCAGTCACAGAAGCATCTTTGAAGGCGTGTTTGAACTGACTCTGGATGTCCGGGTCACCGCTGAGCAGCAAAATACTGAAGACGGATGACGTAAGCGACATGAACGACCCACGAGAAGAGCGAAGAAGTGGTGCGGATTATTGCCCAGGGCCGATTTGATGTCAATGAGGAAAATATAGAGGGGGTAGTTCTTGTTGGCTCGAGCACAGGGAATAGGGTGGTCTTTTCTGGCCGGACGAGCGGTTTTGTTTCAGTGAGTGAGGATCGATGTATTGATCGAGACATTCTTGCTTCCGTGCCGTGCCCATTTTGCGCAACCGGTATGATATGAATGAGCCTCAAATCTCTCTACAGATTCGATCCTGGTCAGTACTGGGGAAATTCTCCAAGCCTGCGCATTCGGGACCTCAAAGAGAGGTGGCTTGACAGCAGAGTCTCTCCGGGTGTATTAAATGGGCGTATATTTTAATTCCTATCGGAATACTCGTGTATGAAAGTATCCCTCAGAGCAACCTATGGAATCATGGCCGCTGTCGATTTAGCGATGCAGCTCGGGACAGCGCCTGTCCATGCGAAATCAATTGCACGTCGACAAGCCATCCCTGCTCGCTTTCTTGAACAGGTCCTCCATGGAATGAAGAAGGCCGGTCTTGTGTCGAGCCTTCGAGGAGCCCAAGGGGGGTACGTGCTATTGAAGAAACCGTCCGAGGTATCGGTCGTCGAGATCCTCGAGGCGCTTGATGGTCCGCTTTCACCCTCAAGCGGCGGAGCTGGCCGGGCACCAGTGCGACGACTCAGCAAACCGGAACTTCTGCTCGGGAAGGTTTGGGAGCAGGTCTATCAAGCGGAGCGCCATGTGCTCGAGGCCATAAGCGTGGAAGAATTAGCCGGGCAGCAACGAGTGCTCGATCAAGAGCGGTCGTTGATGTACCACATTTGAGGTCACCTATGAGTCGCATATCTCTCAGTCCGGTTCCCATAAAGACAGAGCCCATTCCTCCTGCCATTATCGAGGAGATCGAGACTTTCGAGGCTGAGGCGATGCGCATGGTTTCCGGCGACGTCTCGAGCGATCTGTTCAGGCCCTTCCGTCTCCAGTACGGTATTTACGGGCAACGGCAAGCCGGCGTCCAGATGGTCCGGATCAAGATCCCCTTCGGCGGACTGACGGCGAATCAGCTTCGCCGGATTGCGGAATTGGCCGAGCAATATGCCACCGGTGTCGGGCATGTGACCACGCGCCAGGATATCCAACTACATTTTGTTGAATTACAGGATGTGTCGATCATCATGCGAGGGCTGGCTGAAGTCGGCGTGACTACCAGAGAGGCTTGCGCTAACACGGTTCGCAATGTGACGGCTTGTCACCTTGCCGGGATCTGTCAGGGGGAAGTGTTCGACGTGACGCCGTATGCGAAAACCGTTGCGCTCCACCTCTTGCGGAATCCGCTCAACCAGAGCCTCCCCCGCAAATTCAAAATTGCCTTCTCAGGCTGCAAGCGGGACTGCGCGCTCACGCCGATTCACGATATCGGGCTTCTCGCAGCGAAGCGTGCGGATGGAGCCATCGGCTTTCGAATGGTTGCAGGTGGCGGCCTCGGTTCAGCCCCTCGGCTTGCGCAGGTGCTTCGGGAGTTCACCCCGATGGATGAACTCATCCCGAGTGTGGAAGCCGTGATTCGGGTCTTCGACACCTTGGGCAATCGAAAAAATCGCACGAAGGCCCGGATGAAGTTTGTGATCGAAAAGCTAGGCTTCGAGGAGTTCAAACGCCGCTGGGAAGAGGCCTACGTGTCGATGGG
The DNA here is from genome assembly GCA_005239475.1 of Nitrospira sp. Lineage (GTDB taxonomy): Bacteria > Nitrospirota > Nitrospiria > Nitrospirales > Nitrospiraceae > Palsa-1315. The sequence continues at coordinate 4,322 of SPAX01000243.1, read as the reverse complement.
GCATGCCCGTCCGACCCATGAGCCAATCAAACTACTATCGTATCCGGATGACCCGATTCCCTTAATCATGCCGACGTCGAATGGATCGAAGCAGACGGCGGTACAGACCAATGGTCATGCCCAGGGTGCGCGAGCGGAAACGCCGTTTGAGATGTGGCGACGCACCAACGTTGTGCGTCAGAAGCAAGACGGCTATGTCGCCGCAGTGGTCAAGCTATTCATGGGCGATCTCACGGCAGAGCAGATGCTTCTCATTGCCGATCTTGCTGATCGCTATTCCAATGGCAACATTCGGACGACGATCAATCAAAACATGATCATTCGATGGGTGCCGGAGCCGCGCATCGCCGACCTCTATGCCGATCTTGCTTCACAGGGTTTGGCCGACCCCGGTGCCGAATTGGTCGAAGATATCATCGCCTGTCCCGGTACCGACACGTGTGGCTTGGGGATCACGTCCTCAAAGGGGCTCGCGCGAGCGTTGGCAGAGGTATTCCCGGCGGGGCGGGTTCCCGAGGATCTGAAGGATGTCAGTGTCAAGATCAGCGGATGCCACAATTCCTGTGCCCAGCACCACATCGCCACGATTGGATTGCATGGAGTGGGGAAACGCATTGGCGAGCATGTCGCGCCCTTCTATGAGTTGCATTTGGGCGGGAGGGTCAACGGGACGGCGAAGATCGGACAGATGGTGGTCAAGTTACCGGCCAAGAGCGTGTCGGTGGCGATCACGCACTTGATTGACGTGTACCGTCGTGACCGCCTCTCCGGCGAAGGGCTGCTGGCCTTCATCGATCGTGTCGGCAAGGTCAAACTCAAGGATGAGTTGATCCCTTACACCATCGTTCCGTCCTTTCAAGATGATTCGACGTTCTACTATGACTGGGAAGGCGAAGAAGAATTTGTCTTGGAGGATCTCGGGCCTGGCGAGTGCGCGGGTGGCGCGCTTGAAATGATCGAGAACGGCATTCTCGAAGCCGATCAAGAACTCTATCAGGCGAAGCTCCTTGTCGATAACCATCAGTATTCCGTCTCGGTAAACAAGTCCTATCGCGCGGTGCTGGCCGCTGCTAAAGCCTTGCTTGTGACGGAAGGACTTGAACCTTCGACAGACGCAGAAACCTTCATCGAATTTGACAGCCGGATTGCACTAAAGGGCATCGTTCCTGGAATGTATCGGGAATTGAGGAAGCGGGTCGGCGATTTAGGACCCAAGGAGACAACGGGTGAATCAGCCCGTGAAAAGATGGTCTTTGCTAAGGGATTTGTCGATGCCTGTCGTACCGCCACGGAGCAGATGGGCAAAGATCTAAAATTAGCACCGGTGGGCAAGGCAGCGGTGCCCATGACCAGCGCGACGCCTGCGGTCAAGCCGGTTGTCACTTCTGCAACCGCGCCTGCTCCATCCGGTGCGCCGGTCTATGATTTGCGCGGGGTGGCCTGTCCGCTGAATTATGTGAAGACCAAGCTGAAACTGGAGATGATGGATGCGGGCGATCGGTTGGAAGTCTGGCTCGATGCGGGTGAACCCATTAAGAACGTGCCTATGAGTTTGAAAAACGACGGGCATAAGTTGTTGCTGCAGGAACCTCTCGAAGCCGCCGCAGCGCATTATCGGATTCTGGTCGAAAAAGTGGAGTGATAAGGAGGGGCAGCAGGGTCGGTCTGTGCTCCCAGAGCGCGCACGACGGGAATGTGCTCGCTCGATGGGCGCAGATGACCGACCCTGGTGCCTCTCCTGTGGAAAGTGTGGAAGGAGAGAGGGGCTCGCGTGGAAAACACAGAACATTCAGCCTCTGCTGAGGAACTCACCGTCTGGGGTGAGTCGTTCGAGGCGAAGCAGCCACAGGAGGTCGTGGCGGCTGTGATCGAGCGTTACGCGCCGAAGATCGTGCTCGCCTGCAGTTTTGGGGCGGAGGATGTCGTGCTTGTGGACATGGTCCACCGCATCAATCCATCGGTGCCGCTCTTCTATCTCGATACGGAGTTTCTCTTTCCCGAGACCTATGCCACTCGCGATCGTGTAATTGAGCGGTACGGGTTGCAATCGCAGCAGGTCATACAGGTGAAGTCGTTGCTCACGCCGGAGCAACAGGCCGCTCAGTATGGCGACGCCCTGTGGGCACGCCAGCCCGACCAATGTTGTGAGTTGCGCAAAGTGGAGCCCCTTACTCGAGTGCTCAAAGGATTCGACGCATGGATTACCGGGATCAGGCGAGACCAGTCTCCCACGAGAGCCCATGCGAAGCTGATCGAATGGGATCAGAAGTTTCAGTTGGTCAAGGTCAATCCGCTCGCGAAGTGGACGTGGGAGGACGTCTGGACCTACATTCGTGTCCACGAAGTTCCCTACAACGAGTTGCATGACCGCAACTATCCAAGTATCGGCTGCACCTATTGCACGAACCCAGTGATGCCCGGCGAAGACCCCCGCGCGGGACGGTGGGAAAACTTTACCAAGACGGAGTGCGGGTTACACAAGGCCTCGTGATGTCGATGCAGGAATTTATCGCAAAAATCGCCAAGGGGCCAAGGGCTGCCAAGGATCTCACCTGGGACGAAGCGAAACGGGCGATGAAGGCGCTCATTGAAGGAGACGCCACGCCGGCGCAGGTGGGGGCCTTTCTCATAGCCATGCGGATCAAGATGGAGTCCGTCACCGAACTGGCCTCGATGACCGCGGCCGCGCGCTCCTATGTGGCGCCTGTGCCGATCCCGCGAGAACTTGGCGTCGTGGATCTGCCGAGCTACGCGGGGAAACAAGAAACCTTCCATGCCCTGGCAGCCGCCGCCATCGTGGCTTCGTCGGCAGGCGCGTCGGTCTTGATGCATGGGTATGACGGGATTCCTGGTCGCGCAGGGAATGCCGGGGTACTCAAGGCCTTGGGCCTGCCGATCGACATGGAGCCGAAAGTGGCGGCAGAGGCGGTGACACGGCATGGGTTCGCCTATCTCGACATCGCCCTTTACCACCCTCCGATCTATCGGTTTTTAGAGATGAGACAGGAGCTGGGAGCGCGGAATGTCTTTCATCCAGTTGCGAGGCTCTTGAACCCGGCTCGCGCCGCGTCGCAGGTCGTCGGTTTGTCCCACCCTCCCCACTTTGAAAAGACCGCAGAAGTGTTACGGATGCTGGGCTGCCCGAGGGCTCTGGTGGTCAGCGGCGTTGAAGGCGATCCGGAGCTGTCGATTGCCGCCCTCACAAGGGTTTTGGAATTGCGGGACGAGCGGATTACACCCCTCTCGTTCGCGTCAAAAGATGTCGGATTGCCGCTGGGGACATCGCGCGACATGGCAGGCTTCCCGTCGAACCAGCGAGACAAGGAAGCGGAACTGCTCCGACGGATTCTCCACAATCAGTTGCAGGGCGGGCCCTGTAACTGGGTGTTGATGAACGCGGCGCTAATTCTGTACGCCGCAGGGAAAGGGGCGACATGGGCGTCATGCGTCCCACTTGCTCGTCGAGCGCTCGAAGAGGGATTGGCGGCACGAAAGTTAGAGGAACTGACTCAGCAGCCGGTGGGTATCGCGGTGACCGGACGAATACATTGACCATAGCAGGCTTCGGAAAAACTCGGTTTATACATAAAGCGCAAATGGAATCTTACATATGGCGCTGATAGCAAAATAATCGCAGGATGCTCAAAATGGCCGTCCAGCAAGGCCGCAGCGAGCGAAGAGGCGAGGCGTACGCTTCGGTACGTTGAGCCTCTGAGCGAAGCGAGAACGACGCTGGCGGACTTTTTCAGCATCCTGTTAGGAGAGGATCGAGCCCGTGCATCATCTTCGTCAATTAGAAGACCAGAGCGTGTACATTCTCCGGGAAGCCTATAAGCATTTTGACAACCTGGCCATGTTGTGGTCGATGGGGAAGGATTCGACCGTACTGCTGTGGTTGGCCAGAAAAGCTTATTTCGGCCATGTCCCGTTCCCGCTTCTGCATGTCGACACGAGTTACAAGATCCCCGCCATGATCGAATATCGAGATCGAGTGGCCCGCGAGTGGGGCCTCAATTTGGTCGTTGGACAAAATAAGGAAGCGCTTGCGGCCGGGATGAATCATACGCTAGGCCGCGTTACCTGCTGTACGGCTTTGAAAACCAATGGACTCAAACAACTGATCGAACAAAGAGGCTATACGGGCATCATCCTCGGTGTGCGGGCAGACGAGGAAGGGACGAGGGCCAAGGAACGCTACTTCTCGCCCCGTGACAAACATGGCGATTGGGATTTCCGTGATCAGCCGCCCGAACTCTGGGATCAATTCAAGACAACCTTTCCTCCCGGGACACACATCCGAATTCACCCTCTGTTGGATTGGA
>SPAX01000242.1 GCA_005239475.1 Nitrospira sp. | reverse complement strand
GAAACAAACGGGATGAGCGGCGAGGCTGCGACCTTGATAGCAGCAAGGCGAGTAGGGGACCGAGCATGAAGCAGATCCGCCCATTGTTCCAACCGCCTCCGGAATCCGGGAGTCTTGAATCGGGACCGGTCATCCTGCGCGATGGCGCGACCGCATCCCTCCGCCCCGCCCGTGCGGAGGACCAGACGATGATGCAACAGTTCGTCGATCGGTTGTCACCAGCATCCAGGCGGCATCGGTTCTTTTCTGAAACCGCGCCCCCTGCCGACACCATCGCGTCGCTCTGTGATTCCTCCAACCCGTCCAAGCAACTCACCCTCATGGTCACGAGGACCATCGCTGGACAGCCGCGCATCATCGCCGCCGGTTCATATTGGGCGCGGACCGCCGACCAGGCCGAGGTGGCCATGGCAGTCGACGACGGCTTTCATGGGAAAGGCCTGGGTTCGATCCTGCTCGAACGGTTGGCGATGCTGGCCATACACCGAGGCTTTACCAGCCTGTGGGCGGTCACACACACGGACAATCTTGCCATGCGCGAAGTCTTTCGGGAATCCGGGTACCCGGTCCATGAGACCTATGAAGGCGGCAACATGCAAGTCGAGCTCTCACTGCACCAGACGGAGAGCACGACGGCCCGCTTGGAGTTGCGCGAACGTATTGCCACAACCGCCTCGCTTCGTTCGTTCTTCTATCCCCGCTCCGTGGCCGTAATCGGAGCGTCCCGCGATCCCACGAGCATCGGCTACCGGATCGTCAAAGCCCTCGCCGACAACCGGTTTCGCGGCGCCATCTATCCGGTGAACCTCAAGGCGGCAACCATTGCTGGCTTGACTGCCTTCTCGTCCGTCACCGCAACCCCCGACGCCGTCGATCTGGCGGTGATTGTCGTGCCGCGTGATGCGGTGCTGCCGGTCCTCACCGATTGTGCCGGCAAAGGCATCCACTCCGTGATCGTGATCTCCTCAGGCTTTGCCGAATCAGGCCTTGAAGGAAAGCAGGCCCAGGACCATCTCACGGAGACTGTCCGTCAACAGGGCATGCGCATGATCGGACCGAACTGCTTCGGGCTGCTGAATACCGATCCGGCTATTTGTCTCAACGCCACGTTCACGTCGGCCTTTCCTCCCTCCGGTCGCATGGCCATGGCCACGCAGAGCGGAGCGCTGGGGCTCGCGATCCTTGCCGCGGCTCGCCGATTACAGCTGGGTGTGTCTTCATTCGTCAGCCTGGGCAATAAAGCCGACGTCTCCACAAACGATCTTCTGCAATATTGGGAAGACGACCCTTCCACCGACATCATTCTCCTGTACCTTGAGTCCGTCGGGAATCCCCGACGCTTTGCGAGAATTGCACGGCGCGTCGCTCGTCGCAAACCGATTGTGGCGATCAAATCCGGTCGAAGCCTTGCTGGTCGGCGCGCGACAAGCTCGCATACCGCCGCACTCGCGTCGAGCGAGGTGGCCGTAGAAACACTCTTTCAGCAGTCCGGAGTGATCCGCGCAGACACCTTGGATGAGCTCTTCGCCCTGGCGCGAGGACTTTCCGATCAACCTCTCCCGAAAGGAAAGCGCGTCGGCATCATCACCAATGCCGGCGGCCCCGCCATCCTCTCCACCGACGCCTGCGAAGCGGGCGGGTTGTCTGTCCCCGAGCTGTCGAAAACGACCACCGCTGCCCTTTCGGCATTCTTACCTCCTGCCGCCTCGTTGACAAACCCTGTCGATCTGATCGCATCCGCCACTCCGGACCATTATACAAACGCGATCACCACCCTCCTCGCCTCCCAAGAAGTCGATGCCCTGATTGTCCTCTACATGTCCGTGACGGTCGGCGACGCAGCCGGCATTGCGAACGGGATCTTGCGCGGGATCTCCACCGCCAGACAAGCCGGTGGCACCAACATTCCGATCTACATCTGTTGGATGGCTGAAGGGGATCTCGAACGGACCTTTCAGGCGGCAGGCGAAACGATCCCCACATTTCCATTACCCGAACATCCGGCAGTCGTGCTCAGCAAAGCCTCCCGGTATGAAGAATGGCGCACACAGCCGCTCGGCATGATTCCGGATTTTGACGATATCGACATCGGTGCCGCGCGAGCCATCTGTGCCAGGGTCCTGTCTCAAGAAGGGCCCGGTTGGCTGACCGTCGAGGACACCAGAGCCCTCCTCGCCTCCGCGAAACTCCCTGTGGCCCAGGGCGGAGTCGCGAAGACCGCGGACCAGGCGGTGGCCCTGGCCTGTGAGGTGGGATTTCCCGTCGCCGTCAAGCTCGCGTCACGCCAGATCGTGCACAAGACCGAGATGAGCGGAGTGCATCTGAACCTGGCTGATGAGCAAGCCGTGAGGAATTCGTTCGAGGCGATTCGGGCCAGGCTCGCACAGGAAAACAAACTGGATGCGATGGAAGGCGTGCTCGTGCAGCCGATGCTGTCAGGCGGCACGGAAGTGATGGTCGGCGTCACCCACGACCCGCTCTTCGGCCCGCTGATCGCTTTCGGCTTAGGAGGCATTCACGTGGAAATCCTCGGCGACGTACGGTTCAGGATTACCCCCCTCACCGACCGCGATGCAACCGAGATGGTGCGCGAGATCAAAGGCTATCGGTTACTTCAAGGCTACCGTGGCCACCCTGCAGCGGATGTGAAGGCCATCGAAGAGGTGCTATTGCGTCTCTCTCGGCTCGTCGAAGAAATCCCCGAGATCAGCGAACTCGACCTGAATCCGATCTTCGCCCTGCCGCCAGGACAAGGCTGCAAAATCGTAGATGCCAGAATCCGCGTTGAGAAGACTTCAGCGGGTGTATAGAAAATTGTTTCTGCTACCCCGGTAAACCTACTCAGACTCATTTATCGCGCATTGGCTGTCTGGTGATCAGCCGAACGACCAGCGTTTGTTCGCCCTCACCCGAAGGGCATTCGGTCCTGCCAGCGGGCCCAGTTGATGTGGCCATCGTCAAAGCCCAACTGCTTGAGCGATACGTCGGCAAGCAAACTTCCGAGCGCATAGAGTTGATCCGTGATTCGGACCAAGTTGCCTGAGCCGGGCGCCATTGTTTCGAGTTGGCCGCGATGAAATAGCGCGTTGCGGGCGGCGGCCCAGTCTTCTGCCAGGGCCTGGGAAACGGCGAAGCCATGACTCCGTAGAAAGCCGGACAGTGGGACAGCGACATTTTTATTGTTTGGGTCGGCACCGTAAGCCCGTGCTAGGATTTCAAGCCCTGAATAGGCGAGGAAATGCTCGATTTCCACGTATGCCTGGGAGAGCTTCCATATCTCGATCTGACGGTAGAATGCCGCTGTTAAGGGGTGGTCGGCAGATGCACGTTCGGTGTGGGCCAGGAATAGCTTGAGAAACAGAGTCCGGGATCCTGGGTAGAAGGTGTCATTACCAATGGCAGCACCAGGAGTATGGCGGTCACCGAGGATCGGTAGACTTTCCGGCAGGCCGCCCGAAGTGATCATGTGTGCAATCGAATCTCCGGCAGATATTTGTGTCAGCCTTGTGGAAATGACCATCTGCTGCTGGCAAAATGTCATCCCATCAGCTAGTCGGCGCACGAAGTCGCTTTGGTCAATGTCAGCACTTGCGCGGCTCTCTGGTAATATCCCGTAACCGGTTAGGAACAGATGGGTTCGATCTTGAGCCAGGCTTTGGCATTCCGGAAAACCGTGGCACGGCACTAACTCGGCTTGCGAGACGGTAAACTGCTTGGAGAAGTCGAAGCCGTAGATTCCGAAGACCGTGTCTGCCATCTCGTCTTTACTCGGGAACCCCCTAGGGCAGCTAGCGCCCAAGCCCGTCGGCTGGAGCGTCTTGTTAGGTGGCTTCGCGCTCACAGGCGAGGAGTTCTTTGGCTTTAGGAAGCCGTTTTACGATTGCCTGGAACCGCGGTCCTTGGCGCACATCTGCTATGCCCTCAATTCCGTGTCGTTGATAGTAGGCCTCGACAGCCGCTATGTATCCTTCGCAAAAGGAGACCTCTTGCTCGTAGTTCTTTTTCATTCTTGAGAGGATCGCAACTCTCTCGAAATAGTAGGGTGCAGCGACAAGGTCTGCTGTTTCCATCGTCTTCAATTCGGCGTAGCAGCATTTCTTCATGTAGTCGATGTCGTCCTTCTTGTTGTCTGCCAATTCCCAGGTTTGCTTCCCCTCAACCAAGTTGGCGCCGCCCGTGACTTCGGCTACAAGCTCACCGGATGTCTTCGGATCTCCAGACGGCATACTACTCTCTGGAGATTTTATGCGGAATAACTTGCTTAGTAGGTTCATATGTCTTGTGTCCTTGCCACCTTACTGTTAGGTCTGCTGCGGCTTACCCGTGAGGAGGGATTTAAGGGGTCAGGGCCCCTTAGGCTTTTTTGCGCGGGCAATATCGCCCAGCGCCTTGGCGATGAAGGAGGCATCGCCATCGGCCTCCTCCAGACAGACATCCAAATACGCCGCCATTTCTTCGGGAGATCGAAGGTGCTCGGCAACATCGTAACGAGTGGTGGTAGTTTTGCTCATGATGCGCCCCTAGAGATTGCGTCTGAGACTCTCGCCACACGCTAGGCTGCAAACTCTACGCGCACAGTGCGCCCCAGCCGCGCTTCAAGGGTGATGAGCATTTCAAGACTGAACTTGTCCCATTTTCCGCGCACGAGGTCGGACACACGCGATTGTGCGATGCCCAGCCGCTTGGCCGCCTGAGACTGAGTCAGCTTGTGTTTCTCGATATAGAGGCGAAGATCGCTCATGAGATTCGCACGCATTTGGAGCACGGCGGCCTCGGCCGGGTCGAAGCCAAGGTCAAGAAAGACATTGCCGCTGGATTTGGTCATTTTCTTCTTCATAGTCGAAGGGAAGCCAGTGAGTCAGACCCCTTATTGCCATCCAAAGCTAACCGACTGCCCGCTTGCGAGCAGTCCGTGCTGCGCGACGAGTTAGGGTATGAGGTTGCGTATCCACGTACGCATCGAGAAGCCGACGAATCATGCGCTGATACTGCGTATGGTGCCGAGATGCTTCGGCTTTGAAGAACTCGACACTCTTCTTGCTCAAGGCCAACGTGACCTTCACGCCCTCTTCGCGAAAAGCCAACTCAGCTGGAGAAGGAAGAAAGTCTGGGACAACGCGAATCTCGCCAAGCGGCTCATCGGTGTATTTGATTTTCGCGCTCATAGATTATCTTTCCTTTACGCCAATAGCCGGCGCCGATGATTCGAATGACCGAAGCCCGGTAAGCGAACCGTACCGTCAGGATACCGCCATCAACTTCACCAAAACAGTAGAAGCGGTCTTCCGACTGGCTATGCGAGAGGTCCTTGGCAATGACACGTCGAGGGTCGGCAAAGGCGTATTGGGCGAGATGGAACGGCACCCCGTGCTTTTTCCAGTTTGCGACGTCTTTGTCTGGATCCCACTCAAAGCGTGTTTCAGCCATCGGCCTGAACGAAGACTAGCACATGGCAATACATTCTGCCATACGGCAATATGGGCACGCACCTTGGAGTCTCCTGTAGCGGTGAGCCTCCCCGATCTTAGGATTAAGCCTCGCAACACCGACGCTCACCTTCAAGCGACGGCCCCTCCATCGTGGAGTCCAATAACTGAGCTGAGGCGAGCAACGCAG
>SPAX01000241.1 GCA_005239475.1 Nitrospira sp. | reverse complement strand
TGGAAGGATTATTTAGAAGGATGAGGGTCGCTCAATGCGCGCAGTTTGGATCATCCCAGCCAACTCCTATAATGGGGTAGTTCGCTGCGGCCTTGCTTGGGAGAAGGCGCGTCTTGGCGCGCCAGGGTTGGGTGGGTGAGAAGTCTGGACTTTTTGAGCATCCTGCAGCTGTCAGTATCTACCGATCAGCTTCCAGGATAGATAGGGTTAAAGATGGCACAGAAGGCCTCCATATCTTCTAAACGTCTAACCGTCGATCGACTGCTCTCGAAGCTTGGCATTGCCTCTCGTGGAACGAGCCAGGACTGGATTCGCGCAGGGCGAGACCGCATCAATGGGCGAGTCGTACGCGATCCGGCCACGTGGGTCTTGTGGCCGAAAGATTCTGTCTCGATCGATGACCAGCCGATTCAAGACTCGGTCAAACGATTTTTCCTCTTTCATAAACCCAAAGGGGTCATCACCACGCACAGTGACGAAAAGGGCCGTAAGACGATTTTCGATGTGCTGCCGCCGGACCTGGGATACATGCATGCCGTCGGGAGACTCGATCAGGCAACCAGTGGCCTCCTCCTGCTCACCAACGATTCGGCACTGTCGAGCGTGCTCACCGATCCGACCCATAAAGTGATGAGGACCTACCTGGTCTCCGTGCGAGGAGAATTCACTCAGGCACAAGCCGCAGAGGCCGTAGTCGGAGTGGTCGATGGGGGTGAGCTCCTCCAGTGCCATAGCGTGAAGATTCAGAAGAGTTCCGGACGCGAATCACATCTGGAAGTGGTCCTGATCCAGGGAAAAAACCGTGAAATCCGAAGACTCTTCAAATCGTTGGGGCATGAAGTCACCAGGCTCAGGCGCATTCAATACGGTCCCTTCAAACTGGAAGATCTCCCTTCCGGCGCATGGCGCGAGATCCCGATCGAAGACGTGAGGAAATCGCTCAGACTGTAACCAATTCGCTTGTGGCCTGTCTCGTTGATCTGGTCTATCTGGTTTGTTTTGTTCAACCAGAGAAACGAGACAAATCAAATGAACCAAATAGACCAGACCGACCGCTATCGCTCCCTCAGACTTTCCTTCATCGACTTCAGCAATGGACTCAGTAGATATTCAATGACGCGCCGCTGGCCGGTCTTGATCTCTACCGTCACCGCCATCCCGGGGGAGAGATGCACCTGCTTTCCCTCTACCTGGATCGTCGCCCGGTCCAGGCTCACTCGCGTCGGATAGACCAAGCCGACTTTTTCAATCGGGGCCGCGTCGTCGGAGATGCTCAGGACCCTGCCGGGAATGGTCCCATAGAGGGTGAAGGTAAACGTTTCGACCTTGATCTCAACCACCTGCCCTGCTTTCACAAACCCCACATCTTTATTTTCGACCTGTGCCTCGACCTCCACTGGATGATCCTGTGGGACCACAATGAGCAGCTCCTGTGCCGGCGTGACAACGCCGCCCACCGTATGGACGGCCAATTGCTGCACTACGCCGTCAATCGGAGTCGTCAGTCGCTGAAAGTCCGCCTTCTGTCCCGCTTTGGTCACATCCTGCATCAACGACGCCACCTTGGTTTCGGTCGTCGAGAGTTCCACTTGTTTGGATTGCTGGAACTCAGACACGAAGACCTGATAGTTTTTCTCGGCTTCAGCGAGGGCGGCGTGGTCTTGTATGAGCTTTTTTCGCTGGCCGGCCAATTCCTGTGTTTTGTCGATCCGCTGCTCCTCTGCTTGTAGGAAATCCATCTTCGTAACTGCCTCATGGTCGAGGAGCTTCTTGTAGGCGTCGGCCCGTTCAGCCTCCATGGGGACCGTCGCTTCCAGCCGACGAATGTTTTCTCTCGTCTGATCGAGCCCCGCCTTGCGCTGGTCGATCAGGTGTTGCGCCGAGGCAGCTCGGGCTCGATACTCGGCCAGTTGATCCCTGAGGAGTTGTCGCTGCAGCAGCACGTACTGAGGGTCTCCGTCAGGAGGGGAGTCGAAGGTTGGACTGCCCGCAATGAGCGCGCGGAGCCGCGCCGTTTCGACCTTGGCCGCCCGATATTCGTTTGAAGCCCGATCGTGATCGGCCCGGTTCAGCGTCGGATCCAGATCGATCAGCACATCGCCTCGTTTTACTAGCTGCCCATTCTGCACATGAATTGCAGCAATCACACCCGCTTCATACGGCTGAATCACCTTTGAGTAGCCGCTTGGAATGATCTTGCCCTGTGCCGTCGCGACAATATCGATCCAACCGAACGACGCCCAGATTACCCCGATGGTAAATACTGCCAGAATGGTCCAGAGGATCGCACGCCCAATGGGCGAGGGCGGAGCCTGCTGAATCTCCAGTACAGCGGGAAGAAACTCCGTCGAGCGCCCACCCGTGATAGAGCCGTGTGCCTGGCCACGCTCGGCCTGCCAGGCTACCCGCCAAACCAACCAATGCCGTGAAAGAATTCCCAATGCCATGCGACCTCAATACATCGTTCGTAATCCAATTCCGGAATTTGTTTATCTGACGACCTGTTGAATTTCCGACCAATCATCGGATCATCAGATCAGTAAATCATCAGATGTCCTCCGTTTCCCGTATTCCCCTATCCCTTACCCCGTTATCCCTTTATTCCCTTATCCCGCTGCCCCCTTCCCCTCACGCTTCATCGCCGCGTAGCCCTCCTGATGTGACTGCAAGCGCGCATAGAACCCCTTTACGCGCAGCAACTCCTCGTGAGAGCCTTGCTCGACAATCTCACCTTTTTCCACCACGTAAATCCGATGCGCCGGCCGCACTGTGCTCAACCGATGGGCGATGATGATGACCGTGCGCCCATGACTGATCTGCGCCATGTTTTGCTGAATGATGGCCTCGGACTCATAGTCCAACGCGCTCGTAGCTTCATCGAAAATCAAGATGCGCGGGTTTGCGACCAACGCTCGGGCAATCGCGATCCGCTGGCGTTGCCCACCAGACAGCGAGCAGCCGTGCTCGCCCACCATCGTGTCGTAGCCTTCCGGCAGTTCCAGAATAAATTCGTGCGCACCAGCCAGTTTGGCCGCCTGGATCACCTGCTCCATCGCCAACCCCGGATCGGCCAGCGCAATGTTGTCGCGCACGGAGCAATTGAAGAGAAAGTTTTCTTGGAGCACCACCCCCACCTGCCGGCGGAGCCAGGCTGGGTCCACCTGCGCGAGGTCCACACCGTCCACGAGAATACGCCCGCGCTCCGGCACATAGAGCCGTTGTATTAACTTGGCCATGGTACTCTTGCCGGACCCGGACCGCCCGACAAGCCCAATTATCTGGCCGGGCACCACGGTGAACGACACCTTGCGGAGCACCTCCGAGCCATCTGGGCGATAGCGAAAGGTCACGTCCTCGAACACGATCTGTCCGTTGACTTGGGGGAGGGTGGTTCGATTCGGATTATAGGAAGGCTCCGGCTGCGTATTTAGAATATCCCCCAACCGCTGCACAGAGATGCCGACTTGTTGCAACTCCTGCCACAGATTGACGAGACGCAGCAACGGTCCCGTCACTTGTGCCGAGAGCATCGTGAAGGCAATCAATTGCCCGATGGTCAGATCCCCTTCGATCACGCGATAGGCCCCCAGCCACAACACGGCGACGGTCGTTACTTTTTGTATGAACGTCGCGGTCTGACCGGCCACGGTCATCAAGCTGGTCGCGCGGAAACTCGCCCGCACATAGCCGGCCAGTTGTTCTTCCCACTTGCGCAACAGCGGTGGCTCGACGGCCATGGCCTTCACCGTTTGAATGCCGTTGATCGCTTCCACGAGGAAGGACTGATTGTCTGCGCCGCGATTGAATTTCTCATGGAGCCTGGCTCGGATCGCCGGCGTGATGACCACAGACAACAAGGCATAGAGTGGCAACGAGCCCATCACGACGAGCGTGAGGATGGGGCTGTAGAACCACATGACGGCGAGAAACACCACGGTGAACAGGACATCGAGGACGACCGTCACAGAATGGCTCGTCAAGAACTGCCGGATATGCTCCAGTTCACGAACCCGGGCCACCGTGTCCCCCACTCGGCGCGCTTCAAAGTACGCCAGGGGGAGCGCCAGGACATGGCGGAACAAC
>SPAX01000240.1 GCA_005239475.1 Nitrospira sp. | reverse complement strand
TGATGTTTCCGCCTGAGTGTTGTGAACCGGTCGGCTCATACCCCTCGATGGTTTCTTCTGACGACGGCGCTGGCAACCGGTGCGGTGGTCATGGCGCTCGAAATTTTGGGAAGCCGGCTCTTGGCTCCCGTCTTCGGAAACTCCCTGTATGTCTGGGGCGCATTGATCGGAGTGATTCTTGCCGCCATGAGCAGCGGGTATGCCTTTGGCGGCTGGGTCTCCGACCGGTATCCCGGCGCGCAGGTGCTGGCCGGTCTCCTGCTGTTCTCCGGAGCCTGGACGTTTCTAACCGCGTGGCTCGGCCAGCCGGTGCTCTTTAAGGTGGCGGCGGCGATTGAAGACCCTCGATGGGGCCCCTGTGTCGCCGCGGCGCTGCTCCTGGGCCCGCCGGCCTTTGGTCTGAGCGGTGTGCTGCCGGCTATGTTGCGATTGGCCGTGTCGGACCTTGAGTATTTCGGCCGCCATACCGGTCGGCTGATCGCGCTCTCGACCATGGGGAGCCTGGCGGGAACCTGGGGGACGGCGTTTTTCTTTCTGTCCTGGATCGGCAGCCAGGCGCTTATCGCGTGGCTGGGCGCCATTCAAGTGGGGCTTGGTCTCTGGTGGTTGATCAGGGGGACGACCGTGCGGCTTTTGGTGATCGGCGTGATCTTCCTATGCGTTGTTGGCCTGGGGGCCGGTGCGTTGGCTCCGATCCAGATGTTGAAGGCGCCGGTCTATCAGGAAGACAGCCCTTACCAACAAGTACGAATTCGCGATGATGATCTTTTTCGTTATCTCGTCCTGGACCGAACCTTTCATGCGGTCATGTGGAAGGCGGATCCTATCGCCCTGTTTCTCCCCTATAGTCAATTGATGGTCGCGTCGCTGGCTTTGGTGCACGAGCCGAAACGAGGTCTGATCCTTGGTCATGGAGGTGGATCGCTGGCGAAGTGGCTTGCCCATCGATGGCCTGAGCTTGAGCTGGACGTGGTTGAATTCGATCCCACGGTCGTTCGCATGGCCGAAGAATATTTCTCCTATCAGCCGCCCCCCCAGCATCATGTGCACGTACGGGATGCCCGGGCCTTTCTGAATTCGACGGAGTGGACGTACGACCTCATTTGGGTCGATGTGTTTGCCCGACACATGATTCCGTTTCACCTGACCACGGTGGAGTTCTTTGCCAAGTTGCGCGCCCATCTTGCGCCGAACGGTATCCTGGCAGTGAATTTGGCCTCGTCGGGCGAGGGCGGAGATCTGTTGCGGGCCAATGCGGTCGTGCAGACGATGAGACGGTCCTTTCCCAACATCGAGTCCTTTGCGGTCAAGGGGCCCTGGAAGTCTCCTCAGACACGATCGGAGAATCTGATTTTTTTCGCCGGTGCGTCGCTCGAACGGCACACACTCTCCACCATGGTGGCCAATGTAAACCGATTGGTTGAGCAACAGCGTCTTCCAGTCGAAGCCATTACCTTGCTGGCGGCCCATCGCACGCAACCCTGGGAGGCAGGTGTCGTGTTAACTGACGATTATGCACCGTACGATCTCTTGATCGGGTCCACGGTTCAAGAGGCGCAGTCTGAGGCGGGGAATGCGCATTAGGTTAATGAAATAATTGTGGCTAGCTTGTTGATGCGAGCGTCTGCGTTGAAGGCGGCAAGAAAAGAGCTAGATTAACGTTCTTGCTTCCGTTTTCGTCGCGGTGCTATTTATATGTGGTTGACTCTCGAAGAGAATACATGCTGTTACGACATGATGGGCGACGCAGGGAAGTAGTGGTCAGCAAGGTCAAGGCTTCGTGGGCTTGGCGGTAGGTAGGCATCAACCTAATCACATCTCTTTTTCTTTCTTAAGGAGGTAGGTCATGGGCAAGACGATGTTGGGGGTCTTCTTTGGCCTGGGGATGGTCGTGGCTGGGGCATCTGCAGCGTTTGCACTCCAGGCTGGGGGAGTCGAAATCGGGGATCTGGAGACTGGCTCCGTTGTGGGTCAGTCGTTCAAGGAACTGGATGTCGATGCCCAGCTGTTCGCGATCGAGATTGGAAATTTAAAGACGTGGTATCCACCCGTCACGATCATCGATTTCAAAGTTCGGCCTGGTCGTCCTGTCCTGCTCAAGGTGACGAACAATTCCACTGCTGACCATGGATTCCAGATGACCGATGCCACGAACGCTGGTTCACCGTTTGTGATGAAAGCCGAAGTGGTGCTGAAGCCGGGCGAAACCAAGTATATCGGGGTTCCGACCAGCGACATGTTCTACGCCACTCAGGGGAACACGCTGATCTATCGCTGTCACCTGCACCCGGCCCATGTCGGCGGCAAGATTCTTATGCTCAAGTAATAGTTCTTGGCAGATGTGAGTGACCATCGCCCTCTCTGCGGCAGCGTGGAGCGGGCGATGGTTTTTTTAGCATCCTGCCAGAAGTAGGAAGGCCCTGCTTTTCTCGTAAGAAAAGCAGGGCCTTCGTAATTGAACCACGAGCGATAATTAGTTCCGCACGCCGCTCCAGACTTTCGCCGGATCGATCGCCTTATCCGGATTGAGCGTCTTCGCCCGCTCGAACAGGACTTCCGTCGTTTCCGGATAAAGCGGGTCAGCAATGCAACAATTATCGACCGGGCAGACGGCGGCGCATTGCGGCTCGTCGAAGTGCCCGACGCACTCGGTGCAGCGGTCGTGCGTAATCACATAAATACTATCGCCGACTCCCTGGCCATCGCCCACATGATTGCCCTTTGTTTCCGCGTCGCTGCGAGTCTCAAAAATCGCCTCGTTCGGACATTCGGGCAGGCAGGCTCCACAGGAGATACATTCATCGGTAATCAGCAACGCCATGACCCTCGCCTCCTTCTCACTAGAGAGACACACGGTTGACAATTTCCCCCCGTCACGACCATTATG
>SPAX01000024.1 GCA_005239475.1 Nitrospira sp. | reverse complement strand
GGTCTGGTAGCATCGGTCGGAGACCTCCTGGGCATGCGATTGTAGACACTGGAGGACCTGCCCGCTCCCAGGTTTGACTGCTCTGCAGAACCGTTTGAGATCCTCGTCGCACGCCGCCATCAACCGACTTCGATCTTCCTTCCACTTCACGAACCGCTCGTGCAATTGGTGCTGACACAGAGGAGGAAGTTGTTTGGCGCGCTGTTGCAGACAGCGCGTGCGGCCAGAACCGTCCGGAGAGTCGGGGCATAATTGTTCTATGTCCGCTTCGCACTTCAGTCTGGTAGCTTGCAGCGAAAGAGGATCCAACTGTGTCACAACCGGAGCTTCAACACTTGAGTCGCGTGACCGATCATCGCCAGGCCGCATCACGGCTGCCTCTGAAGGCAGCGGAGGAGAGGTGGGAATGGTTAAGTCCAGCGTAGGTGGCGCAGACAGGGGAAGCGAAGGACCTGCCGCCTGACGAGCCTCAGTAGGCAGCGCAGCCGAAGACAACTCTTCTTGTGACGGAAAATTGGTGGCCACTGTTACCCACACAAGCCCAAGGCCAAGGATGGTGATTATGCCGGCAATGAGACCGCTTGAAGACTGCTGCTGAGCCATGATTGCTCCCTATCTGACCAGACCCCTGAAAACCGGAGGCCTGCTCGCTGGAATCAGCTGAGGGGTTTCGAGGCTGAAAACAAAACTGCTGCCTATGCTTCGTTCGACGCAGTAGAACGGTCAATGTCGGACAGGTCCTTGCCCTCATTATTCATGACGCCTAGTCGCGTAGTCACGGAGTTACGTGGCGAGACGGGCGCGCGGAGCCCAAGGGAGTGCTCCGCACCATCAACATGGTGACGCGCCGAAAGGAAGCAGGACGATGATTAGTTGTCGGGTGTTTCGACGATGTGATTCTCGAACCTGGTGCAGCCCTCGGCGAGCAGCCGATTGGTGAGCATTTCTCCAGGCCATTCGATGGGCAAATCGGCCGTGAAGATCCACACATCAGGAGAGGTCCACACGGGACCGTGGTCGTCAGGAAGCTCTGGATCAAACAGATCGGTCCAGACCGGCATGTACACACCGTTCCCGCATTGTGTATGGAGGTGCACAATCGTGCGGGCACGAACGAGAGGGTCCAGATCGCGCCAGACTGCCGCAGTCTCATCCGCCAGCCGATGAAGCCGCACGGCATTTTGCGCATCGAACATGGCATAGGCAGCGTAGACCGGTGCTTCGATCATATCGGGAGCCAGTGCCAACTCCGGACATTGTTCCACGAGGCCTTCAAGGAGAGCCCGCCGATGCCGGTCCTCCAGCGAATCGGGCAATCCAGAATTTGGCACACCGATTAACTCAAAAAAGAGAAAGGCGGTACTTTCGACGGGCGGATGGAGCCGAGCGGCAATTGAAGTGGCCCGTTGGGAATCCGCGACCGTGCTCAAATGGTCATTCAAGCCCTGGAGGCTGAGTGGCTCCAGGGTCGAATCGGTCAATAGGCGCGACTCCACCCGCACCACCGTCCCGGCAGAGAGCCGGAGATGTCGATGTAACAGATCCGCCGTCACAACCGGGTCGATCTTCAACTTGAGTGGATGAGCCAGATTTGCTTGGAGAGGAAGTTCTAAGGCCGCCATAACGGCGTAGGACAATTTGTCATCGGCCGGCCCATCGATGAGCACGGAGCAGGATGCCTCCGCGAGAAGATCGAAGAGCCATTCCGCCATGTCCTCATCCAGCGCCGCCAGCACCGTTAAGAGATCATACTCCCGTCCTTGCTCCAAAAAGGCTTGCAGCGTATCAATCGCCGCATCGGTATCGCCATGGTCATGGCGCCGGGCATTGATCAAGTGCACAAGATCTCTTGTGAGAGGATCAGGACGAGACCAACTCAACATATAGACAGGCTCCTACCGTACAGCCGTACATCACTGTTGTCCATGTTGCCAAACTTTCCCTCCGGTAGCAAGCTCTCCAACATTTTATCTCCACAGGGTCCGGGCCACCGATCGGATGACATCATGCTCATGATCCAATCACCTTCACCAACACGCGTTTTCGTCTCAGCCCGTCGAACTCCCCGTAGAAAATTTGTTCCCACGGGCCGAAGTCCAAACGGCCTTCGGTAATCGCGACGACGACTTCTCGCCCCATCAGTTGGCGCTTGATGTGGGCATCGCCGTTATCTTCTCCCGTCTCGTTGTGCCGATAGGTCGCGCCCTGAGGCACGAGCGCGTCTAAGAATCGGTCATAGTCCTTGAGTAAGCCTGGTTCGTCGTCATTAATATAAACGCTGGCCGTGATATGCATGGCATTCACCAGCACGAGCCCCTCTTGGACGCCGCTCTTCTTGACCGCCGCCTCAACCTGCTGCGTGATGTTAAGGTAGGCGCGCCGAGTCTTCGTCTCGAACCAGAGCTCTTCGCGATAGGATTTCATATTCGTCGGTCAGTGGGCGTTCATTCTGCCGAACTGGACCGCCAAGATGCAAGCCGCACAATCCCCTTACCCCCATCGATCAATCGGGCTGCTGCCGGTATATAATGGCGCTATGTCCATCCAGCAGACGACCAGGTCCTCACGCCCACCGCGATCCCCACGACTTCGACTTTCAGCCCAGGCCAAAATCGTCCTCCGTGGGCGCTATCTGGCCAAGAACCGTGCGGGAACGATCATAGAGACGCCGGCGCAACTATTCTGGCGCGTCGCGAGCGACATCGCACAAGCTGAACGACTCTACCCCACCGCCAGCCGGCTGCCCCACGCGGCCCAACGCTGGTACGACTGCATGACCCGCCTCGATTTTCTTCCCAATTCTCCCGCACTGATGAATGCCGGGCGACGTCTCCAGCAACTCTCCGCCTGCTTCGTCCTCCCGGTCGAAGACTCCCTGGCCTCTATTTATGACAGCCTGAAACATCAGGCGCTCATCCACCAATCGGGCGGCGGTACGGGATTCTCGTTTCATCACGTGCGCCCTCACAACGACCGGGTCGCGTCCTCGAGCGGCGTGGCCTCCGGGCCGATTTCCTTCATGCGCCTCTTCAACCTCTCTACGGACGTCATCAAGCAAGGCGGGACCAGGCGCGGCGCGAATATGGGCATCCTCCGTATCGACCACCCCGACATTCTCGACTTCATCGCACTGAAAGAGACGCCGACCGAGATGACGAATTTCAATCTTTCCGTCGGCATCACCGATTCATTCATGCAGGCCCTCGCACGCCGTCGCACCTATGCACTGATCAATCCCCATACCAACAAACAAACCAGGCGACTCCCAGCCTCGCTCGTATTCGATCGACTCGTTGAAGCGGCTTGGGGGAGCGGCGAACCTGGTCTAGTCTTTTTGGACACCATCAATCGGACCAATCCCACCCCTCGCCTTGGCACCATCGAGTCGACCAACCCCTGCGGTGAACAACCGCTTCTGGCCTATGAATCCTGTACCCTCGGCTCCATCAACGTGGCCAACTTCCTCGCACGACGGGTTGCGCGGCCCACCATCGACTTCGTCCGATTGGCTGAAACCATTTCCCTCGCCGTACGCTTCCTCGACAATGTGATCGATCGCAACCGCTTCCCGCTTCCTCAAATCGACCGCATGACGAAACAAACCAGGAAGGTTGGCCTGGGCATCATGGGCTTCGCCGACTTACTGATCGCCCTCAATATCCCCTACAACTCCGAAGGCGCGCTCCACACAGCTAAAACTCTGATGGAATTTTTTCAATCTCGTGCCCATCTCGCTTCGGCAGGGCTGGCCGCCGAACGCGGAGTCTTTCCTGCCTATCGAGGTAGCCGGCTCCAGACACTTCACCAGCGGCATCGAAACGCGACCGTGACCACCATTGCCCCAACCGGCAGCATCAGCCTCATTGCGGACTGCTCGCCCGGCATTGAACCGTTATATGGCGTACAGGAAGTTCGCCGCATCATGGACGGCGTCGTGCTCACCTCGCTTCATCCAGCCTTCATCCTCCGCGCACGCGCACTCGGCCTCGATCTCGACTCACTCCGGGCCGACCTGGCGGCACATCCTTCGATTCAACATTTGACCCACATCCCTGAAGAGCTACGTCGACTATTTGTCACGGCGCATGATGTCTCACCCGAGCATCATGTGCGTATGCAAGCGGTGTTTCAGCGATATAGCGACAGCGGAGTCTCGAAAACCATCAATTTGCCGGCCACGGCGACCAAAGCCGAGGTGGCCGCGGCCTTTCTGCTCGCATACCAACTTGGATGCAAAGGCCTCACCGTCTTTCGAACGGGGAGTCGGGAACGACAAGTCTTTTCCTGCAGCGCCTCGCATCCCTGCTGAACCTCGCCGCGCGCATGCGCAATTTCTCAACAAAATTGACACCACTCGGTGTTGGTGATAGGTATTTTCACAGATAAGCCCACGTGGGTTTGAGTCGCTTAGTAGGGAGGTGCTCGATGGCTGCGCTCGTTGAGAACCTGACATCAGTCGGGAATCCTTTTCATTGGACTCTCCTCTTTGCCCGCCAGCCAGAACCGGATTTGGAATTCACGGAAGAGGAACTCGATCAAACGATCGCCACAAAATCAAGAGGCCCGCTGAGCCCCCGCAAGAAATCCGGTGGAGGTGGAGGAAGCCCGCTCCTCTGGATACTGCTCCTGGTTCTTGTCGGCGGCATGGCCTATGTCGCAATGGAACCGGAGATGTTGACGGTATGGCTGAGCCCCTACCTGGGTGAGAGCACCCCACCATCAATTGCCATAAAACCAAAGCCGTTGGCCTCGGCACCAGCGCCACAAGCCGCTCCCAGTCCGAGTAACGAGGCCTTAGTCCCCTTGGCTCCAGCAACCTCTCCCTCCACTGCCGTCGCCCCAGCCGCGCCCGCGGTCGTTCCACCATCCCAAGCAGCAGCGGGACCCGCTGCACCAGTCGTACCTCCTTTCGACCCGATGTTCAGCGAAGGACAGAAAGTGACCGTCACGGTAGACGACCCGGCTTCCGGCGGAGGCATTCCTTTGTTCGCAGATTCATCGAGCGGCATGCCTGGGCCAATCGTTCGCCCAGGCGTCTCACTGACCGTTTTGGACGGTGATCTACAGCCAGGCGGCTGGATGTATTTGGTGCGTACCGACGAAGGTGCAAAGGGTTGGGTATCGGAGAAACGTCTTCGCTTGAAGTTCTGACCCTCCTATTCTCTCTCACGCGAGCGGCCTGCTGAGCAGACACATTCTCGCCTGTTCAGGCGAGCTCTCTGTGTTATAATCCGCCCGTTTTATAGCCCGTAACCACACCCACTGTATCGAGACGACTCCATGGCCACACTCACAGCGATGATCTTTGACTTTGATGGCGTGATCGCGGACACCGAGCCCCTTCATTTCGCTAGTTTTCGTCAGACGCTGGCTGAAATCGGCATCAGCCTGACTGAAGCCGACTACTACGCTAACTACTTGGGGTACGATGATCGGGGCTGCTTTCTCGCGGCACTCAACGCGCACCAGCATCCCACTGACCCAGTCGCCCTCGCGCAACTGATGCAGCGAAAAGCCCGTGCCTATCTGAGATCGGTGAAGGATCATCTGGTCATTTTTCCCGGGGTGCGCGAGTTCGTGCGTGAGGCGTCCGCCGCCTACCCCTTGGCCATCGCGTCCGGTGCCCTCCGCCATGAAATCGAGGTGATTCTTGAACAGGCTGGGCTCCGAAAAGAATTTCTTCACATCACCAGCGCAGAAGACGTGACCAGGGGAAAGCCCGACCCGCAACCATTTCTCCAAGCCCTCAACGCACTGAATCGACAACGCCAAGAGCAGGCCATCACCGCCGAATCCTGCTTGGTGATTGAGGATTCGATCCCGGGTATCCGCGGCGCGAAAATCGCCGGGATGAAAGTCCTCGCCGTGGCGAACACACACACGATCCAAGATCTGCATGAAGCCCATGCGGTCGCCCAGAGTCTTTCACAGATTCGCCTCAGCGAACTCCGCGAACGCTTGTGGCCGGCCGCATAAAGAACCGAGTGGTATGAAAATCTGCTCTCTGCTTCCCAGCGCGACCGAAGTGATTGCCTTGCTTGGCCTGAGCGATGAGCTGGTCGGGATCAGTCACGAGTGCGACTGGCCGCCATCGGTCAGAGGCGTGCCCAGCATGGTTGAACCGATGATTCCTCCTCATGGACTGGCCAGCGCCGACATCGACAGCCAAGTGAGTCAGCTGATAGCGTCAGGACAACGGCTCTATCGGTTGAAAGACCATCTGCTGCGGCAGGCGCAACCCGATCTGATCTTGTCCCAAGACCTCTGTCATGTCTGTGCCGTCACGCCGGACCAACTGCACAACGCCCTTTGCTCCATGCCGCGGCAACCGACCGTCCTCACTTTGAACCCCCGTACGGTCCATGATGTAATCGATGATGTCATTCGGATCGGCGACGCCGCCAATCCGTCAGCGGAGGGGCTTCGTCTCGCCGCGCATTTTCGTGATCGACTGGACGCCATCCGGACTCGCGTCCAGGGCATCTCACATCGTCCTCGCGTGGTCTGTATCGAATGGCTCTCTCCTCTCTACGTTGCAGGTCATTGGGTTCCTGAGATGGTCCAGCTCGCTGGCGGCCTGGATGTCCTGGCGCAGCCTGGTAGCTCCTCGCGGGTTGTAACGTGGGACGAGGTCCTGGCCGCGGCTCCGGACGTCCTCATCGTGATGCCCTGTGGTTTTTCCGTTGAACGGACGCACGCAGAGCTGTTCGAGCTGATGCAGCAACCGGGTGAATGGGGCCTATCCTCTGACCTAGCGCAGCGCACATTCCTGGTCGATGCCTCCTCCTTTTTCAGCAGACCTGGCCCTCGATTGATTGACGGCATCGAACTCTTGGCGGCCATCCTGCACCCGTCAGACCGCGACCACATTCACGAATCCATGGCCTGCCGCCTTGGGCCACTGCCGATTCACCAACGCCCATGACTTCACTCTCCGTCACTGCCGCGCAAGCATACTGCACGGCTCTCACCAAGCAGAGCGGCAGCAATTTCTACTACTCCTTCCTCTTCCTCCCGAGAAAACGGCGCGCTGCGATGTACACGATCTACGCCTTCTGTAAGGAAGTCGACAATGCGGTCGATGAACCCCCGGCAGGAAGCAACCCCCAGGATGAACTGCACCGGTGGCGGACCGAGCTTGAAGCGGCCTACCGCGGCACGCCGACCTTCCCGGTGACCATCAGTCTGGCCAACCATGTGAGGCAATTGTCTATCCCCCAGGCCTATTTCGATGAACTGATTAAAGGGGTCGAAATGGATCTCGCGGCGTCACGGTACGCCTCGTTTCAAGACCTCTCCCTTTACTGCTACCGTGTCGCGTCGGTCGTGGGACTGATCTGCCTCCATATCTTCGGACCCACATCCCCACGGGCACAAGACTATGCCGTCGCTCTCGGCATGGCGTTCCAACTGACGAATATTCTACGGGACATCGGGACAGACGCAGCCCAAGGTCGCATTTATCTACCGCAAGACGATCTCATGAAATTCGGCTGCACCGATCAGGCAATCCTCCAGCGACA
Source organism: Nitrospira sp. (assembly GCA_005239475.1). Lineage (GTDB taxonomy): Bacteria > Nitrospirota > Nitrospiria > Nitrospirales > Nitrospiraceae > Palsa-1315. The sequence continues at coordinate 34,226 of SPAX01000024.1, read as the reverse complement.
GGAAAGCGCGGAGCTCCGCATGTTGCTTCACTCCGAAACTGCAAGGGCCCATGAGTACTACGCAAAAGCACAGGCGGCGTTCGAGGACCTGCCGGCACACGACCGGCGGGCGCTGACTGTCTCTGAAATCATGCGTGCCGTATATTTCCGCATTTTAAAAGAGATCGAGAAGCCGGGCCATCAGATTTTCGGCCCGCGGGTCCGGCTCTCAACGATTCATCGACTGGCCGTGGCCGCCAAAGTTTGGTTTCGCTCCAGATTCTCGTGACATCCACCACCACTCAGTCCGTCGTGATTTTTGGTGGAGGCCCCGCCGGTCTTACCGCATCCTACCGCCTCACGGGTCATGGCTATCGAGTCACGATCATCGATCGGCGCCCCCTGCTTGGAGGCGCCCGCATAAGCGACGACCTTTGTGAGGTCCCTGAGCCCTTCACCATTCTCGGCTGCCATCGCGCAACACATGCCTTGCTGCATTCGCTGCATCCCGATCAACAGCAGCCAGCGGGTGCCGAAATCCCACTAGAATTTCGTCTCCATGACGATTCCCTCGTTCAGTACCCGAGCACCTGCTTCCCCGCGCCTTTTCATACGTGGGTGAACCTCCTGAAATTTTCCGGCATCCCCTGGAAAGAACGATGGCGACTGGCATCATGGGTGGAACAGCTGTGGGAAGGCGATGAGCGGCTGCCCGCCGATCTGGAGCAGCGCACCGCCGACGAATGGCTTGCTTCAATCAGACAAAGCGTGCAGACGCGCCGCGTGGTCTGGAATCCTCTCGCGCGATGGCTGACCGGCAACGATCTCTCCGCGATGTCCGCCGATGCCTTCGTCACATCGATGAGGCCATTGTTCCTGAGCACTCGTTCAGATAGCCGCATCTCGGTTCTTCGGGACTCCCCCCAGAGCTGCTTCGTACAGCCGATCACCGAAGTACTGACCCAGGTCGGCGCGACTATTTTGTGCAATACCGAAGCCACACAGCTCCGCTATGAGCAAGATCACATCTCGGGCATCCTGCTGCGGGACGGTTCCCTGCTGCAAGCTGATTGGTATGTGGCAGCCCTGCCCCCTCATCAGCTCACGCCCTTACTTCCAGAGCGATGGCTGACCCGCTACGCCTATTTTCAACAAATCGCGGAATTGCGATCGGTCGACCGCACAATCATTCACGTACATGCCGAGCAACCCTGTGCCACCCCTCGCCTCGTCCTGCTGAGTGACACGTCATTTCACTCGGTACTCGCCACAGCGGCAACGCCTGATCACACATGCTTCTCTCTCATCACAACCGACAGTCAGTTTGCGCCAGCTCAACCGGACTCTAATCTTGATAGACTCATCCCTGATTTGCTTAGATCGTTGGGGCTCCTCATGCCTGAAAGCAGGATCACATCGACCGGCCGCCGGACAATTCCAGGTGCCATCCTTTCACTCAGGCCTGGGACAAAATTACATCGACCTATCCAGCGCAGTCCGATTGCCAACTTGCTCGTAGCAGGGGCCTGGACCGATACCGGATGGCCTCCCAGCCTCGAAAGCGCCATTGTCAGTGGCAACCGCTGCGCCGATGCGATAGCCTCCGATAGGTCAGCTTGACAATTGCCATATCCAATGGTGAGTCATATCGTTATGAAAACGCCGTCAGTGAGAAACGCTTTTGTGGGAGCACTAGCAGTCTGTGGCCTTGCATGGGCCAAGGCGCGTCCCTGGGCGAAGAGTCTGTCTTGGCAGACTCAGGGTGGGCGGGTGAAATAACCGCCAGGGTTGGCGGATAAGAACAGAGACCTTTTTGACCGTCATGAGGAACAATTCACCGACCTGCCATCCGCATATAGCACTGATCTTCAAACCGCTCGCCACGTAGGTATTTCGCGATCACGATCCATTCAGCACGCCCATCCGTCAGACTGACGTACGCACTCCCGTCCAGCATGAAGGGCTGGACCGTAAAGACCCCTGTCAATGTCGTCCGACTCACGCCTGTTTCCTCGGTAGGAAGTTGCGTCAAGGGATAGGCCCCACCCGTCCGCTCGAACTTATCCGGCGTCGCCAGCAGAGGCGATAGGTCCTGCCAATTGGCTTGCTCAAGGACAGCACTATCGGCAGGAAACATATAGAAACTGTCGCTTGGACTCCCCTTCATGCAGAACGTCGTCTTGACTACTAAATCCGGTTGCCCATTGTTATCCAAATCAAACATCGCCTTATCGAGACTCGAACAGTGCCTCGTCTTTGGCCCCTGCCCCTTCAGCTCGACCGGCTTCCAGGCAATCTGCCGAAAGATCTCGTGCTGGTATCGCAGCCGCCATCGATCGTCCACATCCTCACGAAACGCTTCCAGCACTCTTGCGCAGAGCTTGCTGGCCCTGCCTGCGACAAGCTGATACCCTCGCTCACCAGCCCAGGCCGCGCTTACGCTAATCATGAAGACAAGGAAACCGAACACAAGCCGTTTCATGAATACCATGGCTCCCTCCTCTGACTCCACCCACACTTGGAAATGTGTGCAACCATTTTTCCCACGTTTCTCTTCCATTGACAAGAAAAGTCGGCCCGCCTAAAATCCTTTTAACTTTTCAACTGCTCCACTTCGCCATTATGACCCTCCTTGAACTCAGTAAGTCTCTGCATGACTGCCAACGTTGCAAGCTAGCGAAGATGGGCCGAACCCAAGTGGTGTTTGGTGTGGGGAATCCGCACGCGAGCGTGATGTTCGTGGGGGAAGGGCCTGGTTTCCATGAAGACCAGCAAGGGGAACCGTTTGTCGGAGCTGCGGGAAAACTCTTGAACGATTTGCTGCAATCCGTAAGCTTGTCACGCAGTGATATCTACATCGCAAACGTGATCAAATGCCGGCCCCCGAACAACCGCGATCCTGAACCGGATGAAGTCGAGACGTGCAAACCGTTTCTGATGCAACAGATCGCGATGATCCACCCGAAACTGGTCTGCACATTAGGGAATTGGGCGACGCAAACATTGCTGGAACGGAAGGTGGGGATTACAAAGGTTCGCGGCCAGGCGTTCTACTTGAAAGACTTTGTCCTCTTCCCCTTGCTGCATCCAGCAGCAGCCCTGCACCAAGGCAGCATGCTCGAACCGCTTCGTGAGGACTTCAAGAAGCTGAGAGAGTTTCTTGACCGCCACTCCCAACCGGCCCCAGTAGAAACCACAACGCCATCCGCACCAACCCTCAACATCGAACCGCCGCAACCGACCCAGATGGATCTGTTCGGGTCATAACTCGCACATTTTTCTCATCGCATTTGTTGACGCCGCCCGCCTGAGAGCGTTTCCTTTCCATCTAGTACTCAACAGCGCAGAAGAAGGCCTCGGCTGACGAAAGGCGGGCAGCTCCAGCTTCGCCATGATACGACGGAGCAAGACTGCAATTGAGTGTTTCGCCGTTGGCCGTGCGCCTTACCGGCCCAGAAGAACGGCGCCACGGCGAAAGCCTTCGTGCTCATCCCTTCCATCCGAGGCTCTGACTAGAGATAGACTCGTCATGCTCGAAAAAGTAGAATGTCCCTGTTTCATCTGAATTCAATACTTTTGGGCAATGGCAAAAATCCTTCTTCATATAATCGCTTTCATACTTGTCGCAGGCTGTTCGACGTTGCCCGACGACACAACTTCTACTGGGGATCTCGCGTTCTCGTCCGCGCCGGAATCGTCGGACAAGCTAATCGTATTCGTTCACGGAGTCTTTGGCGATCCAGTCAATAGTTGGACAAGCCAAGCTGGCGTCACATGGCCAGATCTGATCAAAGGCGACGAACGGTTTCGGGGTTTCACAGTCGCAACCTATCGTTGCGACAGCCCATTCCTCCACCGCTCCTCAGGTATCGCAGAAATTACGGAACGCCTGTTACACCAGCTTGAAGATCAGGACATCTTTGGGAAATTCCATGAGGTCTACTTCATAGCACACAGCATGGGCGGGCTTGTGGTAAAGGGCGTTCTGGTAAATCTCAACCGTCCGTCTCAGATCAAAAAACTCCGAACCGTCAAAGCAGTCCTATACATTTCTACACCGGCACAGGGAGCGAACATGGCTGAGGTTAGCTCCTGGCTAAGTGCGAACCCACAACTCCGTGATATGCAGCGAGCTGACTTTAACAGCTTTCTTCAAGCCCTCGAAAACCAATGGCAGAACTTGATCCGTGATCGTGGCACTCCTCCCTTTCCTCAATCCTTCTGCGCTTACGAGACCAAGCCCACTCATGGAGTCGTTATCGTTAACCGCATATTTGCCGCAACATTTTGCGATCAGAACCCACACCCAGTAGACGAGGACCATTCCAATATCGCCAAACCTTCGAGCAGAGGAAGCGACATCTACATCTGGGCACGGGCAAGGATCCTAGATACCAGCACTCTCACCCAAGACGCGAAACTCGAGTATTTCCTTCGGAAAACAAGATACAACTATCGCCCAGGGTTGGATGTAGAAGGGGTAGAGTGGAAAGAGAGTTATCGTGAGTATGAATTTACTATGAGAAACCCGAGTAAGACTGAAAGGGTTGTTGACCTACGACTCCGCTTTGCATTTCCATGGCCTGTGATTGCATCACGGTTGTCCTGCCAAGAAGGATGCGAAGGCCTAGCGTTCACAGGCATTGAAGATGCATCTTTCAAGATAGAAACTCAGCATCAGATAACCAAACTGCAGGGCTACTGGACTAACCTCATCAACATCGGTGCAACGACGATGTTTCCAGAGGCCGTATTCCGTGGCAAGATTATCATGACCACTGAATTCCCCCCGTCAGATTCTGCGAGCCTGACAGTGGGTTATCGTGATGGAACCGATGCAAACAAGAAATCCTTCTTCCACAGAATTTCAGTGCTCGATACGGCCACCGGTACCGTTAAGATTGAACCCGAGCCACTGAAGGGCAAGCAGAAGACAAGTATCCAGTTCATGCCAAAGGAACCGATAGAATTCAAGGGGCGCTAATTACTGGTCGATGGGGACCTTCTACTTTCTCCGGTGCGATGCCGAGGCTCAGAGTAATCTTCACCGTAAGAGGCGGAGCCTCATTGAGGCTCCGCTGAGAAGAAAAGCGGAAACTGACCGAGTCGGCGAGGAAATTTCTGAAGAATTCCGCTCGGCGAAGCCTGAACGGGTTGCTCCGGGATGTGTGGGAGCGGTTAAGCCTCGATATCACATCCATCTAACAAATTCTTCCTGCATACCACCGCTTTCCCCCAACGACGCCCGCTGCTGCTGACGCATGCATCAGCGCCCTGCTGAGCCTCGCCGTAGTGAAGTCACGCGGCCCGCGCCCAGCGGGTGGCACAGACTGTTCGACGCTCCGTTCGACCATCGATCTGAACGGAGCTAGTTTCTGGGCCAAGCGTGGCTGAACGTGAGGGCGAGCCAGCAGGGCGCCGGCAAGATCGGAGGCAGCAACGGGCGGCGTCTGAACTACTCCTAGCAGGTTGTTGACAAACTACTTGGGCACCCCGAAACCATGAGCATATTAATGCCCACAGACTCTCTCAGAATTCTTCGCAGGCTGTTCAGAAAGGCCGTCCAGCAAGGCCGCAGCGAGTGAAGACCGGAGGCGTACCCTCTGGGGTACGTTGAGGATCTGAACGATGCGAGAACGAAGCTGGCGGACTTTATCAACAGCCTGCTAGGATTTTGCTTTGATCGTGGACGCGGAGTCTGACTCGGCGGCTTCGCCGGCTTCTTCCTCAGCAGGCTTTTCTTCTTCCGGCACATCGAACCAGGACACAAGCATCTCGTCCCACCAGGCTTCATCGATCTCTTTCCCAGGATCGCTACCGAGACACGCAACATCGTCCTTCGTGATGTCTGGACCGACCAGCTGAGGCTGGAACTTCGCTCGCTCGACGATTTCTTTCGTGGCATACCCTCCGACAATCCAGGAATCAGGATCGGCGCGACGGGATTTGTAGGCCTTGAGCCCGATCTTGAGATACATGAAGATCTGCCGTTGCGCAGGATCCCCGACACCGGATTGNGGCAGNCCCAANGTNTTTTCAATCTTCTTGCGCCAATGNCGGTCGTCNTANCGCGACGTAATCAACTGGAGCATGGTCTNTCCAAGTTCNGCATCNAGCGGCATGGNCNCTCNTNNCNNNTCTTACGATCTCAGATGCTGTTTGAAAAATGCTGTGGCGCGCGCCCAGGCGTCTTTGGATGCCTCAGGCCGATACACAGTCTTATCCATATCCCGGAAAAAGGCATGAGGCGCGCCTGGATAGGTTTTGATTTCGCCTGACTTATTATATTTCTTGAAGCCTGCCGCAAGCCGCTGAACATCTGCTTTGGTAATCCAGCCGTCATCCTCTCCATAAAAATACAGCACAGGAGCCGACAACTGTTGCAGCGGAGCATCCGGATTCGGCACCTGCCCGTAGAAGGGCACGGCTGCCTTAATGTCTTTGTTCACACAAGGCAACATAAGCGCATAGGACCCTCCCATGCAAAACCCGGTGACTCCGATTCTGGTGGGGTCGACTTCAGGAACGGACTTCAGATAGGCGACGGTGGCGTTGAGATCCTTGAGTCCATCCTCCTGCTGCAGCGTATTCATCAGCCTGCCTGCTTCGCCAGGGTCTGTCGTAAGGACATACCCCAACCGGGAGTATAGATCCGGGGCGATCGCCACATAACCCTCAGCGGCATAGCGCCGTGCCACGTCCTTGATGTGTTCGGTCAGTCCCCACCATTCCTGAATCACAATAATCGCGGGGCGTCGCTCCTTGGTCTGCGGAGCTGCCACATAGGCCCGCATCGTCACCTTGTCGCTGGAATACTGGACCAGCGTTTCTCTGATTGAGTCGGCCATAAGGCACCTCCAACCTGGCGCAATTATGAATGAGGAATTTTGAATTATGAATTGGGATGCGAAGCCATTCAACACTCATAATTCAACATTCAGAATTGCAGCTGATCGCTAAAGCGATCAGCTGCCGGCCACCATCATCTCTGCAATCTTCACGGTCGGGCTGGCAATGCGCCCGCGAAACACGAGATCGCTGCCGATCATCTCAATCCCCGCAAACATGTCTTTCAGATTGCCCGCAATCGTGATCTCTTCTACGGGGTAGGCCAGCTCGCCCCCTTCGATCCAAAACCCGGCAGCCCCCCGTGAATAATCACCGGTCACCATGTTGATGCCGAAGCCGATGAGGTCCGTGATATACAGACCCTGCTTCACGGTTTTGATAATGTCCTGCGCCGTCTTCACCCCTGGCGCGAGATAGAAATTCGTAGGACCGACCGACGGATTTTCACCGACGCTGCGCGAGGCATTGCCGGTCGAGGCCAACCCGAGCTTCCTCCCGGAATAGGTGTCGAGCAGATAGCTCTTCAACACCCCTCGTTCCACCACTGTCGTCTTCCTGGTCGACAGACCTTCGCCATCGAACGGTCGAGAGCCCAGCCCTCCGACCACTCGTCCATCGTCATAGACCGTCACATACTCAGGGGCCAGCGGTTTGTCCAATTGGCCTGCCAGAAATGACGCCCCTTTATAGAGCGAATACCCCGACACCGCGCTGCAGAGATTCCCCATAAGACTGCCCGCCATCTCGGCATCGAAAATGACAGGAACTCGTTGGGTGATCACCTTCCTTGCCCCAAGCTTTCGGACCGTTCGCCGCGCTGCTTCTAGTCCCACCGCCTCCGGGGAATCCAGCTTGGCGAATTTCCGTTTTACATCGTACCAGGAATCGCGTTGCATGGCCCCGGTCTCCGGATCGGTGGCGACCGGCGACACCGACATTGAGAAACTGGAACTCTGGTACTCCCCCAGGAATCCGTGACTGTTGCCCAGCACGACACGCCCCGAGGAAGAGTCGAAATCCCCCCCTTCAGAATTCGTCACGCGCTCGTCTGTAGACATGGCGGCAGCCTCTACCCGCTTAGCCAATTCAATCTGTTGTTCCGTATTCAGTCTGGTGGGATCGTAGAGATCCAAATCCGGTCTCTCTCCCGCCATCTGATCCGCCGCCGGCAAGCCGGACACCTGATCTTCCACGACGGCCTTCGCCAAAATACAGGTCTCGGCGACGAGTTGATTCAAGGAGTCCGCTGAAAAATCCGAGGTAGAGGTACTGGCAGAGCGTTTTCCAACAAACACACGCAAGCCGAGATGCTTCTCCCGCGCTTTCGTGAGGCGATCGACGGCACCCAACCGGACTTGCACTGAAAATGTTTCTCCGTCGGCAATAATGATGTCCGCTTCCGTCGCCCCGCTATGCTTCGCCTTGACCAAGAGATCCATGGCGAGCTGGCTATATCCATCGCGCTGTTGTATCTGCTGACTCATCGTTGCGTCCCGCCCACGGTGATTTCGTCGATTCGAATGGTCGGCAAACCTACGCCCACGGGAACGGATTGCCCCTCTTTGCCACAGGTACCAATGCCCTCGTCGAGCTTAAGGTCGTGGCCGACCATCGAGACTTTGGTAAGGATCTCCGGCCCGCTGCCGATCAAGGTCGCGCCCTTGACAGGCCTCGTCACCTTCCCCCCCTCAATCAAGTAGGCTTCGCTGGCGGAAAACACGAATTTACCGTTGGTGATATCCACCTGCCCGCCACCGAACGACACGGCATACAGCCCACGATCGACCGAGCGGATGATCTCCTCAGGGTCCGACGTCCCAGCTAACATAAACGTATTCGTCATGCGCGGCAGCACCACACTTTGGTAACTTTCTCGTCGCCCATTGCCGGTCACGGGAATGCCCATCAGACGCGCATTTAATTTATCGGTGATGTAGCCGCGTAGAATCCCCCGCTCGATGAGCACCGTGCGACCAGTCGGAGTCCCTTCATCATCCATGTTGAGCGAGCCCCGCCGGCCCGGCAACGTTCCATCATCGACGATCGTACAGACCTCGGAGGCCACCCGTTTACCGAGGAGGTGAGAGAAGGCTGAGGTTTTCTTGCGATTGAAGTCCGCTTCCAGGCCATGGCCAATGGCTTCATGCAACAAAATCCCCGGCCATCCTCCGCCCAGCACGACAGGCATGACACCGGCCGGCGCTTCGACGGCAGACAGGTTGAGAATCGCTTCACGTGCCGCTTCACGTGCATACCGCAGATACCGGTCGCCCTCGTGATAGAACTCAAACCCGACACGGCCACCCCCGCCAAACGAGCCGGCTTGGCGTTGACCATTCTCCTCGGCGATACAGGTGACTTGCAGCCTCGAAAGCGGCTGCACATCCCCGATCAGCGTGCCGTCCGAGGTGGCGACCAGCACCACCTTATATTCCGTATTAAACGAGGCCATGACATTCTTGATGCGTGGGTCGTACCGGCGCGCTTCGGCATCGATCGCATTCAACAGGGACACGCGCTCTGCCGTTGCGACTTCAGCCTGTGCCCGTTCGATCGGATAGAGATCACGCGTTGGGCGTTGACGGACAGGCACTGGAACCGCCTCGGTCCCGCTCGGCGAATTGGCAATGTAGCGGGCAGTATCGGCGGCCAGTTCGAGATCCTTCTTCGTCAGCTCATCAGAATAGGCAAAACCGGTTTTTTCTCCCGCTGTCGCTCGCACCCCGACACCCTGCGACACACTTTTCGTCGCGCGTTTGACGAGGGATTCCTCCATAGAGACTGATTCGGACACACAGGATTCAAAGTAGAGATCGGCATAGTCAACATCACGAACTTTGACCCGCCCGAGCGCCCCGAGCACCTCTCCTTCGGTCAGACCAAAGGCCGTCAACTGAACAAGTTCACCCATGGTTTAGAAATCCTCACGACGGTTGGTATGCGAATAGACGTGGAAGTATAGCTGATCGCTTTCCGCAGGCGCAACGAGAATTCGTCCAACTCATCGCTTTTACAGGACTTTTACGAAAATTAATTTGACATTCTTCCTCCTCACCAGTAGACTTTGCTCGCCTACCGCACGATCCTTATGAGAAGGGATCATCACCAACAGTACACTTATGGACACGAAAGACTCGTCGGCCGTGGACCAGCTATCCGTCGAAGAGCTTGTCGCAAAACTCGAACCAGACCTCTTGCCCAAGCACATCGCTATCATCATGGATGGCAATGGCCGCTGGGCAGAGCTGCAACGCCTCCCTCGCATTGCCGGTCATCGAGAAGGGATCAAGTCCGTCCGGGAAATGATCACGGTCTGCTTGGAACTGGGCATCCACGCCCTGACAATTTACGCGTTCTCACAGGAGAATTGGAACCGTCCCGTCCAGGAAATCTCCTCACTCATGGGCTTGCTTGAATACTACCTTTCGACGGAACGAGCGAAACTCATTGAGCAGGGTGTCCGGTTGCGCACGATCGGCCGACTCGACTCCCTTCCGGCCTCCGCCCTCCAATGGGTCCGGGCCGCCGAACAGGAAACCGCCCATCTCGACAGACTGCATCTCACGGTCGCCCTCAGCTACGGTGGCCGCACTGAGATCGTGGACGCGGTGCGTGAACTCCTTCATGAAGTACAAGACGGAAAGCTGCATCCGGACGAAGTGGATGAGTCGCGTATCCAACAATATCTCTACACTCATGAACTGCCCGACCCCGACTTATTGATCCGCACCAGCGGCGAATCGCGAATCAGTAACTTTCTCCTCTGGCAGATCGCCTACACCGAGCTCTATTTCACTCCGACCCTGTGGCCCGACTTCCGTCGCCGCGAACTCTTGCTGGCCTTGCTGGAATACCAGCGACGCGAGCGACGATTCGGTCGTGTCCTCAGTACCATATCTTCATAGTGGCCGATCTCAACCTCCACATGCAGGAATACAAAACCACCGGCCAACAACAGGCTGAACCAACGCCGGTTACGGCGTCCAGATTTGATCCCCGACGGATCTATACCATTCTGTTCCTCGCTCCACTCTTGTATGCCGCCATTCGCTACCTCCCACCCCTCGCATTTTCTGGCGTCGTGGTGCTGGCGGGGGCGCTCGCCCTCTTCGAGTTCTACAGATTATGTTTCAGCGACCGCAGCCACTCCTGGCTGATAGGGATCGGCCTGACTGGATTCGCCGCCCTGATTCTCGCAACACACCGGCCGGACATCGTCGTTCCCACCCTCCTGGCCATAGTGGCCTCTATTATTTCGGTCCCGCTCCTCAGTCGTTCGCCCCTCGAACAGAGTCTGAGGGATGGTGCCATGACCTTGTTCGGCGTGCTTTACCTGGGCCTCACACTCAGTACTCTCTCGATGACGAGACTCTTGCCGTCGGGTGAATGGCTGATCTTCTTTCTCCTACTGGTGACCTGGGCATCCGATACCGGCGCCTACCTTGTCGGCACACTGTGCGGACGGCACCGCTTGGCTCCCACGATCAGTCCAAAAAAAACTGTCGAGGGCTTGGTGGGTGGCTTGATTGGTGCCATAATTATCGGGTACGCAGCGCGATGGTGGTTTCTCCCTGAGTTGTCCGGTCTCGATTGTCTGGTCTTGGTTATCCTACTGACCATCACTGGCCTCTGGGGTGACCTGACCGAATCGGCCATGAAACGCAGCGTCGGCATGAAGGACTCCGGCGGGATACTGCCGGGCCATGGGGGCATGCTCGACCGTCTGGATAGTCTCTTGTTCACCGCCCCCGTCTTCTACTACTATGTAACGATGGCGAGCCAGCTACGGGTCATTGAGTGAAGGAGCCCCTATGAAAACGATCGTCATCCTCGGATCGACTGGGTCGATCGGCACCAGCACCTTAGATATCGTGGACCGATTTCCCGATGAATTCTGCGTAGCAGGACTGAGTGCCGGCAGCAATGATGAAAAACTCGAGGACCAGATCCGCCGGTTCAAACCCCGCGTAGTGGCCCTATCTGATGCCTCCGCTGCCGCCAGGCTCCGGCATCGCTGTGCGGGACTGCCGGTCGAAATTTTGTCTGGGCAAGAAGGCTTGATTCAGGTCGCCTCTATGCCCGAAACGGAACTCGTCATCTCCGCCATCGTCGGTGGAGCCGGTCTCGTGCCCACCCTTGCGGCGATCCGAAGTGGAAAGCAGATCGCCTTGGCCAATAAAGAGCCGATGGTCATGGCGGGGAAACTGATGCAGGACGAGGCGCGACGGCATGGCGTTCGTATCTTCCCGGTCGACAGCGAACACAGTGCGATCTTCCAGTCGTTAGAAGGCCATCGTAAAGAGGACGTCCGTCGCCTGATTTTAACGGCGTCCGGAGGGGCCCTCTGGACTCTAGGCCGGGAAGAGCTGCAAGACGTCACACCTGAACGGGCACTCCAGCATCCCAATTGGAAGATGGGCGCCAAAATCACGATCGATTCTGCCACCCTCATGAACAAAGGGCTCGAAGTCGTCGAAGCCCGGTGGCTCTTCGACATCCAGGAATCCCAGATCGAAGTCATGATCCATCGGGAAAGCATCATTCATTCTCTGGTAGAATATGTAGATCGTTCAATGATCGCGCAGTTGGGATTGCCGGATATGCGAACACCTATTTCCTATGCGATGAGATATCCAGAGCGTCTGCCTTTGGATCTGCCTTCGTTGGATCTGACGGAGATCGCGAGGTTGACGTTCTGCAAACCAGATCACGACCGATTTCCGTGTCTAGGCCTCGGATATGAATCCTTGCGGATCGGCGGTACGATGCCAGCCACGATGAACGCTGCGAATGAGATCGCTGTTGAGGCGTTCCTGAATGGAGGGATTCGGTTCACCGATATTGTGGAGATTATTCGCAGCACGATGGATGCCCATAGCCCCAAAGAGGTGGATACGTTGGAAGAGGCGTTGGAAGCGGATCGCTGGGCCCGTGAAAAAGCCGAATCTTTGGTTGTGTCGTTGGCACGCTAGCAAGATGCTGAAAAAGTCCGCCAGCAGCGTTCTCGCATCGCTCAGGGGCTCAACGTACCGAAGCGTACGCCTCGCCTCTTCGCTCGCTGCGGCCTTGCTGAGCGGCCTTTTTGAGCATCCTGTGAAAGTTTTCTTATGTTAGGCCATTGTACAACGCATCTACGTTCTGGCGTGTCTACATAGTTTTTCCGTAACCTGCTAGGTCTACACGAAGGAGCATATACCGTGTTCATGGCATTCACCTGGTCCCCCGATACTGTCTGGTTGTTATTGCAGAAGGCGTGGTGGTTCCTGGTCGTTCTGGGCGTGTTAGTCGCGTTCCATGAACTCGGGCATTTCCTGGCTGCTCGCTGGGTCGGCGTCAAGGTGCTCAAGTTTTCTCTTGGATTCGGCCCGAAGCTCTTCGGCAGGAAAATGGGCGAAACAGAATATCTCCTCTCGGCCATTCCGCTCGGTGGCTACGTGAAACTGTTCGGCGAAGATGAGACTGAGGCGACCACACAGGAGGATCGTGCGCGGTCGTTTGCGCACCAAGGATTGTGGGGCAAAGTCCTGATCGTCGCTGCGGGACCTGGGTTTAACTTCATTCTGGCGTATTTCATTTTTGCCGGATGGCTCGCGACCGGCGCTCCGCTTTTTGTCCCAACGTTCCAGGATTTGACCCCCGATATCGAAGCGATGGTCCCCGGCTCTCCGGCCGATACCGCAGGCATTCAGATCGGAGATCGTGTCAGCCGAGTCAACGGGCACGACATTTCGACCAGAACAGAACTATTCGACGCCGTGGCGAAGAGCAACGGACAGGCGCTGACGCTCGAGATCAAACGAGGCGAACAGGTCAAAACGTTGACGGTCACGCCCACCACCCCCCCTGGACCACAGGTCTCTGCACAAGAGCCAGGATACTACCTGGGCATCGAAGAAACACCGCCCCTCGTCACGTCAGTCACGCAAAGCTCTCCGGCAGCGAAAGCCGGGCTTCAAGCCGGGGACCGTGTGGTCAGCATCCAGGGCCAGACGATCCATACGTGGTCCCAAATGACCGGTATCGTGAAAGAAAGCCCCAACCGTCAGTTACAGGTTGATGTCTTGCGGGAGGGGCAGCGAATTTCGCTGACCGTGACGCCCTCTGTTGAGAAGGCGATGGTCAACGGTGAGTCGGTCGAAGTCGGCAAGATCGGCATTACAGGACCAGGCCGTTCGATCATGCGTTCCAGCACCCCTCTGCTATCCCTCTATGACGGCTTGGGAGCCACGTGGGGCTGGACCGAGCTGACCGCAATCGGCCTCTACAAGATGGTTGTGGGGGATATCTCCAGCAAGAATATTGGCGGCCCGCTTACAATCGCCAATATTTCCGGAGAAGCCGCTGCGCAGGGAGCCTCAAGTGTCATCTTTCTGATCGCCATCCTAAGCATCAACTTGGGCGTCCTCAACTTGCTCCCTATTCCCATTCTCGATGGTGGCCATCTGTTGTTTTTCCTGATTGAGGGCATCCTCCGGAAACCCCTTGGTGAGCGCCAGAGAGAAATCGCGCAACAGGCTGGGCTCGTGTTATTAGTGGGCGTTATGATCTTTGCATTTTGGAATGACCTTGAACGAATCTTCACTCGTTAGAGAATGGGTCCAAAAGTCTGAATGTCGGACGTCATCATGTCAGCAAAACATTTTCTCCCTCACCGGCACTTCAGACTTGATGACGTTCGGACTTGATGACTTTTTGACCTTTCCCACAGAATCATGCGGACCTCTCAAGTTTTAATCCCCACATTGCGGGAAGACCCAGGCGAAGCGGAAACCGTCAGCCATAAGCTCATGCTCCGGGCCGGTCTGATTCGCAAGGTGGCCGCCGGCATCTACACGTACCTCCCGCTCGGCCTCCGGGTCATCCGAAAAGTCGAACAGATCATTCGTGAGGAGATGAACCGGGCTGGCGCCCAAGAGCTCCTGATGCCCATTGCCTCCCCCGCTGAGTTGTGGCAGGAAACCGGCCGATGGAGCTTCTACGGCAAAGAGCTGATCCGCTTTAAGGATCGCCACGAGCGCGACTTCTGTTTGGGGCCGACCCATGAGGAAGTGATTACGGACCTATTCAGGCGCGAAGTCCGTTCCTATCGACAGATGCCGCTGAACTTCTATCAGATTCAAACAAAGTTTCGCGATGAAATACGCCCTCGCTTTGGACTCATGCGGGGACGCGAGTTTATCATGAAGGACGCCTACAGTTTTGACCAGGACGAAGCGAGCGCAAGGCTCAGCTATCAGAAGATGTATGAAGCCTACCATCGTATTTTCACGCGCTGCGGCCTCACCTTCCGTGCCGTGGAAGCCGACACCGGCCTGATCGGCGGCAGCTCATCTCACGAGTTCATGGTGCTCGCCGATACCGGTGAGAACACCATCGTCTACAGCGATGCCGGCACTTACGCCGCCAACGTCGAACAGGCCGAAGTGCTTCCTCCTACTGATGTGGAGACCGCAGCCCCGCGTCCTCTGCGCACCGTCCAGACGCCTCGCTGCCGGACAGTTGAAGAGGTCACAAGATTCCTGAACATCTCCCCTACGCACCTCGTCAAGACACTCCTCTATTCGACAGGAAAAAGCACGGTCGCCGTCTTGCTACGGGGAGACCATGCGGCGAATGAGGTTAAGATTCAACGACTCCTTCGAGTGACTGACCTTGAGCTCGCGACTCCCAGCGTCGTCGAGCAAGTCACTGGCGCACCGATGGGGTTTGCCGGTCCCGTTGGCCTGAAAGACATTCGGATTATTGCCGACCATGCTATCAAAGCCTTACGCAATGTGGTCGTCGGCGGTAATCAGAGCGATACGCACTATGTCGATGCGAACTGGGATCGTGATTTTCAGGTTGAGCAGTTTGCCGATCTCCGTTGCGCCTGCGCAGGAGATCCGTCACCGAGAAAAGACGGGACATTGAAGGCGACGAAAGGCATCGAAGTCGGACATGTCTTTATGCTCGGCACCAAATACAGCGAAACCATGAAAGCCTCCTTCCTGGATCTTCATGGTAAAGAGTGCCTCGCCGTCATGGGATGCTACGGCATCGGTGTCGGACGCACTGCGGCGGCGGCGATTGAACAGCACCACGATGCGAAAGGTATTATCTGGCCCTTCCCAATCGCGCCGTTCCACGTGCATCTCCTCCCGCTCACCCAATCAGCCCAAACCGCCCAAGTGACCGCGCAGCTCTATCATGAACTGCAGGAAGCAGGGTTCGAGGTACTCTGGGATGATCGGGACGAGCGAGCGGGCGTGAAGTTCAACGATGCGGATCTGATGGGAGCCCCCTTTCAAATCGTCGTCGGAGACAAGGGCCTTGCCGAAGGAGTCGTGGAGGTCAAAACTCGGAAGGACGGGGTCAAACTCAAGCTGCCTCCGGCTCAAGTCTGTGCTCATCTGATTCGCGCACAAGCGAGTTGAAAACCCTACCGCCCGCCAACGGCTTCTTTCATACTGACCCTCCCGTAACCCTACCAGCCTGAAACCGTGTTTTCCTTGCCTTCCATCCCTGATCAGCTAGACTGAACTTCGATCGCTGCCTCAAGGCACTTCTGGTCACGTGGATCGTACGCACTCTTCATTGAGTATACGAATCCGGCGACGACCTTCCCAGTCGATGGTCAGGAGCCCATGTAATGCAAGCCAATCCCATCCCGAAAAATCTTCAGGATCTTCAGCAGAAAGTGGCATTCGCCGAAAACGTCAAGCGTGTCACGGACCAAATCCATGCGGCCAGCAATCTTGACCATATTCTCCTCGATCTGCGTAAAGAAATTCTCAGCATCTATGATGCCGAAGACCTCACCATCTTCGCGTTCGATTCGGAGAAGAAAGAGATTTTCTCCAAAATCCCTCACATCGACAGCGTCGAGGAAATCCGCATTCCCATTACTGAGCAAAGCCTGGCTGGGTTCTGCGCAAAGTATCTCCGCCCAGTGAGCATTGCCGACGCCTATAATATCGCCGAGCTGCAAGGCGTCCATCCCTCACTCCTCCATGACACCTCCTACGACAAGCGGACCGGATTCAAGACGAAACAGGTCCTGACCTACCCGATCGTGGCGGACAACAAGTATTTGATGGGCGTCTTCCAACTCCTCAACAAGAAGAGCGGCCCACGATTCACCAGAAAAGACGAAGAATCCGTCGCGGAGATTGCAAAGGCACTCGGCATCGCCTTCTTCAATCTCCGCAAAATCTCGAAGAAAAACCCAACCAAGTTCGATCGCCTGGTTACGAATAACCGCATTACTCAGAACGAATTGGAGCAGGCGATTGCCGAGTCCAAAAAAGGCGTGTCGGACTTCGAGAGCATCCTGATTGAGAAGTACAAAATACCGAAACTCGAGATCGGTAAGTCGCTCGCCCAGTTTCACAAATGCCCCTATATCGAGTACAGCGATCGA
Organism: Nitrospira sp.; assembly: GCA_005239475.1. GTDB lineage: Bacteria > Nitrospirota > Nitrospiria > Nitrospirales > Nitrospiraceae > Palsa-1315. Next base: position 16,999 of record SPAX01000024.1, on the reverse strand, counting down.
ACGATTGTCGATATCGAACTCCTGAAAAACCTGAACGTCGACTACCTCAAGAAAAACCACTGGATGCCCCTCAAGCGGGACCGGACCGCCATTGAAATTCTGACGGACGACCCGGGCGATCTCGATCGCGTGGCGGATATTAAGCGGACCTTCCCTGGCCTTAACATTCGCTTTGCAATCAGCCTTCGTCGTGATATCGCTCAGTTCCTCGGCTCCGCCACAGGACAGGGACAGGCAGATACCGGCAATACGCGAAAGTTGGATGAAAATGTCTCCGACATTCTCGGCGAACTCGTCAACGAGGCCCAAGAAGCGGCAGCGGAAGATGCCGGAGGCGGACTCGACGAAAACGACAATGCCATCGTGCGGCTGGCCAATCAGATCATCGCCGATGCCTATCGACAAGGCGCCTCGGATATACACGTCGAACCCTATGGCGAAAAGCGTGAGACCCTTGTCCGATTCCGGGTCGACGGCGACTGCTTCGAATACATGAAGATTCCCCAAAGCTATCGTCGCGCCATCGTGTCGCGTCTGAAAATTATGGCCAGCCTCGACATCGCAGAACGGCGCAAGCCCCAGGACGGCAAGATCAAATTTAAACTGTCGGATAGCAAGGAAATTGAGTTGCGCGTCGCGACGATTCCGACCGCCGGATATAACGAAGACGTGGTCATGCGTCTGCTCGCGGCCAGCGAGCCTTTGCCCCTCGACAAAATGGGGTTCTCGGACCGGAATCTCGCGGGAATCAAGGAGATCGCCGCAAAACCCTACGGCATCATTCTCTGCGTCGGACCAACCGGCTCAGGAAAAACCACAACCCTGCACTCCGTCCTCGGCTTCATCAACACGCCCGACATTAAGATCTGGACGGCAGAGGACCCCGTCGAAATCACTCAATATGGTCTCCGGCAGGTTCAGGTTCAGCCAAAGATTAACTTCACATTTGCCGCCGCCATGCGCGCGTTCCTCCGGGCCGACCCAGACGTGATCATGGTCGGAGAAATGCGAGACAAAGAAACGGCTGAAATCGGCATTGAAGCCTCACTGACCGGCCACCTTGTCATGAGCACACTCCATACAAACAGCGCGGTGGAAACCATCACCCGACTGCTCGATATGGGCTGCGACTCGTTTAGTTTTGCCGATGCGATGTTGGGAGTCCTCGCCCAGCGCCTCACTCGCCGGATTTGCAAGGACTGTAAGGAGCCGTACGTCGGGACACCGGAAGAATATGAGGAAATCCGCCAGGGCTATGGACCTGAACATTGGGACAAGCTCGGCATCCCGCAAGACAATACCTTCCGCTTGTCACGCGGGAAGGGATGTGAAATCTGCAATCGCACTGGCTTTAAGGGACGCGTGGCCCTACACGAGTTGCTTCTGGGATCGGACAAACTTAAACGCATGGTTCAGACAAAGGCGAGAACTGAAGAAATGCTAAAGGCTGCCATTGAAGAGGGTATGACCACCCTCATGCAGGATGGAGTTCAGAAGGCCCTGCTTGGCCAGACCACGTTCAAGGAAGTGAAGGCGGTGGCCATCAAGTAATCGGACTCAAGGAACACAGCTCACGGCAGCTCACGGAGGGATGCTTCAACCCATCGTTTCTATCTCACGCGGAACACGTCCGCTCGCCCCTTTATCTGCATCTACCTGCATCCCTGTAACCTTGCAAACCTTGGCCGAACCACACGATCAGAAATAGATCGTTCCTCCGCCGTTTTATCGACAAGTGCCCCTCTCACGATGTTACCGACACCCCTGTAAGAGGGGGCATGGAAAAATCGGAGGTGAACATGCCAGGGGTCAGGATAATGTCGGTAAACAACGCGTTCACGTTGAAGACAGTACAGTTGGTGGGTGAGTCCACCCACCCGGTGGCCCAGGTAGCTCGGGACCTAGGGATTCCTGACAACGCGTTGTAACGCTATACCGACCAGCATCGGCAGGCTGAGACCCATGGCAGCACTTGGGCCGCTCAGCGCACGGAGACCGAGGACCTCGCGCGCGTGAAACAGGAGCTGGTGCGGGTCACCCAGGAGCTGAATTTATTACGTCGATCGGCGGCGTTCTTCGCGAGAAAACCCCACTGAGATATCACGTGATCCAGGAGCATGACTGTCGCATTATCCCATCCGGCGCATGTGCCGCGCACTCGCCGTGTCGGCTACTGGCTATTATGCCTGGCGCACACGGGAAGAGGCGACACAGGGCATTTCGAGTACAGCGAAGTCTTCTACAATCGGCTGCGTCGCCCCTTCACACTCGGCTACTATTCCCCGTCCGAGTGTGAGGCGAGCACGGCTGTGGCTTAACCAGGTGTCCACGGAATGAGGGAAGGTCAATTCCCCTTCAAGAGAAGCACGATGCGGAAGTGCAAATGCTCACGAATGAACGGGGGACAACGCGGCAATCGTTGAAGCGATAGCCACATACTTTTTCAGGCGATTCTGGGCCGCGGGGGATAATTCCGTGAAAGCCAGGCCGAAGAATTGATCCTTCGTCCACCGCACCGTGGCGACGGCAATATCGGCAGGCTTGATTTGCTTGGGAAGATGTAGGCTCAATGTGACCTCATCCCCTGGCCTGATCTCAGCCTCCGTGCTGACTCGGGCGCCGCGTATCGAAAGATCGTAGACCACGCCTAAGTCAATACTAGGCCTCCTCAACCAACGACGAGACTGGCAACGCGACAGGGCGCAGACAAAAGGAGCAGAGATACGGACCCGAGGATGCCGGCGAAACCTATTCAAGACAGGTGATCGATGTGAGATCTTTTCCATAGAGCGTCCCTACTATGTATTTATCGTACATCAGGACACTCTATTCACAAATATAATTCCTCCATTGCACCAATTGAATCGTAGCATGCAGTGAAGAGCTCATCCACAATGTCCATACGTTCAACATCTCTGGCTTACGGCGTCCTTTCCTTACTGGTCTCGACTGTCCGATCGTCTGCCTCTCCCAACGTTGTCTCAACTTCCTTGGCCTTGTCGGTCGCGCTCCTGGCCATCCCACCAACCGCTGTGTCAGGAATCTGCGACAATTCGTGCACCGTCTTCGAGGGAGGGTCCTGACGATCACATCCGTTCAGGCCCATCAGCGACACCACCGACAAGGAAAAGACCAGTCCCGGTATCCACAGTTTCATCATCCATCATCTCCTCTCTCCACGGTAAGTGCGTCCCGGAGGACAACGGTGTGTCATCGAACTCCAACGTGTGGCCAGGCTCAACCCATCCACACGGATGCCGCACATACGCAACACCCACAGGCGACATGTCCAAATTCACCCAACCGATAAATTCTGTATTTCTCCTCGGTTCATTGCCAATGACTCGATCAGCGTTGGTTGTGCGACGCGTATGCGTACTGACTTTCGATGGCTTCTTTTCCTGACTATTAATTCATCCTGTACATGCGGCACGCGATACACCAGCTATCGCTCAACGATGGTTGTGTCAACACAGGGCGAGGCGCATGTCCACCATACAGATTTATATAATTAGCTAAATACCCTATTTGACTCTCGCCATGACCCATGGTATCATTTCGCGTCAAAGGTGGCAGCACTAGCCTTCGCGCGTCTTGAATCTCATTTGATTGTTTCAGCGCGATTAATCTTGTAGAAGATGTTGCTCATACGTTCCAGCATTTTCTGCGCTTAGACGCCTGGCAGGAATATGGACGGAATGATGTTGGTAGTTCTATCCGACCCCCTCATCTCCATCGAGCGTTTTTTCACTTGGAGATGCCAGGTTCTATATAAGGAGCACGTATGAAGCTATCCACTGGGTGGCGAGCCGACAAGACGAGAAAGAACCGAGCACGAGCGACACGGAAACCAAAAATCCGATGGGAGGTCCTCGGCCTGCCAAATCCTCTTGATACCAGTCTGACGACCTCAATGGAAGACATCCGCCGACAAGTGTCGAGCATGGCAAGCCGTGGGTTCGGCCAGGGCACTCGCTCCCGCACAGCTGAACGAGAAGCCAAGACCACCAATCATGCTCCTGACTCAAGCAGCAAGAGACGTCGTGGAGCGACGGAGTCGCCGCAATCATAGAGGGGGCAGGATCATAAACGCCAGGCGATTGGCGACTCCATACGACTAGTCGCCACGAAAAGGAGGACACCATCGGACGAGCAGGAAAAACGACCATCGCAAAACGTGACCGCGAGAAATCGAAGCAAATTCAGCGGCGCGAGAAAGACGCCCGTCGAGAACAGCGCAAGACCGAGAAGCCCGCTCGCCCCCTGAACACAGAGGGAGAGGATCCAGATTTAGCCGGGCTTCAGTGGGGCCCACAAGAGCCGCTGTATTAGGGATGATGTGAGCGCCCTTCCGGGCATCACCTCAGTGAGGTCCTATACCGCGTTCACATGATCAGTCGCATACACTGCCTTCAGCTGTTGGGTACCCACGCGACGATACTCTCCGTTCTGCCTCACCGTTAGCACTACGATGTCCGCGTCAGTCAGGAGTAGCAAATCGTCTTAGCGTCCGTCCTCGCGAAATGTAACCTTCGTACCGTCCGGAATTCTCACCCAGCTCTTCCCCCAGTGAGCTACTCAGCCTTCGGGTGTACCATGGTGACACTTCTCTGATTGCTCACAACACCTGCCAGTAGCTACGCGTCGCTGACATCTCCCCAGCCATTAGAGTCTGTCCTAAGAAACCTAGACTCCCTCCGGCACGGCGGGACTCGGCTGATGCTGGCGTCGGTCCTCGCCTGGACGCCCCCACCGCTGACGGTCACCTCTGGAACGTTCAGGCATCCTCAAATGCGGACGATCACCGGGGCGGGGGCTTCCCTCTGCCAACGGCACAGGATACCCCAACAACGTTTCGATTGCGCGCAGCTGATCACGTTCCTCGAAGGTCACGAAACTGGTGGCTCGCCCGGTCATCTTCATCCGGGCTGTCCGTCCAACACGATGAATATAGTCTTCCGGAGAATTCGGCAAATCGTAATTCACCACGTGGCTGATATTCGCCACGTCAATCCCGCGGGCTGCGATATCTGTCGCGACGAGAATTCTGACCCGCCCTCGTTTAAATCCGTCGAGAGCGCGGAGGCGCTGAGGCAGACTTAAGTCTCCGTGGATGACCGCGACGCGGTGACCGGCCTGTTCAAGCGTCTGACCGAGTCGATCGACCCGATTCTTTGTCCGAGCGAATACAAGGACGGTCCCTCGCTCCGCCCCCAGCAACGACACCAACAGATTCGTCTTCTCCTGGGAGGTCGTATGATGCATCGCCTGGATCACCCCTTCAGCCGTCGTCGAAGAAGGCGTCACCATCACATGAACGGCACCGTGCAGGCTCGCGTGAGCTAGGCCGGTGACATCCGTCGGAATCGTGGCGGAAAAGAGTAACGTCTGTCGCTCCAACGGCAACGCGTCAAGAATCTGATTAATCTGTGGAGCAAATCCCATATCGAGCATGCGATCGGCTTCATCGAGCACCAGGATTTTAATCGGGGCCAAATTGACCGTCCCGTTCCACATATGGTCCAGCAAACGCCCCGGTGTGGCAACCAGGATATCGGGCCGCTGACGCAATCCTCTGATCTGCGCCTGCATATCGCTCCCTCCGACAATGACCGTGGCAGAGATGCGGTGGCTACGACCGAGTTTCTCGATTGAAGCAAAAATCTGCAGCGCCAATTCCCTCGTCGGTGCGAGAATCAACGCTTGCGGCTGACCTTTCGGCAGGACCGCGAGCCGTTCGATCATGGGGATAAGAAACGCGGCCGTCTTGCCAGTACCAGTTTGCGCACAACCGATGACGTCCCGGCCCTCAAGGGCAGGTGGAATCGCCTGAGCTTGAATGGAAGTGGGAACCAGCAAGCCCGCTGCCGTCAAATCCCGCAAGAGCAGATCAGACAGACCAAGGGTATGAAAACTCGTGTGAACAGAGGTATGCAATGCACTATCCTTTCAGTGTGATCGCATTAAGACGGGATCAGAGAACCGAGGGGAGAGAAACCAGGAAGGCATCAACTTCCGACAGGACCTGGTCGCGATGCGATCGCGAAGTCCGTTATGGTGTATACAGCCGTGCCGCCGGACTACTGCGACATCGATGTGGTAATCATCGTACAGCAAGCCTCCTCCGGCGTCAACTCTCTTGCAAACAAAAGAGCCCGATAATGCCGAGGGGATACTTTGACCTCTATTTTCAACGCATTGGGCCATTGTTATCATGTCGTGCTAGACTTACGCATTCGCTATCCTAGCGAGACTGTGCTATGGTAGCCCCAGTTGAAGTTCGGTCACTACTCTATCCCTCGCGCCTTCATTCCCTCCCTCAAGATTCTGCGCGATCGATGCTCTAGTTTCCGCCCTGCACAACACTCGGTCTCTCTGGGGAGATCGCCTAACCATCACCAGTCCCTGTCGCTCTCGCCCCTGTCCGATAGCACGACAGCACAACCGGCAGAGCCCCAAATGACCGTGCAGACCTTGATCGAATCGAAATGCAGCGTACAAATTCCCTGAGATTAAGATCCCCTATGAGCCAAACAGCACAACAACGCATGACTCCACAATCACCAACCATCGCCATCGCCCACACGGGTGTACCGATCAAGATCAGCAGTCGCCGCGGGATCTGGACCGCCATACTCTTTTGCACCATTACCATGGGTGCCGTGATCGGAATCCCTCTCTATGGATATTTCTACCACTACACTTGGCTGGACTGGTCCCTGTTTGGACTGCTCTATGTCGTCAGTGGACTGGGCATTACAGTCGGCTACCATCGGTTGATGGCCCATCGGAGCTTTGACTGTCCGAACTGGGTCAAGGGGTTACTCTTGATCGGGGGCGCCTGGGCACTGCAGAATTCCGCCATTAAATGGGCGTCCGACCATCTGCGTCATCACGCACACTGTGACGAGGAGAAAGATCCGTACAATGCGCAACAAGGGTTCTGGCATAGCCACTGCGGATGGCTCTTTACCCCCGACCGATACGCCGATCCAAAATATGCGACACGCGTCGCGAATGATTCTGTCGCGATCTGGCAACACAAGTACTATCCCCTCCTCCTCCTCGCGGGCCTGGCCGGCACTTTTCTCATCGGCTTACTCTTCAACGGCGTGATGGGTGGAGTAGGCTGTTTTCTCCTCGCCGGCCTGGGACGCACATTCGCCGTGCTCAATTCGACATTTTTCATCAACTCCGTCTGCCATCTCTGGGGACAGCAGCCACACGGAACGTCAGACTCCAGCCGGGATAGCTGGCTGGTGTCCCTCGTGACTTTTGGTGAGGGGTATCATAACTACCATCACATGTATCCGACCGATTACCGAAACGGTCCTCGCTGGTACCACTTCGATCCCTCAAAATGGCTCATCCACGGACTCTACTCGCTAGGACTTGCGACGTCGTTGCGGACAGGCTCGTATGTCGAAGATTCGCTCGTTCGAACGAACTAACGCGTCACGAAGGGAATTTCGATGGGGAAGCGGGTCCTGTATGTGGGAGGACTCCCGGACAAGGTCTCGGACTGCGAGCTACGTGGCATTTTCACCTCCTACGGTCTGGTTGCCAGAGCCTATGTGGTCCGATTCAAACATACGGGAAAGTCAGCTGGATATGGATTCGTCGAAATGGGGTCCGGCGAACAGGCTTTGAATGCCGTGGTCGCCCTTGAAGGAACCGAATGGGAGGGACACCTCCTCAGACTCTACGTGACCCCCTACGCCAACCAGGCCGTATAAGATCGTGCACGTCAAGGAAAAGGAACACACATGGGCCGTACCAACTTAGACCCGATCATGACCTTTCCAGATGGATCGCACCTCTTGATCAGCACCGCTTGCTCAAAAGAGGGGAGCTTTTCCTGTGCCCTCTACATGGCGACCATCGCAGCGGATGATCGAGGGGCCTTCCGCGTCGTATCCAACCATCTCGCCGCCGCCACCTGCTTAGTTGCGCAAGAAGACGCCTACAGTTATGCCCAACGTCTCTACCCACGTTCAGCTGAGACCATGAAAAAGCCACCCTACCTCATCTGGCCAGGCCCCGGTCCCACCGGCAATGCGGATGTGTAGGACGGTTGCCTGACCATCTCGCACCAGACAGCAACCTCGATCTTCGACCCACCCACACAATCACCCCTCGTCCTGCAGGCGCCATAAAATTTAGGAAACAGGGACTATAGCTTTTCACTTGCGCCTCTGTTATTATGTTCCTGTTTCACGCGGCGGGCCTCGCATGAAACAGCAAATAGAACGGCCCATCACCGATATTGTTGGTACCGAGAATCTGATCGGAAGCTCGACCCAAGCCGCCCCATTGTTCGCGTCTTCGGCCCGTTCCTTCCCCTCGTGTGTACGTTCTCGAGTCTCAGACAATATCAATTTCAGAAGGAGGAACCCCCATGGGTTCAAAACTATATGTCGGCGGGTTGCCCTATGCGGCAACTGAATCACAGCTCACCACCCTCTTCGCCGCGCACGGCACCGTCGAGTCTGCGCGTGTGATCACGGACAAGTTCACCGGGCAATCACGAGGCTTCGGCTTCGTCGAGATGGCCACTCAGGAGGAAGCCAAAGCTGCGATTGCCGCGTTGAACGGCTCACAGATGGACGGACGTCCCCTGACTGTCAATGAAGCCAAGCCACAAGAACCCCGCACCGGCGGCGGTGGCGGTGGTGGCGGTCGCTTTGGCGGCGGCGGCGGTGGCGGAGATCGCGGCGGTCGCGGTCGCTTCTAACGAAGCGCCAACAAGCCGCAGATGCAGAAGGGGCGCTTCGGTAGAAGCGCCCCTTCACATCATGCCACGTTCCTCCAACCTTACATTCAATTTGTCGTAGCGAACACCCTCCGTCTGTCAGGCCAAACTGGTCGCGACCTCAGACCGATTACACCACCGTGCCTCTCGGATGCAGCAGTTGTCCTGCCCGATCGCTGTTGCGGCCACACGTATACCACAGCAATAAAATGTCCGCCTTGATGTGGGCCATGCTGAGGCCTTACACGCGACACACCTGCGGTGTGAATAGACGTGAATACTTGGAGGGATCGTCGAACCGTGTCACACTAATCCTGGTCACGAGAGACCGCACATGCGCTACAATCAACGTCCACCCCTTCTGATTCTGCTGCTCGCCCTGTGTCTTTCCATAGCACTCTGCACGCCCAGCCTTGCAGGAGACATGGCTCTCCTGAGCATCGGCCCTCGCATGGGCTTCGGTGAAAAGGTTCCCCTAATGGGGAAAGAGCAAAAATACTATTTCCACCTGACTGACGTCGCAGCGGTCATCACGCTCCCCTGGTCCTGGCCGCTCGGTGAGAGCACGTGGAGTCTGGAGACGAGACTGCTCGCAAGCGCGGGGCTACTGACCGCGGCAAATGAGAGCGGTCTGATGATGACGGCCGTGCCTGGTCTAGCGCTGAGTGGCTGGGCGGGGCTTGTCACCTTCGACGCCGGAGCGGGCGCAGGATTCTTCAGCAATCACAAGTTCGGCGTGCAAAACTTTGGGGGGCCGGTTCAAATCGTCGCGACCATGGGGGTTCGCGTCAATCCATTTTCTCACGCCTATACCGGATTTCGCCTCCAGCACTTCTCCGATGCAGGCCTGTACGGATCGTCTAGTCTCGGCGTGGATATGTATATCGTAGAACTTGGATATCGATTTTAACCAAGAGGTCGCCGAACTGGCGATCCCTCAGCGCGCGAATAATCAGGCACCACCCTACCGCCCTATGGCTTCCACCCTGACAACACGCATCGCTGCGCAATCAATGGCGTGAAACTAACCACATCTTCCGAGACCTTCGTCATCACCTCATCCGCTAGCCCCTGATCATCAAAACATTCATAGGCATCATCGAGAAAACCGCTCCGGAGCAGCGGATGATGGAGAAACGCCTGGCCTGGGCCAGTCGCCACCTCCAACGGATACTCGGCCACGGCAATGCGCGCGAGATGAAGCCTGTCCAGCCATCCACGAACATCTTCCGCTGACGGCCTCTCTGCAAGATAGGCCTCAAACCGACGGCGTTCCGCCAGGAGACCACGGACTGCCATTTCCTGATCGATCCGACGCCAGAGTGAATCGAACGTGCCCAGCGAAGGGAAGGTCAGCACCAGTTGGCCACCGGGCTTGAGACGTTCCAGTAATCCCTGGACCGTTTCGAAACGGTTGGGGCGGAAAAACATGACAGAGAGATTGCCAGTGATGCGATCGAAGCAGGGCAGGTGCGGAGGCAGAGCACGCATATCCAGGCATTCGAACCGCAGCCACGGGAGTTGCGCTCCTTGGACCACTCGCGCACTCTCGACCTGGCGCCCACTGAGATCGATGGCCAGGACCTGTCCGGTGGGCCCCACCTGCTCTGCCAGGCAGAATGCCGGAATCCCGTGGCCGGAGGCAATATCGAGAATGGAGGCTCCAGGGAAAAGATCCAGATGCTGCAGCAACGATTCAGCGAAGGGGGTGGACCAATAATCGTGGGTCGGAAGAGGCCAACGAGGCTTGCCATCAGTCCGTTCTTCTGTCATGCGGCTGCTCCTCTGTCGTGAGGGCGGCGCAGCATACTCCGCCGCCCTGCCAAGGACCACCAGCCGTCCTGGAAGCTGTCGAAAAGGACCACGGAGTGCAGCCAACGATTTCTGCTAGAACTCTTCGCATGATTCTTCTGTGGGCCGCAGAGGGAAGAAAGTCACCGCAGATTCGGTAGGTTAGAAAAGAACGCCCCGCACCTCACCCTGAGCGTCTTATTGCGAGGACTTCGGCTGGCGTTTCTGATGCAGGCCCTTGTCGCTTTTGCTCATCGGCCTGCTGGACTCTCCCTCAGAGAGGATATCCTCAATCTGAGACTCGCTGCACGTGAGATCGCCATCGGCTGATATCCGTGACAATGCGCCAGCCGGCTTGGCTGCGGCATGAACCTTCTTATCTTTTGCATCGTCCGGCATAATGGCTGTTCTCTTTCTCGGTGAGTGTGTTCCGCCGACATAAGCACCTACTGGTGTGGCACCCTATCGAGAACGATTGATAGAATACGATCCTCCCGTCGCCAGCACGCTGATGGCGCGTTGCAAATCATCCACATGCTGCTGCATCTCAGCCAGCGTCCGATCAATTTTCTTGCTGGAGCAATGCCGCAACGAATGGATGCTCGCTCCCGTCCAGAGTCGAACTGTTTTTCTTGACGGTGCATTCAGCGTCAGCACATAGACTTGCGTGGCGTTCTTCATAACTATCCCCCCTGATGCTGGTTGCCCATGGCGTGGGAGGCTCCTCCACGAACACACCACGGACTCGCCCGCTTCCTCTCAGATTGCGCGAAAATCTAGCAGCCCTCTCAGCCAGAGCCCAGATCCTGTCGTGCAATCTATGTTTCGGTCACTATGCGCTGGCTGCCACGGCAACCGTGCCCTGAGGAGGCTGAGCCGCAACGGTTGGCGCCGCTTGCATGGATGCCTTCAGTTCATCAATCGCTCGATCGACATCTGCTTCTGTCGATCCAAACCGATCTCCCATCACCTTAATGGCCTGAGTGATCGCTTTCTTCATCTTCGTGATTTGCTCTTCTGGTGTCATCACGTCTCTCCTTGAAAAGTTTGGGCTTGTATTGAGAAAACCGTTGCCTGTCCGCGGACTCGTGTGGCCTCAAGAAACCCAACTGCTTCGGTCCAGGCGGTCACACCCAATGACTGCAACACTTCACGAATACTCTGGCATAGGAGCGGCGAAGACTGGGGAATCAGACGCGCAGGCAGGAAGCAAGAGGCGCGAGGGATGGGACAGTCAGCGAGGCTCAATACAACACAGCCCTATGCTAGACGCCATGGAGGGCCTGGTCAAGCGGTATTAATGGATGCGGGAAAATTTCACCAGCAGCCGTGGACCGTAATGCGTGAAGCTCGAGACATCCGGCACGGGCTGTGGCCGCTGGCGGACTGTTTCACTATCCTGCTAATGTTCCAATTCGTATCGCACAGCGCCCAGCAGAAGCGACAGGCTAAAGGGCTTTGGGAAGGTCTGCCGTGCCCCGAGAAGTTTTGCGACATCCAAGACATTCTTTTCCCCTCCTGCGCCTGAGATCGCGATCACCTTGGCGTCGAGGAATTCACGCGTCAATTCCAGGAGCATGTCGAGCCCATTCAGTTCTGGCATGAGAATATCTGTGATGACCAAATCCGTCTGCCTGTGGCGGTACAGCTCAAGTCCCTCACGACCGTTGGCAGCTTCCGTGACCTCATACCCCGCCTCTTCAAGCGCGGAGCGAAGGAGTACGCGGATGATTTCCTCGTCATCGATGATCAGAATCGTCGCCATCGCAAGAATCACTCCTGTTATTCTCTATGGAGAATGGAATTCCTGAGCCCGGTACTGGTGCTCCCCGGCACGCAGGGCGCGAGGGTCAACCATTCCCGGCGATGGTAATGAAGAATTCCAGATCGCGGAGCAGAACGTCACGCTTGCCGACTCCCCGCCTGGAGAACCGCGCAACCGGGTGAGGGATACGATGCCCAGCACCGAGGACCGACGTTGTCCCTTCAGGGTTCCTCCTCTTCGATGTCGTCGATCGACTGTTTGAGCGCCTCGACAAAGGCCTCCGGCTGAGCCAGAGCGTTCTCCGTCAGTTGGAATTCAGAAACCAGCACACCGGCCTTGTCGACGATGATCAACCGATAGCCCTGTTTCACAGACATGCCCCCGTTTGAAGTGTGCTTCATTCAATAGACCACTAGCTTAGCACTGACCTTCCCCCGATTCCCTGGACACCCGGTTAAGCAAAGGCCGTCCTCGCTCCGAACTCGGCGGGAGAGTGGTAACCGAGTGTGGAGTGACGACGCAGCCAGGGCCGGATCGACGACAACTGGCGGGGCGAGAAGAAAGTTAAACGAAAAGACCTAGGCAAACACACGACATCCTCTTAGTGGGATAGCCCACCGGAGCAGCACCCCTCCATAGGACGCTCGATCAAGTGAAACCCTAAACGACCCTTCTTACCCCATCCAGCCCAGGACCTCGGACTCGCGGACGAGGACGAGTTCCTTGCCGTCCAGATCGATTTCGGTCGTTCCGTATTTCTCGTAGAGGACCTGATCGCCCGGTTTGAGGACCGTGGGCTTGAAGATCTTTTCCTCTTTCTTTTTTTGTTTACTACCCCGCTTCTGTTCCGGTGTTTCCCAGCGCCCCTTCCCCACTGCCAGGACCTTTCCTTCTACGGGTTTCTCCTTGGCCGTGTCGGGGATGAATAACCCCCCGGTGGTCTTTTCCTTGGCCTCCGACGGTTCGATCAGTGCCCAATCCTGTAACGGTTGAATTCCCATGGTGATTCCTCCTCCTGTGGTACTGATTATAGAAACTTTCGCTCTATTTTGTGGGAGCCTCGCTCATTCACGTAGGCCCTACCATGGTCCTATCTTGAGTGAAAGACTTGTCTGAGACTGCTTCCCTCGCGTTCTCTACCACGTGGACCTGACGCAGTGGAGAAATGGATCGAGCATGAGTTTTGACTTATTCGTCTTGCCGTCGTCTGAGAAAAAGAACAAAACAGGAGAAATGGACCCGCGAGCTGGTTCGTTGATTCAGCCAGATAATGATGTCTGTACCACTTCGGCCAGAATCGGTCGGTTCATAGCCGCTGCTGGTTCAAGAGCCAACGACAGGCTACGTCGTTCTGCAGATGGCGTCAACTCCCCCGGGGGGGAACTCCAAATGAGGAGCAGTTCTTCTGCTCCTCTCCGCACCATGCCGTCATTCGTCGATGCTCGGGCGAAGGAGGAACGGGCCATAGACCAGGGCAAATAGCAGATAGGAACCACTCCAGGCAACCGCAGCCACACCCAGCACGATATTCGTCGGCAGGTCTGTGGCTGGCCCAAATACCCGCAAGATCGCACCCAGGTTGACTAGCAGGTAGATGCACAGGGTCAAGGGACCTGCGTGTTTGGGGCGTCCCGTATGGCCCAGGCTGGCGCGAGTCATTATCGCCAGGGTCATCACACCCACTGCGCCGGTGGTGAGCGCGTGTACCGCATCCGTTGTAGGCAGACCCACTCCAAGAATCGCGCCGCCTAATACCAGCAGCGACATCGCCAGCCACCCATAACCAAGATGGAGAATCAGCGCCAACGGCTCACGCCAAGTGAGCCAGCCGTACCAGCGCAACAGGCGGCCTAGATTGGTTAACCCGGCCGCCACTAACAGCCCGCCCGTCACCATAGCCCGTGGCTGAACAGTCCAGGAGACAGTGGCGATTCCTACGAGCACGACCGACAGGCCATCGAAACGGGAAAAAGGCGCAGGCTGTTCGGTCATCCCCTGCCCAGCCAAGAAGGCGCGGGTAAAGTTGGGAATGACACGTCCACCAATGAGCGCCAGGAGGACCATGTCCAACGCGAGAGCCATTCGCTCGGGAAGTTCCGTCACCGCACCACTCAAAGCCAACACATGGAACAGGATGTTGGCTCCGGCATACAGACTGATGAGACCTCCGATCAGCGCATGAGGCCAGCTCTTCCCGGATGCAATTTCTCGCCAGACCAGTCCCGCAGCTATGACCAGAAAAGCCGCATCCACGCAGGCAGACAGGAGAGGCGTGAGAAACGGGATGGCCATGACCAGGCGTCCGGCCAACCACAGGGCACACAATAGTATCAACTCGTTCCCTCTGATCGGCACACGGTCGGTCCAGTTTGGAATTGCCGTGAGAAGGAAACCGGTAATCACGGCGGGCAAAAAACCGAAGACCATCTCATGCACATGCCACTCTCGAGCGATAGAGAAGAATTCCGAGTCGCCGATTCCCGTGCGCAGAAGGATCCAGGCAGGGACCGCCACGCCGGCAAACAGCGCCGCACCAAGAAAGAACGGCCGGAATCCGTAAGAAAAGAACGCCGGTCCTTGATAGCCTGCTCTCTCGTTCGCCTGGTCAGTCATACGATCTTCAATCTTCAGTCATGGTGGACAATCTAGCCCGCATGATTCATGAATACTTCAGCGGCAATCGTGGATTCGCCGCTGCGACACACCTGCACACGAATGCCCAATGTGCAGGCAAGCAGGCTCTCCGCTCAGTCGATCAACGTACTGCTGGGGACTGGCAGTAACAGAAAATCCTCCGACTCCTTGGTGATGAAAGCGCGCGAAGGCGAGTTGCAGCTTGTCTCCACTGAAAGGCTTGAACTGCAGGCTATGCAGCGGTCAGTGGGGAAATGTGATTGATCGTATCCTTGATATTCCGCGCAGCTTCCCACAGATCAACCGCTCGCTGGGCATTCAACCAGAACTCGGGGCTGTTGCCGAATAAGCGAGAGAGCCGCAACGCCATTTCAGGACTGACCGCACGGCGCTCTCGCAGCAACTCATTCACCGTCTGGCGAGACACCCGAATAGATATGGCAAAGCCGGATACGGTCAAGCCATACTCCGGCAAAAAATCCTCCCGCAGCATTACGCCCGGATGAGTGGGGCGGACCTTACGCGCTCGTTTATTGGGGAAGCTCATCGTGCACCTCTCATCAATGGCAATCCGTCATCTCAACATCGTACGCATCGCCATCATCAAATCGAAAGCACACTCGCCATTGGTCGTTGAGGGAAATCGAATACTGGCCAGCCCGGGCTCGCTCCAATTTATGAAGCCGATTGCTCGGAGGCATCTTCAAGTCAGTCACGCTTGTAGCAAAACCAAGATACTCCAACCTGCGCAATGCCCGCTTCCAGATTCCTGGAGGAAACCGCTTTGACTTGTCGCTTTCGTACCGCTCCTTCGTGAGCTTGTCAGCAAAGGTCTTCATCACGCCGGAAATGTAACGCGGTGCGTGACACCTGTCAATCCCAGCCCATGCCTGAGGTAGCAGGCTCGACAGTAAAACAAAGACTCCCGACCCCTTTATTTCGGACTTATTTCCCCAGCTCGACCAACGCATCCACCGCCTTGAAACGGACATCTCTGCCTTAAAAACCCGCATGGACCACCTTGAAACCAGCCGCGGATCATTTCCGCCGACCCCACTCAGTCAACTCAGTCAATGCCCCACGTGACCCCCACATACATGGGTGGCTTGGGATAGGCATTGCCTTCCCCAAGCCACCCTCCTAAGATGGCCCTTCTGATTGGAGCCGCCCTATGCCCTTCTCGATTCATCCCTACCGTCGCGTTCCTGGGCCATGCTCCATCACGTACAACGCAGAACCATTCCAAGGGCAAAACACGGTGTGGAATCTGTCCTGTGAGTGACAATCGGCTCATAGCGTTTCGATTCCCGATCGCCCTTTTACTGTTGAGCGCCTTTCTCGCCACTCCCGCATGGGCGGACTTCAGAGCAGGCGTGGATGGCAATAACCGTGCAGCCGACTTCACTGCTCCCGTCGTTCGTGTCCTCGAGGGCGACACCATCGAGATCCTGCACAATCACCACCCTGAGCATTTCCGCCTCAACGGGATCGACTGCCCTGAGAAAGGCCAGCCCTTCGGCCTACTCGCCGAGCACGTCGCCTCTGACCTCGTCTTCCGGAAGGAAGTTACGCTCCAGACTCATGGCCTCGACGAGTATGGGCGCACGATCGGAGATGTGATCCTGCCAGACGGCATGAACCTCAATCAGGAACTCGTCAGGCGGGGCTTGTGCTGGTGGTATCGGGGCAACGCGCCTGGAGATACGGTGCTGGAAGGGCTAGAAAAGGCAGCACGTGAGGCCAAGAAGGGCGTGTGGGGTGATCCCCAGTCGGTGCCGCCATGGGAGTGGAGGAAGAGGAAGTAACGATAGTGATAGCAGAACTGCATGAGGAATCCCCTGTGCCTTGACGGTCTGAGGGGTCCACGCCTGCTGCACCCCATGCACACATGCAGTATGGGCGATTCCTTTGTTTTTCCCGCCGCCGAGTCGGCCCCTACCGTGTACTGTACGATGTCGACGGCCAGCGCAAGAAAGTCGTGCTCCTCAAACTCGCCAGGCAAAACGAACAGACCTACAACTAACGACCCCGAGAAGAACAGCAACAACTTTATCGTG